>DJBM01000058.1 GCA_002430405.1 Actinobacteria bacterium UBA5976
ACTTCTATTCCAGTTGATTTGCTCATTGAAGAGGCGCGAGCTTGGCAACTTGGTGTTGATGAGATGTCAACGGAAGATGATGAGATATCTGATTATGTACGTGGCCTAGAAGAAACCCAGGACACAGCCGAATTACCTGAAGCCACTGGCGAAGCCATAGCGCGCGAATTCGAAAGGTATCTACGCAGACGAGAGAATTAGTCAAAACCTACTTCCACCAAAGTTGACTTACACCACAGCACTAAGCAACTCATCTGCCTTATTCTCATAGAATCTAGTTATGCAACCTTGGGCGCAAGTGGAAATACCAAGGCTGTCACACCCATCTGGCGCTCCAGTAATTTTCGATTCTCGCAGTCAAGTGATGCGGGAGCTAGCGACAAATCGAACTGGAACAATCTATGTCTGTGGAATCACGCCATACGATGCGACGCACATGGGTCATGCGGCAACTTATGTTGCGTTCGACACTTTAATTAGGATTTGGCGCGCAAGTGGTGTTGAAGTTAATTACACCCAAAACATAACTGACGTTGATGACCCGTTAATTGAGCGTGCGCTAAAAACTGGTAAGAATTGGCAAGACATTGCCGTTGAACAAATTGCACTTTTTCAAAGCGACATGATTGCGCTGAGGGTTATCCCACCCCAAAATTATGTTGGTGTCGTTGAAGCAATTGAACTCATTGAACAAAGTGTTGTCTCACTTGTGGCAAAAGGTGTTGCTTACCAAGTTGAGGACGACATTTACTACGACATGTCAGTGTCAGACATGCTTGGTGAAGTTTCCCATTTAACACCCGACGAGAAGAGCAGCATTTTTGCGCAGCGGGGCGGTGATCCTGATCGGCTAGGTAAACGAAATCCACTTGATCCAATGCTTTGGCGTGGGCGAAGTGGCAGCGATCCATATTGGCCGTCAACGCTGGGTGAAGGAAGGCCTGGCTGGCATATCGAATGTTCGGCAATTGCGACTCATTACCTAGGCGCACAAATCGACGTTCAAGGTGGTGGCAGTGACCTAAAGTTCCCACACCATGAAATGAGTGCCGCGCACGCGCAATCTCTCACTGGAGTGAGTCCATTCGCCAGCAACTTCATGCATGCCGGAATGGTTGCATTAGATGGTGAAAAAATGAGTAAATCACTTGGCAACTTAGTCTTCATTTCTAAATTGCGCGCTTCCGGAACAGATCCAATGGCAATTCGACTCACTCTGTTGGCGCACCATTACCGAAGTGACTGGGAATGGTTTGCTGACGAATTGGCGCAAGCAACAACAAAACTGGAAAGCTGGCGCAAAGCGTTCAGCCAAGGCAACGGCGCAAAAAATGTAGTCGACCAAATAGCAAATGCGTTGCAGCATGATTTGGATACCCCAGCTGCAATCGCAATCATTGATAATTGGGTTGCCCAAACGCTCTCGGGTGATACCAGCGAACCTACAAATGTTATGGCCAGCGCTGTTGACGCGCTGCTTGGGATAATTTGAGTTATCGTGGAATTTCCATGGCGAAACCACTAAAAATAATTGGCCAGATGGTCAACGCATCGAACTCAACGCTGGTTGTTGAGGATGAGCAAAACCGCTACATTTACAAACCCGAGTCGGGTGAGCGACCACTTTGGGATTTCCCTGATGGCACACTCCACAAACGTGAGCGCGCTGCCTACGTCATGAGCGAAATTTTAGGTTGGAACCTAGTTCCACAAACTCAACTCAGTGAAGGTCCATACGGTGTTGGCTCACTTCAAAATTGGCTTGAAGCACAAGTCACCGTTGTTGATATTTTTACGCCCGGCCAGGTTCCTGATCAATGGCTTACCGTGATAACTGGTATCGATGAAAACGGTGATGAAGTAACGCTGGCGCATGCGGATGATCCTAGGTTGCAGCAAATTGCGGTTTTCGATGCGTTGATTAACAACGCAGACCGCAAGGCAGGCCACATTCTCACCGATCAAGAAGGAAACTTATTTGGCATCGACCACGGCCTAACATTTCACGATGAAGATAAGTTGCGAACCGTGTTGTGGGGTTGGATTAATCAGCCAATCCCAGAGAATCTAATTTTGGATTTAGAGCATGCGGTGGACAAAATACCAACTAGCGAATTAACGCAGTTGCTCAGCAAAGATGAAATTTCCGCTTTACTAGAGCGACTTGATAATTTGATTAAAGTTAAAAAAATGCCAGTTCCCAGTCCACATTGGCCAGCTGTCCCCTGGCCAGTTTTCTAACCTCTTCGCAAATATCCATTCGCCCGCGGACAAATATGTCCCTGCTGATCAAGTGGCTGAGTACAAAGCGGGCAAGGTGGCCGGCCGGCGGCTACGACCGCGTTAGCACGCATGCAAAATGCAGTTGCGACTGAACCAATTAAACGCACTCGTAGCAAATCAGGTCCGTCAAGGGAATCTTCTTCTAGGTCTGCTACATCTTCAAATGATTCCGTTGCAGCATGCGCTTCAATAATTACCTGTTGGCTCTCGGTATTCCAACCCAGGGCAAGAGTGCCTACTCGGAATTCTTCTTGGATCGGATTATCCAATGGTTCTAAATCTGCAGGTCCAAAGTATGAGATTTCGATATCTTCAGCGCGCGCCACTTGATCAAGTAATTCCACTAGGCGATCTGCCAACAATGCAACTTGTTGTTTTTCAAGTGAAACGCTAATTGTTCGGGAGCCAGATCGGGCCTGCAAGAAGAAAGTGCGCTCCCCTGGCACTCCAACTGTGCCAGCAACAAAGCGCTCTGGATTGTCAAAGGTGTGTACTATTCGTGGCATCCTTTGCTAATCCTTTCCACTTTCGCCTCCGAGAGTAGGCGCTTTATTTATTTTGTCATTCAGTTTAGCCAGCCAGGACTCGCCAGTGTCATTTAGTTTGCCGAC
>DJBM01000049.1:0-19862 GCA_002430405.1 Actinobacteria bacterium UBA5976
AACCTGCTTGGTGATTTAGAAAAGATCAAGGCGGGTAAGGATTCGCTCTTGGCCGGATTTGCCGAGAAGAAGGCTGCTGCATCAGAGAAGAAGGCTGCGATTAAGGCCGCTGCCCTTGCCAGGCGGGAAGAGTTGGTAGCCCTGTCGGAATCCCTTGAGAAGTCCAATGCTTGGAAAGTAACTGGCGAGAAGTACAAAGAATTGCTCGACGAATGGAAGAAGTTGCCAACAACAGATCGTGCGAAAGAGCAAGAACTTTGGAAACGATTTAGCCAAGCCCGTTCTGGCTTTGATAAGGCGCGCAGAGCTTACTTCTCAACTTTGGATGCCAGCCGGACTCAAGCTGTAGCCGCCAAAAAGTCACTTATTGCCAAGGCTAGTGAGTTAGCCGAATCCTCAGATTGGGCCGCAACCACAGCGGCCTACAAGAAATTGATGGATGACTGGAAAACTCTTGCTCGAGCCGCAAAGAGCGAGGAAGAAAAACTTTGGGCTGAGTTCAAGGAAGCACAGGATAAGTTTTTCGCAAATCGAAATGCGGCAAATTCAGTTCGTGATGAAGAGTTCACCAAGAACATGGACATCAAACTTGAATTACTAAAACGCGCCGAAACCTTGATACCAGTGAAAAATGTTGACGCTGCTAAAGCCGTTCTTCGTGAGATTCAAGAAACTTGGGAAAAAGCAGGACACGTTCCTCGCAATGAAAAAGAGAAAATTGAGCGCCGCTTAAAGGCAGTCGAAGATGCAATTCGCAAGGTGGCTGAAGAACAATGGCATCGCACTAAGCCCGAAGTTGTAGAGCGTGCCAACTCGCTTGTGTCCTCATTTGAAACAAGTATTGCGAAATTGGAAAAGCAGTTGGCTGCTGCGGTTGCTGCTGCAAAAACAAGTGAGGAAGAAAAGCTTTCAGCGCAGTTAGCACAAGCTAAGGAATTACTAGAAGCTGCTCGCTCCGGCGCTGCAACTCTTAAGTAACTCGAATGGCGCTCGCACCGCTGAAGTATTAAACGCGGTACACATCGTAGACGCCATCAATGCCCCGAACAGCTCGAAGCACATTGTTCAAGTGAGAGGGATCTCCCATTTCGAATGTGAATCTCGAAATGGCGACCCGATCTTTTGTCGTAGTAACTGAGGCGTTCAAGATGTTTACATGTTGATCTGATAACGCTCGCGTTACGTCAGAGAGAAGTCTCGCTCGGTCTAGCGCTTCAACTTGAATATTGACTAGGAAGATGCTCGATTTCCCTGGCGTCCAAGCAACCGCTACGAGACGTTCTGGTTGCTCCCGTAATGCATTCGCATTAATGCAATCAGTTCGATGGACTGAGATTCCGGAACCTCGAGTCACAAATCCTAAAACTTCATCGCCCGGAACTGGAGTGCAGCACCGCGATAATTTGACCCAAGTGTCATCTGCCCCAATTACTGTGATCCCCGGATCTGGTTTGGCATCGCGGCGATGGGCAACTTTGCTAGGGAGTATCTGCTCAGAGGCATCCTCATCAACTCTTTCGCCGCCACCATGGAGTGAGGTAAACCTTGTAACAACAGTTTGTGCGCCCAAATTGCCTTCACCAACTGCGGCATAAAGCGCAGTTACGTCGCTGTAATTAGATTCAATTGCCAAAGTATTAAGAGCGTTGTTTGTCAATAGTCGAAGCGGGACGCCCGCTTTCTTCATTGCCCTAATTATTGCTTCCTTACCGACTTCAATAGCCTCTTCACGCCGTTCCTTGGAGAACCACGCTTTTATCTTGGACTTAGCACGCGCACTTGCAACTATGCTTATCCAGTCCTGCGACGGACCTGCGTTATCAGACTTGTTGGTAATAACTTCAACGTTGTCACCATTGGACAACTTGGTGTCTAACGGTGCAAGTTTGCCATTTATCCGCGCACCGACACATCTATTTCCAACTTCAGTATGCACGCTATAAGCAAAATCAATTGGGGTACTTCCTGCCGGCAATGCCATGACTTCACCTTTAGGGGTGAAAACATAAACTTCGGATGTACCCAAGTCATCTCGCAATGAATCCATAAAGTCGCCAGGATCGGCAGTCTCTCGTTGCCAATCAAGAAGTTGGCGTACCCAGCCCAAATCATCTGGTCCATCTTTACCTGCGACCTTGCTTTGCTTGTATCGCCAATGTGAAGCAACACCGTATTCCGCTGCTCGATGCATTTCATGTGAGCGAATCTGAAACTCAACTGGTTTGCCATTGGGACCAATGACTGTGGTGTGCAAAGACTGATACATAGTGAACTTGGGCATTGCTATGTAGTCCTTAAACCTGCCTGGAACTGGATTCCATCGGCCGTGAATAATTCCAAGTGTCGCGTAGCAATCTTGGACACTTTCTACCAATATGCGAACGCCTATCAAGTCATAGATGTCGTCAAAGTCGCGACCTCGCACCATCATTTTTTGGTAGATGCTATAAAAATGCTTAGGTCGTCCCGAGACAATTGCCTCGACATGGTTGCCAGTTAAGTCAGCGGTCACGCTATCGACAATTGTGCGCAAACTTTCATCTCGGGCAGGAGCCCGCTGCGAAACAAGTCGGGCGATCTCCTCGCTCATCTTTGGGTAGAGCGAGGCAAACGCTAAATCTTCGAGTTCCCACTTGATCGAATTCATTCCAAGTCGATGTGCAAGTGGTGCATAAATTTCAAGCGTCTCGCGCGCTTTCTGCTCTTGCTTCTCGACCGAAAGGTACGAAAGAGTTCGCATGTTGTGTAGTCGATCCACAAGCTTTATAACAAGAACCCGGATGTCCCTGGCCATGGCAACTACCATTTTGCGAACAGTTTCAGATGCTGAAGCTTGCCCGTACTTCAATTTGTCTAATTTTGTAACGCCGTCAACTAAGCCAGCAACTTCATCGCCAAAGTCTGCGCGCAGGTGCTCCAAGTCGTACTCGGTATCTTCGACTGTGTCGTGCAACAAAGCCGCGATAATCGTTGGCGTAGTCATACCTAAGTCCGCGAGCAGGCCTGCCACGGCAATAGGGTGCGTGATGTATTGCTCACCTGATTTACGATTTTGCAGCCTATGGAAATAGTCAGCGGTTTGAAACGCGCGAATAACTTCACTGCGGTCGCTGCCTGGGTGAAAATCCAGCAATGTTGCAATTACGTCGGCAAGTTGATCTGGAACTGGAGTATCAAGGCCTTGCGGAAACCGCTCCTTTAGTGCCTGTTCTAACGGCGCTGCAGTGATTTCACTGGTCATGGCGCCTCCTATTTACTTGAGTCCAATCCTATTTGCAATCTAAAGGACTGCGTAGACATCAGCATCTGGATCGTGCTGTGCAACTTTGGCACTACCACCTAGAAAAGCTAGGTCTAAGAGCACAGCGATTCCGACAACAGTTGCGCCGCATTCTCGGATTAAGTCAATTGCTGCGCACGCTGTACCACCAGTAGCCAAAACATCATCCACAATTAGCACTCGATCGCTATTGGTTAGGGCGTCTTGATGAATCTCGATGGAGTCTGCGCCGTACTCCAATTCATAGTCCGCTCGAAAGGTGGCTCGTGGGAGTTTTCCACTCTTTCGAATCGGCACAAAACCCAAATCTAGGTGCGTTGCAAGTGAGGCACCAAGAATGAAACCACGTGCTTCCACGCCAACTATCCGAGTGAGGTTGGATTCCGAGAAATGCTTTGCAATTTGGGTATTCACCCAGTTAGTAGCAGCAGGATCACCTGAAATTGGTGTGACATCTTTAAAAACGACACCAGGCAATGGGTAATCCGGAATCTCTGCGATTAACGCAGCCACCCCGGCCCGATCCATAACCTTAGTGTCCTGACCTGCGGGATCGAGTCTTCTTTACAGTTTGCTGCCTTGGTCCAGCGGCTGAAACAGTTGAAATTCCAGATGCTAAAACTGGCTTAGTAGCCGGCGTCTCAACAGCACCTTTACGTCGAGCTGCTACGCGCTTTGCAAGTGCAAGGCTTGCGGGCTGGCGTTCCTTAATTTGGCACAGCACCGGAGTCGCCACGAAAAGTGAAGAGTAAGTGCCCACTAACATTCCTACGAACAAAGCCAGTGCCAGGTCATTTAACGTGCCAACTCCAAGCAGCGAAACACCAACAACCAAAATCGAAAGCACTGGAAGAAGCGCAACGATGGAGGTATTGATACTGCGAACTAAAGTTTGATTAAGTGCAAGATTTGCTGCTTCACTATAAGTCGCGCGTGATCCACCGTAAATATCCTTGGTGTTTTCCTTGACTTTGTCGAAAACCACCACAGTGTCGTAAAGCGAATATCCCAAAATAGTCAAGAAACCAATCACACTTGCTGGTGTTACCTCAAATCCACTGAGCGCGTAAATTCCAACGGTAATTATTACGTCGTGTGCAAGCGCAACAAGTGCGCCAACTGCCATGGGCCATTCAAAATAAATTGACAAGAAAATAGCAACAAGAACCAAAAACACAACAAGCGCCCGAGCCGCGTTTTTCGAAACTTCCTCGCCCCAGGTAGGTCCAACCAATTGCACCTTTATGTCAGATTCAGTTACCGCAAATGAAGTAGCCAGTGCCGCGCTAAGCGCATTTGAGTCTTCGGTAGAAAGCGCCGGAGTTTGAATCCGAACTTTGTTGCCACCGATCACAGTTACCGACGATGGGGTTTCGCCAGCAGCAATCACGCTCTCGCGTGCCTTAGTTACAGATGAATCATCTGCTACTGCCAATGGGACAGAAAATTCTGCACCACCCTTGAACTCAATTCCTAAGTTAAGTTTTTGAACGCCCAAAGTTGAAATTGATAACACAATCAAGATTGCCGAAATTAGATACCAGGTTCTCCGGCGCCCAACAATGTTTAGCGATACTTCGCCTCGGTATAGACCGTTTCCTAATTGACTCAAACTAGCCATTAGTTAACCTCCTGCTTTGAAGTAATAACTCCAAGTCGAGCTGGCGAAACACCTGTCATTGCTGAGCCCTTATTCATCCATTTAGTAGAAGCTAACCGGGTTACGAGCGAGCGCGTAAACATGAAAGCAACCGCAATGTCTACAAAGGTGATCAAACCTAAGGTAAAGGCGAATCCTCGGACACTTCCAACTGACAAGTAGAAAAGAATTGCAGCCGCAAGAAGTGAAACAAAGTCCGCCGCTAAAATTGTGCGTCTCGCCCGAGTCCAGCCTTGCTCGACTGCGACGCGTAACCTTTTTCCTTCACGAATTTCATCGCGAATTCGCTCAAAGTAAATAACAAATGAATCTGCCGTGATACCGATGGAGACAATTGCTCCTGCCACACCAGCAAGAGTTAATGTGAAGCCAATGCCACGACCTAAAATAATGAAAATAAAATAAGTCATGGCAGCTGCAGCAAATAGGCTGACAACGGCAATTGCGCCGAGTGCGCGGTAATAAAGAAGTAAGTAGATAATCACCAGGAGTAAACCGAAGCCACCCGCGATTAATCCAGCACGCAACTGGTCAGCGCCCAAAGTAGGCGAAATCTGCTGCACTTCATCAACTTCTAAACTCACCGGCAACGCGCCATACTTCAAAACTTGAGCTAACGCTCGCGCTTCATCGGCCGTAAATGATCCAGAAATTACTGCCGAGCCTCCAAGAATTGGTTCATTAACTGATGGGGCGCTGATCACAACGCCATCAAGCACAATAGCAAACTGATCATTAGGCGCTTGTTGCGCTGAAAGACTTTGCGTTGAAGTTGCAAACTTCTTGGCACCCTCGGTTGTCATCAAGAGTTCAACTTGCCAACCGCCGGCTCCTTGTTGAGGTAATCCCGCAGTTGCGCTTTCAATGTCCGTACCAACTAAATCTGCTGGCGCCAAAACATATTTATACGATCCATCTTTCTCGCAACTAATTAAGTACTGCGTGGGATCATCGGTTGCGCCATTTAGAATTTCTGATTTGCTACAGTCCAGCGAGGCAAATCGATCCGCAAAGTCACCTGATGCATCTATGGATTGGATTGGCGGCACAAGTAATTCGGGTGCAACGGAAATTGTTGGCGTAGGTGTTGGTGTTGCTTCAACGGCAGGCGTTTCGGAAGACGCAGCACTAGGTGCTGGTGATGGCGTCGAAGACGCATCAGTGGCTGTTGCAGTTGGGGTTGGCGATGCTGAAGGCTGTGGTGAGCCAAAATCAATGGCGACTACGGGGCGGAAATTTAATTGCGCAGTAGTTTTTAATTGATCCACCACAGTGCGGCTGGTCTCACCTGGAATTGTGACAATAATTTTCGCAGTATCGCCTGATCCTTGAATTGTGACTTCAGACTCTGCAACGCCGAAGCCATCCACGCGCTGGCGAATAATTGCAACCGTTTGATTCAGTTGATCTTGACCCAGCGATTGTCCAGCGGCCACTTTAGGAGCGAGAATCACTTGCGTGCCACCACGCAAATCAAGACCTAATTTAGGTGAGTGATTCTGCCCTGGCAGGAATGCCCACACCAATAACCCAATTAGTCCAAGAGTAAATAGCAATAGTGAGCGACCTGGACGGTAATGCTTAGCCACTTATAAAAGCCTTTTCATTGAAGATTAAGTTGTTGTGCGGAGCAAATAAAACTCCCCTGCCTACAAGCCTCAAGTTTAGTGGGCAACTGAGCCCACAAAGTCACCGCCTGCTAGTCCTCAAGTGGTAATTGGTTGGGCAAATTTGGTCGATTTCTACCTATTGCAACCCAGGCAGCAGGCGTAGCAACCCGTCCTCGAGGCGTGCGCGTTATGAACCCCTGGCGAACTAAGAACGGTTCACAAACACTGTCGACAGTTTCTGGTTCCTCGCCTACTGCAAGTGCCAAAGTCGACAAGCCAACTGGACCGCCGCCAAATTTGTCGATCAAAGCCACCAAAACCGCGCGATCTAATCGATCTAGGCCTAAGTCATCAACTTCGTAGAGCTCAAGTGCTGCTTGCGTTCTAGCAACGGTTAATACCCCGTCGTGATGCACCTGTGCGTAGTCACGAGATCTGCGTAACAAGCGATTCGCGATTCTTGGTGTGCCGCGTGAGCGCCTGGACAACTCGCTCGCACTTTGGTCATCAATCTTTATCGCAAGCGCCTTGGCTGAGCGATGCACAATACGTTCGAGTTCACTTGGTTCGTAATAATCCAAATGCGCAGTGAACCCGAAGCGATCACGAAGTGGGGCCGGCAACATTCCAGCGCGAGTTGTCGCGCCAACTAATGTGAATGGTGGCAACTCCAGTGGGATAGAAGTTGCTCCCGGACCTTTTCCCACCATGACATCAACGCGGAAATCTTCCATAGCTAAATACATCATTTCTTCGGCAGCGCGCGACATTCGATGTATTTCATCTAAAAACAAAACTTCACCTGGAATCAAACTTGAAAGAATGCTCGCTAAGTCGCCAGCATGTTGAATTGTCGGGCCACTTGTTATCCGTAGTGGCGCGCCCACTTCAGCCGCGATGATCATTGCCAAAGTAGTTTTGCCGAGCCCTGGTGGCCCAGACAGCAAAATGTGATCGGCACTAGCATTTCGCTGTTTAGCTGCGCTCAAAACTAAATTCAATTGATCCTTGACCCGTTGTTGCCCAACAAAATCAGCAAGTGAAGTAGGTCGCAGCGCCGCATCAGCAACTTTTTCTTCGGCAGCTAACGCAGGATTAACCATTCGATCGCTCATGCGCCAGCCAAGATCTGCAACGCCCGGCGAAGTAAATCTGAAGTGGCGTTGGGATCATCAACACCCTCTTCAATTACTGCCGAAATAGCCTGCTGCGCCTCGCGCGCACTCCAGCCAAGTCCAAGGAGTCCTTGCTCGACTTGCGTTTGCCAAAGTGCAGATTTTCCAGAGGCACTAACACCGCTTCTAGATGGTGTTCCAATTCGATCTTTTAATTCCAAGACAAGTCGTTGTGCACCCTTGGCTCCAACACCGGGTGTCTGCTTTAAACGGGCTAGATCTTCATTACCAATTGCAGTGCGCAATTCCTGCGCAGGTAGCGCAGATAAAATCGTAAAGGCAAGTTTGGGACCAAAGCCAGAAACACCTTGAACAACTTCGAACATCTCGCGATCTTGGGAATTTGCAAAACCGAAAAGCGTAAGTGAATCTTCACGAACAATAAGTGAAGTGAAAAGTGTTATTTCTTTGTCTACTCGAGCTTGCGAGATAGTGTCCGGTGCGCACATCACCATCATGCCAACGCCACCAACCGCAATAACTAAAGAATCTGGTCGAATCTCCAGGACTGGTCCCCTAATTGAGGAAATCATGACGCACTCACCGCAGCAATCTTTTGCATGTGTTGCGCGATCCTGGCGTTGCCTTGACCTTTCCAAGCATGACAAAGTGCCAGCGCTAGGGCGTCGGCTGCGTCTGCCGGTTTTGGTGCTTCTTTTAAATTTAAAAGCCGAGTAACCATTGCAGTTATCTGAGTTTTATCTGCGCGGCCATAGCCAGTAACGGACGCTTTAACTTCAGTTGGTGTGTACATCGCAATGTCTAGTCCAAGACGAGCTGCGATCAACATCGCAACTGCGCTTGCTTGCGCAGTGCCCATAGCGGTTCGCACATTGTGTTGACTAAATACGCGCTCGATAGCGACTGCTTGCGGTTGATAAGTATCGAATAACTCGCGCAACTGTGTTTCCAGCTCAAAAAGCCGAGTTGGTAAGTCCGCGGTAGGCGGCGTGCGAATGACATGGACTCCCACAAAACTAGTACGACGGTTGTTGTCGAGGTCAACAATTCCAACGCCACAGCGGGTTAAGCCTGGGTCGATACCTAAAATTCGCATTTCACCTCCGAACATCTGTTCGAAAGCCTAATACAACCGCGCCCAAAAGTGGCGAATTTAATCATAAAGTGGACAACTACTGAGTGTCGGAATTGGAAAAAACACCCAAAAATCGTTCTTTCCGAACTACTAGTCCGCTAACTCTGCAAGGACTTCGTCGGAAATATCTTTCCAACCTCCGATATTTCCCAATTACTAGTCCGCTAACTCCGCCAGGACTTCGTCGGAAATATCTTTCCAACCTTCGATATTTCCGAACTACTAGTCCGCTAGTTCCGCCAGGACTTCGTCGGAAATATCGATATTCGTAAAAACATTCTGAACGTCATCCACATCTTCCAAGGCGTCAATTAAAGCGAAAACTGTTCGAGCAGTATTGGCATCAACTGGGACTGACATGTTTGGCACAAATGTTGATTCGGCAGATTCATAATCGATTCCAGCGGCCTGCAGCGCTTGGCGAACCGCAACAACATCCTTTGAATCGCTAATGATCTCTATGCTGCCACCGTGGTCATTGACCTCATCCGCACCTGCTTCGAGCACTGCATCAAAGATTTGTTCCTCAGTTGCCGCACCTTGTGGCACCATCACAACACCTTTGCGTTCAAACATGTAGGACACAGACCCAGGATCGGCCATGGTTCCACCATTACGAGTGACAGCAACCCGAGTATCTGATGCGGCGCGGTTTTTGTTATCCGTCAAACATTCGATAAGAAGCGCTACGCCATTTGGGCCATAGCCTTCGTACATGATTGTTTGGTAATCTGCGCCACCAGCTTCAACACCTGAACCGCGTTTGACTGCGCGATCAATGTTGTCGTTAGGAACAGAACTCTTTTTCGCTTTCGTGATGGCGTCATACAAAGTTGGATTGGCTGATGTGTCGCCGCCACCCAAGCGTGCTGCAACTTCAATGTTCTTAATTAATTTGGCAAACAGCTTTCCACGCCGGGAGTCAATCACTGCTTTCTTGTGCTTGGTTGTTGCCCATTTTGAATGGCCACTCATGCTGACCTCACCATTTCTACAAAATACTTATGTATGCGCAAATCCGACGTAATTTCAGGATGAAACGACGTTGCCATGAGATTATCTTGTCGTACTGCAACGATTTGTTCCGACCCGGTTAACGACATTTCACTTGGAATAGCAGCCAGCACCTCAACTGAGTCACTCGCTGATTCGACTAGCGGAGCGCGGATAAAGATTGCATGAAAATCAGGTTCACCAATTGCTGGAATCTTTAGATCAATTTCAAAAGAATCAACTTGGCGTCCAAATGCATTTCGCTTTGCAGTTATGTGTAAGCCGCCAATTGTTTGTTGATCACTTCGTCCTTCAGTGATCGTGTCAGCCAACATAATTAATCCAGCGCAGGAACCATACATCGGGATTTGCGAACTAAGTTCCCGTAACGGTTCGATCAAGTTGTTTTTAACCGCCAAAATACTCATGGTCGTAGACTCCCCGCCAGGAATCACTAACCCAGCAAGACCACTTAGTTGCTCGACTGATTTCACTAAGCGAACTTGCGAACCAAGTTCAGTTAGGCAGTGGGCGTGCTCTCGCACATCACCTTGAATTGCGAGAACCCCAATTACTGGGGACATAGCAACTACCAGCCGCGCTCAGCTAAGCGATGTGGCGCAGGAATGTCAGCGACATTGATGCCAACCATTGCTTCGCCAAGTCCTCGAGTTGCTTTCGCAATTTCATCTGGATTATCAAAGTGAAGTGTCGCTTGCACGATCGCATTTGCTCGCTTGACTGGATCTCCAGACTTGAAGATTCCCGAACCAACGAATACGCCATCAGCGCCAAGTTGCATCATCATTGCAGCGTCCGCTGGAGTGGCAATTCCACCTGCAGTAAATAGCACAACTGGCAGTGCGCCAGTTTCGGCGACTTCACAAACTAGATCGTAAGGAGCTTGTAATTCTTTGGCAGCAACATAAAGTTCGTCTTTACTCATCGAGGACAACCTGCGGATTTCACTCTTGATTGTTCGGATGTGCATTGTGGCATTTGAAACATCGCCAGTTCCAGCTTCACCCTTGGAGCGAATCATTGCGGCGCCTTCGTTAATACGACGAAGTGCTTCGCCTAGATTTGTGGCACCACAAACGAACGGTACCGTGAACTGCCATTTATCAATGTGGTTTGTGTAATCAGCAGGAGTAAGAACTTCTGATTCGTCAATGTAATCGACGCCAAGACTTTGGATAACTTGCGCCTCAACAAAGTGGCCAATCCGCGCTTTTGCCATTACTGGAATCGAGACTGCTTTGATGATTTCATCAATCATGTCTGGGTCGCTCATGCGAGCCACTCCACCTTGAGCGCGGATGTCAGCAGGCACTCGTTCTAAGGCCATAACTGCTATAGCGCCAGATTCTTCGGCAATTATTGCCTGCTCTACGTTGACAACGTCCATGATGACGCCGCCTTTGAGCATGTCAGCCATACCTCGCTTTACGCGGGTGGTTCCAGTAACGCCGGTCTTGCTAACGTCTGATTTTGCTTCCTTGGCCATGATGTCCTCTTAAAAAGTTGCTCGGATATGCCAGTCTAGTCACCAAATGGGGTTTCGCTACTTGGAAAGATTCCCCAAAATTTGATCCTCCAAAGCGAATCGAGCCGGTGGCTTGGCGTAGCCAGCCAAGTGGGCAAACCGCACCAGAAGCTGCTCTCGGATTTCTAGGCAATCACGAACCGCATCGGTATGAAACTGGTGGCTCATCGCAATGCGAGTGCTGACTTGGGCTAGTTGATCGAGCAAATCCGCTGCGTGTGCGATGCTGCGGATTTCGTTGACTTCATCCTGATCTCCCAAAGTCATAGCCAAGATTCCGGTCAGTTCGTCTTCAACTTGCGTTCGAACTGGCGATGCCACCTCAGGCAAAACCAATACTTCATGTGCTGCTTGTCCCCAAAGAACCGAAAGCGCTGGATCGATCCCCGGAACAGCCGCTAACTCGGCAACTATTCCGCCGCGTCGTAATAATTGACCATGAAGTGCTAACTCGGCAACATCGATACGGTGATGTAAGCGATCAAGTCGCCCCGCTTGATGCGATAAATACCAGATGCAAAAAGCAACAAAAACCAAAATGAAAATATTCTGACTACTCACACTTCACCCCGTGGCTCTGGCGTAATGCGGCCACGTCCAAGCCGCCCAATAAATTGTCCAGTTAAGTCCGGTTCGACTTTAACGCCAGGAACCCGAACGGATTCATAGACATTTACGATTTCTTTTGCCACTACGTTCCAATCAAACTCATTGGCGCGAATTCTTCCTTGTTGGACAAGTTGCGCGCGTTTTGAATCAGCCGCAAGTAATTCACACACTACGCGCGCTAAGTCAACACTATTTTCATTTTGGAATGTAACACCAGCACGACCATAATCCAGGACTCGCTCAAAAGCCTCAAGATCACTGGCAACAACAGGTGTCCCACTTGCCATGGCTTCCAGCAAAACAATTCCGAACGATTCACCACCAGTGTTTGGCGCAACGTAGATCGTGCCTGACGCAAGAACACTTGCCTTATCTTCGGGCGCGACCATTCCGAGCACCGTCACACTCGATCTATCAAGTTTTGAAAGTTTCTTTAAAACGTCTTCGGGTTCACCTGGACCGGCGATCAAAAGCCGTACTTGCGGAAAGTTCTCTCGAATTTGCGAATATGCGTTTACCAATATCTCCAAACCTTTGCGTGGCTCATCACCTCGGCCTAGAAATACGATCGACATATTTGGTCCTGGCCAACCAAACATTGGAGTAGCTTTTGCGAACGATGAGACATCAACCCCATTTGGGATGACCACAGCATCACCGCCAACATGCTTTATCAAAGTGGTTCGAGCTGCTTCACTCACTGCGATTCGAGCCGAAATTTTTTCCATGGCGGTTTGGGCCAATTTGGAAAGCGTCAAAATCATTCGAGACCTGTCCATTGCGGAATGCCAAGTTGCAACAATCGGTCCATTCGCAGCCCAGCACGCCAGAACTGACAAACTTGGCGAAAGTGGCTCATGCACGTGAAGCACGTCAAAATCGCCTTCTTCAATCCATTTTGAAACCTTGCGCGCTACCAGTGGTCCAAAACTTAATCGCGCAGTTGAACCGTTGTACTTAACCGCTCGCGGCTTTCCGGTTGAAACCACAAAATCTGGGAGTAATTCATCAAACTCAGCAGGCGCTAACACGCTCACGTAGTGCCCCATACGGATAAGTGCTTGCGCCAAATCATTTACATGAGCGCTAACTCCCCCAGGAATATCCCAAGAGTATGGGCAAACAATTCCGATTCTCATTTGCTGGGCTCGTGATTAGCATCTAAGTCACGCCAAACTGGCTGAAGTTGATGCCAGTTGTTTGGATGAGCCGAAATGTGTGATTCCAAATTTCTTAATACTTGCGCAGTTACCTCTTGGGCTCGGCGCAGTCGCTCACGCCCGTGCACTGGAGTGTGATCGAATTCAATTTCATTATCGAAAGTAATGACCATGGATTCACCGTCATACCAAGCTGCGCAAGTGAAGAGAGGTCGGCCAGTATCAATAGCGAGCAAAGCTGGGCCAATTGGAATCGATGCAAGATGTCCAAAGAATTCGTTACTCATGCCACTCTTAGATATATCTCGATCTCCCAATAGGGCAACTAGTTCTCCCTGATTAACGTGATCGCGAAGAAACTCATAAGTTCCGCCCGAACCAGTTAGCGGCATGATTTTCATACCAAGGGCACTTCGCATAGCTAAAAACTTTTGGAATACACCTTCTGGTCGTAAGCGCTCGGCAACCGAACATAGTGAACCAAAATAAAGCGCAGCCCAAGCCCCAGCTAAATCCCAATTAGCTAAATGAGGCAGGCAAAGTACTGCTCCACCAGACTTCAATGCAGTTTCAAGTGGTTCTACATTTTCAGCTCTAACCGATTTTAAGATTCTCGCTTTACTCCATCTCGGCAGCAAAAAAGTTTCACAGTAATAGCGCAAATAACTTTGCATAGTGAGAAGACTCAAAATCCGAATTTGGGGATCTGATGAATCTTGACCCTTAACTCGAGCCAAGTTGAGTTCTAGTTGACGCACACCAGTGATCTCGCGTTTCCACGCTATGTGCGCAGCTTGATTAAACAAGGCGTATGCAACGCGAGCGGGAAGCCGCCAAACCAGATGCCAGCCAAGCCAGTACGCTGCATCCAGCAATCTAGATTTGAAGTTCATAAAACCAACTGTTTACGAACGTAAACAATTCGCTGAATAACCGTAACTGTAGAAACTATTGCAAGAATTACGAATGCGTAACTCATGACATCGGTAACCAGACTCGTTAGTAGCAAAGCTACATAAATAAGAATATTGCGTTCGGCGCGCTCTGCAATCCCAATTGTGCACTGAGCGTTCAATGATTCGGCTTTTGCTCGGGCATAAGAAGTCATCAAACCCATGACTAAGGCCACCACACCTGCGCTGGCAACTAAGTTGCCATTTGGCAAATCACTATTGGCGTAATAAAAACAGATGCTGCAGATTACGGCAGAATCAGAAACTCGATCAAGTGTGGAATCTAAAAACGCACCCCACGGCCCTGAGGTTCCAAGCATGCGAGCCATCGTGCCATCGAGTAAATCAACAAGACCAAAAATTCCAAATAACACTGCGCCCAGCAAAAAATCGCCGCGGGCAAGAAACACAACTGAAATTACTAACGTGGCTCCCGAGCCAAACCACGTCAAGGCATCTGGGGTAATCCGTGCCTTAATTAATAGCTTGGCTACTGGATCAACTAAATGGGCCAGGGTCCGCCGAGAATTTGGGTTATCGAGCACCATGGCCTCCTTAGCTCCACATTGACCACTACGATTCAAATGGATATGTCGATGTTACCTAGTGCCAATGCAGAGTCTGGGCAGCCGCATGTCTTGATATATTTGGTCACCTCAGATACCGCAAATTTAACCCAACTTTGTTCCAACTTAGGCGCGCAGCTCAGTTCGACAAATCCCGTTGTAATGACATTTCAAGGTAAACCACAGATTGCCATAGTTGTAAATTCACAAAGTGAAATTGACACCCGGATTGTTAATTCTTGCGACGCACTAATTGTTGCGCTAGATGGCAGCAGTGGTGTTGGCCGCGAAACCTTTTTGCTTTGGCAGCAAGCGCGTGACCAATCCCTACCTAGACACTTTCTGGCAACTAATACGGTCCACGGTCGAGCAGACTTTGATGAATTGTGCGCCATAGCTATGCGCACCATGGAACCCGATTTGCTGATTAGGTATTTACCAATTGATTCAGATGATGAATCTTCACTTGCTGGAGTTTATGACCTGTTGACCAGTGAAATTCAAACTGGCACAGCGCAAAATTGGATTACGGTTTCTGCCGACCCCGAGCATATTGCAATTACAAGTACCGCGCGGGAAGAGTTATTTGACCACTTGGCATATTCCGGATTAGACGATGCAACGTTAGCTAACCATCGTGCGGGACTTCCGATCAGTGTGACCAAACTGGAATCCGCTTGGCTACATCCTGATGTCGTTTCAATTACACCAATTGACTCAGGCGTTGGCAGCCAAGTGTTTTCCAACTGGATCTCAAACTTGACTCCAGTTTGGATACCGAGCGTGGTGTGTGAAGAATCTACTGCTGATGTCTCAAGTACAAGCGAACGACTTGGAATCGTGATCACCCAAGAAGTGGCTCGCATGTGGGGCTCGCAAAATCAAGAACAGTTACTGATGAACCTAAATGGTGAAGCAATACAAATAGATGTTGAGCTAGAAAAAGCGGCCGTCGTAATTGCCAGCCGACTTGAACCTGGAGCTACATTGCGAAATGCAAATAGCACCTGCGAATTAATCACTCCAGCTTTCTGAGAGCATCTCTCTAGTTTGTTCGATTAATTCTGGTAACACTTTGGTACCACCAACAATTGGCATGAAATTTATGTCATGTGACCAGCGCGGAACTATGTGCTGATGAAAATGATCTGCGACACCAGCACCCGCTACTGAACCTTGATTCAAACCGATGTTGAAGCCTTGCGCGTTACTGACTAACCGCAAAGTGCGCATCGCTTGCGCTGTGAGTTCGCCAACTTCGCGCATTTCATCAGGCGTCAATTCATCAAAAGTTGCGACGTGACGATTTGTACAAACCAGAAGGTGCCCACTGTTGTATGGATACTTATTCATTACGGCGAAAGCATGTTCGGCTCTAACTACAACTAAACCAGTAACATCATCAACGTTTTGGGCAATGCAAAAGGGACACGAATCAAGGTCGAAGTTACCAGCCTCTTCAACTAGGTACTGTTTGCGATGCGGGGCCCACAAGCGGTCCCAAGCATGCGGACCGCGAGGGTCAGTGCTCACTTGATATTCCTAAATCTGGGCACGTGAAGAGACCATTTCAACAATTTTTGCTATGGCAGTTGCGATTGGAACACCATTTTCTTGTGAGCCATCTCGGAATCTAAACGAAACTGCATTAGCCGCCACGTCCTCATCACCTGCAATTAACATGAAGGGAACCTTCTGAGTCTGCGCCGTACGAATCTTTTTTTGCATTCGTTCATCTGAGGCATCAACTTCGATTCGAATTCCTTGCTCCCGCAACGTTGCGGCAACACCCTCTAAGTAATCAATGTGGACATCTGCAATTGGAATACCTACTACTTGAGTCGGCGCCAGCCATGGCGGAAATGCCCCAGCATAATGCTCAAGGAGTACGCCAAAGAATCTTTCGATGGATCCGAATAGAGCGCGGTGAATCATAATTGGACGCTCGCGGGTGCCTTCTGCGCTCTGATATTCAAGGGCAAATCTTTGTGGCAACTGAAAATCGACTTGGATTGTTGACATTTGCCACGTGCGTCCAATGGCATCTCTAGCTTGCACCGAAATCTTTGGTCCGTAAAACGCAGCGCCACCTGGATCCGGTACTAACTCAAGGCCAGATTTCGCAGCCGCTTGCGCCAGCGCAGCAGTGGCTTGCTCCCACTCTTGCTCAGTGCCAATTGATTTTTCAGGGTTGCGTGTGGAAAGTTCAAGATAAAAGTCATCCAACCCATAATCGCGCAACAGATCCAAAACAAAACTAAGTAGATTTTGTAATTCGCCGCCCATTTGATCAGGCGTGCAGTAGATATGGGCATCGTCTTGCGTCATACCGCGCACTCGAGTTAAGCCATGGATTACGCCCGACTTTTCATAGCGATAAACGGATCCGAATTCAAATAACCGCAGAGGTAGTTCGCGGTATGACCGGCCGCGTGATTTGTAAATCAAATTATGGAACGGACAGTTCATTGGCTTTAGATAATAATCTTGACCTTGCCGCTTTACCGTGCCATCTTCATGAAGTTCTTCATCAAGGTGCATCGCAGGAAACATTCCTTCGCGATACCAATCCAAGTGACCCGACTGCTCAAAAAGCGCACCTTTAGTTATGTGAGGTGTGTACACAAATTGGTAGCCCGCGATTTCATGACGAACTCGAGAGTAGTCCTCCATCTGTCTACGAATGATTCCACCTTTTGGATGAAACACTGCCAACCCAGAGCCGATTTCATCAGGAAACGAAAAAAGATCAAGATCAATGCCGAGGCGACGATGATCGCGCTTCTCAGCTTCTTCCAACATGTTTAAGTACTGTTTGAGACCATCTTTAGTGGGCCACGCAGTTCCATAGACACGTTGCATTGATTCATTCTTTTGGTCCCCAAGCCAGTAAGCAGCTGAAGTGCGCATTAACTTTATTGCGCGGGCATCAATGTAGCGAGTGTCAGGAACGTGCGGCCCGCGGCATAAGTCGCACCAGCGCAGCTCGCCACTACGTAAATCAATGTTGTCGTAAATGGTAAGTTCGCCGCCACCAACTTCCATTACGTCTTCGGACATAACGGTTGCATCATCATCGGCGCCAAGAAGTCGAATCTTGAAGGGTTCATTCTTAAGTTCAGTTCGCGCAGCTTCGCGATTAGTGACACGCCTGGCAAACTTCTGTCCAGAATTAACTATTTCAACGCACTTCTTCTCAATCGCCACCAGGTCTTCGGGTGTGAAGGTACGGGTTGTTCCAAAATCGTAAAAGAAGCCATCTTTGGTAGGTGGACCGATTCCAAGTTTTACATCCGGAAACACAACTTGAGTTGCCTGCGCAACTAGATGAGCCACGCTATGTCGCAAAACCGACAAGCCGATTGGGTCAGAGATCAGAATAGATTCGACATGATCGCCTTCAGTCAATTCATGACTTAGGTCAACAACTTCCCCATTAACTCGGGCAACTACAACTTGGCGAGCTTTATCCCCCACTGCATCGAAGGCGCACGAACCTGCGGCTAAGGCAGTACTTATGCGATCGGGCCCTACAAGTACGTTAAGCACGTGGATTCCTTGTCATCGAGAATTATGAACTAATTCTATGGGGGCGCGGCAACTTACCCATAAAAGGGAAAATTCGCACCAATGACTACAGCTCGATGTTGAAGAAGCTTTCAATCGGTTCCACTAAGGGAGCAAAACCTTGCATAGTCGCGCCCCACTTTGCCCAGTATGCATAAGCAAGGGTGATGATGATCATGGTGGAAACCAAAATCACGTTCATCCGTTTCGCGCGAAACTCCTGGCTCATGACAAATTGTGATAACCGAGTCGCGTAGGCCTTAACTGGATGAAGCATCCGCTGGGCCCAAGCATATTCACTTGCAAGAATAATGAGACCAAGAATAATTACTGCCCAACCTGGACCAGGGAACAGCAAGAAAAATAGACCAATACCAACAATCGTAAAGCCAACAACAAAAATCACAGTTCGCCAAGCCGTATCAAGTGTGCGATTTGTTCTAATCGAATCACGTCGACCCAAATATCTCCGATAGAGCCGATCTGAGGCTGACAGTTTTTCGCTAGAACTATTGGGAGTCATGGGTTCATGTTCTTGGTGCGTTGTTGGCGAAACATCGTAGCCAGATTCGTAGTCATGGGGCCAACTTCAAGCATGCGATGATTTCCTAATTCTAAATTTGTTTCCAGCGAAGCTAATTTCGTAATCGGCAGTACATCGCGAGTTGATGAAGTCAAAAACAACTCTTGAGCATCCCAAAGTTCTGACGGACTGACATCACGTTGTTCAATTTTAATTCCTGATTCACGAGCCCACTCAATTACCAAGTCGCGTGTGACTCCCCTGAGTAACCCGCTCGCATCTGAAGGAGTGAACACTACCTCATCATGGACCAAGAAAACATTAGAGCCAGTACCCTCACTTAAACGCTTGGAGGTGTCGCAAAAAAGTGCTTCCGAGAATCCGTGTGATTTTGCAGCCTCAAGCGCGAAGGCATTCTCGGCGTATGAAGTTGTCTTAAGCCCAGCAAGGGGCGAATCTTCGTTCCTAGTCCAAGGCACTAACAACGCCGATGTGGACTCTGGCCACTTATCCTGCGCCGAAATTGTAACTACCAAAGTTGGCTCTGCATTACTTCGCTCGGAGCCAAGCGGGCCCGATCCACTTGTAACAGTGATGCGCAATCTTCCAAATTCCATAGCTTGGTGCGCGGCAAGCACTTCATCAATGGCAGTATTTATCTTGCTTACTTCAGGAAGTGCGATACCTAAGCCTGTTGCGGACTTAGCTAATCTCGTCAGGTGCAAATTCCGTGCAAAAACCTCCCCATCCAAAACAAGAAGGGTTTCAAAAACTCCATCGGCAACCGTGAAGCCATGATCAAGCACGCTAATTTTGGCGTCCGCCACGTTAATAAGGGCGTCGTTAACCCAAAAGTGCGTTGCCTGCATACTTCCTAGTCTAATTCCATTGCAGCAATATCGAGCAGTCTGGAAGCCTTGAGCTGTGTCTCGTGCCATTCGCCCAATGGGTCGCTATCCCAAGTTATTCCAGCGCCAGTTCCAAAATTAATTTTCCGTTCAGTTGCTGTTTCACTTTGCCAAAAAGTTCGGATCCCAACTGCTAGTTGAGCTAGTTCTCGATCAACATCAATCCAACCAAATCCACCACAATAGATTTCCCGTGGCACTTTTTCTAATCGACGG
>DJBM01000049.1:19947-20895 GCA_002430405.1 Actinobacteria bacterium UBA5976
AATCGACGGATAACTTCAAGCGCACTGCTCTTGGGAGCGCCGCTCACTGATCCCGGTGGTGACAACGCACTCAGAATTGCCTGCCAATCAATGTTGCTTGGCAAGGTTCCTTCAATGTCTGAGACCAAGTGAACCAATCCCGGATGCTGCTCTATCCTAAGCAGGTCAAGAACTTGAACTGACCCAGATTCGCAAACTTGTCCTAAATCATTTCGAATCAAGTCAACAATCATGATGTTCTCTGCCTGATCTTTAGCTAGTAATTCAGACTCGATTCGGGCAGTACCTTTAATAGGACTCGAACGTAACACTTGACCTTTGCGTGAAATAAATAACTCTGGCGATGCACTGACGATTCGAACATCATGCTCGAATCCAGATCGGGATTTCGGAACCATTAGCGCGCTTAAATATGGCGCTGGATTATGTTGCGCCAAAAGTTTGTACAGCCCGAGGACATCAAGATCACTGGTCAGTGGCGCAGACAACACTCGACAAAGATTCGCTTGGTAGACCCAACCGCGCGCAATGTCGGATTTTATTGATGCAACTGCTTCGGTGTATTGCTGCTGTGACATAGATGAAATCCAACTATCTGTTGCGATGCCCGAATAGTTTTTGCCAGCTGAAGTTTCCAATTTCATTAATAGATCAAGATCTAGAGGCTGCACACTTTCAAACCGAAATGCCGCAAACTCACCCTCAAAAGTTTGGGTGACTGCCCACCAGCCGCCATCATTAAGCGCATTGATATCGGTAGTTGCCTCGACAAATTGCGTTGCCATCTGATTACCAAAAACCGCAATCGCATGGCCTTGTGTCATGTCAGTAGTTTACGAATGTTTGCAAACTAGAACCTGCTGACTTTGAACCCTTGCCCTAATTGGGCTAAGGTAACGGAGTCAGGTTAAGCCTGTTCGCGGATGTGGCTCAGTGGTAGAGCATCAC
>DJBM01000049.1:21035-26305 GCA_002430405.1 Actinobacteria bacterium UBA5976
ACCTTGCCAAGGTGAGGGTCGCGGGTTCGAATCCCGTCATCCGCTCGGAAGGCTCGTAATTGAGCCACCCCGGTGGAGTGGCCGAGAGGCGAGGCAAGGGACTGCAAATCCCTGTACACGGGTTCAAATCCCGTCTCCACCTCGCTTGTAATGAGTTACTACCGAAAAAGCAACAAGTGGCACGATGAACAACCGTAGTTTTCTACAACGGTCGATTGGCGCAGTTGGCTAGCGCGCTTCCTTGACATGGAAGAGGTCGCAGGTTCGAGTCCTGTATCGACCACCACTTTTGGTGGGTTTACCTGTTCCCCCGCACAAATGAATCGTAAGGATGTGGCAGGTGTCGCTAGATCTGACTACTGCATCACTGCCAGAGATTGCCGCACATTATCAAGCGCCAAAATCCTCGTGGGTTCGAGCCAATATGGTGGTATCCCAAGATAGACAATTCGTTGGACCAAATGAAACCTCGCGCGACTTAACAAACCCACAAGATTTATCGCTGTTGTTGCTCTTGCGCGCGCTATCAGATGTCTTGCTTGTGGGCGCAAATACTGCCCGAAAAGAAAATTATCGAGCGCCAAAAAAACGTGAAGAATTTGCTTTCCTCGATCGTCCAACGCCAACCCTTGCAATCGTGAGTTCAAGCCTGAATTTTGATTTAACGTCGCCACTTTTTCATGGTGGCGAAATGCAGACGATTGTAATGAATGCTGGCAACACTAAGCCAACTCAGGAATTACTTAACGTAGCTAGAGTTGTCTCTGTTTCAAGTGGTAATGGTTTCGGTAAACAGTTAATTGAAACTCTTTCTGACTTAGGCTTACCAAAAGTTACTTGTGAGGGTGGGCCAGGCTTGCTGGCACAACTTCTATCTGCAAACGTAGTTGATGAATATGATTTAACGATTTCTCCCGTAGTAAGTGGTGTCGAAAGCAAACTTCCAAATGTATTTCCAGATGATTTGAATTGGCACCTTGCAGCGAGCGCAACGGCCGGCGATTTTAAGTTCCAGCGGTATTTAAATCGAAAAGCATAGTTTTCGATTCTGGCGTAATCTGGAGTCATGGTTGAAAAAATTGAGAAGACTGACGAGCAGTGGCGTAGCGAGTTAAGCGCCCAGGAGTATCGCGTATTGCGAGCAGCTGGCACCGAAGCGCCATTTATCGGTGAGTACACCGACACTGAAACAACTGGAATTTATGCTTGTCGCGCGTGCGGCGCAGAACTATTTAGAAGTGATGCGAAGTTCCATAGTGGTTGCGGCTGGCCATCATTTTTTACTCCACTTGCCGCCGAATCCGTAATTGAAATAAAAGACAAATCCATGGGCATGGTGCGAACTGAGATTCGTTGCGCCGCTTGCGACTCGCATCTCGGGCATGTTTTCGAGGGTGAGGGTTACCAAACCCCGACAGATTTGCGCTATTGCATTAATTCAATTTCCATGACGCTGATTCCTGGCAACTAATCCCTACCCCATGGCGAGTAAGGCAACGCCACTAAAGGTGATGGCAATTCCCACATATTGAACTCGCATTAAGCGCTCTTTATGGATCCACCAAGCTAGCAAGACTGTGACGATTGGGTAAAGCGAACCAAGTACGGAAACAACCGATAGCAATCCAAGGGACGCAGCAAATGTGTAAAGCACATTGGCCCCAGCATCACAAGCCCCGATCGTTGCCAACATTGGAATATCACGTTTTATTAATCCGCCTAAATTTCTAATAACCAAAAGCAACGCAATAACAATCAACACTTGAATTGCGCGCATGGCAGTGACTGTCATGGTCGGGTTAATTTGTGCGCCTTGAGCCATGAAGTAAACCGCGAGCCCAAAAGTTACCGCAGCAAAAAGCGCTAACAAAACTGGTCGCGGATCGACTTTGCCATTTAATTCTGGACCACTCGCCAAAATCACACCTACCAGTGCGAGTGCAATTCCGATTAGCTGCAAACTTGAAGGTCGCTCACCTTGCACCAAACCGATAGTGACTGGCACAACTGCGCTTAGCGAAGAAATTGGCGCTACTATTCCCATTTGCCCAGTTGCTAAAGCGGTATAAAAAGCAACTAATCCGAGAATTCCCATGGCGCCCGCTATTGCGCCATTAATCCAGACGCTTTGATTCCAGGTCCACGTTTGGAATGCAATAGCAAGTAACGAGACGAAAATTAACCCAAAACTTTGGGAACCACCGATAACTGCGATTGCCTTGCGCTTCTTACTGAGCGTGCCACCAAGAAAGTCGGATAAGCCCCAAACCAAACTTGAAAGGAGCGCGAGAATCACGGGCATCTAGTTAGCGTACCTAACCGCGCGCCTAGACCCACATTGTGTTCATTGTTCATAGTCTTATAAGTAATGGAATTTATTGGGAGCAGGTGTATCCGCCTTGGATATTTGGGATAGCGCATTAGCTAGCCTTAAATCCCCCAAACTGCGGCCAGAGTTTGAACTTGAAGAAGTACCCGCACCTGGGCGACTAGCACCCCACAGCATTGCAATTGCAGTGGAATCAGTTGATGCTGATGACAAAGAACTAGCTATTGGCAGATTCATAGTCCTACATGACCCCGAAGGTCAAGATACTTGGGATGGCACATTTCGAGTTGTTACATTCGTGCGAGCTCCAATTGAATCTGACGTTGTTACCGATGATTTATTTGATGAAGTTGCCTGGTCTTGGTTAACGGATGCACTGAATGACGCTGATGCGGGTTATCACAATGTCTCTGGAACCGTAACTCGTACGGTTTCGCGCTCATTTGCTGGCCTAGAAGATCGTTCGACCGAAACTGATTTAGAAATTAGGGCATCTTGGACGCCGGATAGCGCCGATTTATCAAACCACATTGCCGCCTGGCTAGCAGTAGTCGAAAAGAGTTCTGGTTTAATGCCACTGCCAGATGGAGTTTCTGCGCTTTCCAGGAAGCGCTAACTAAAACACTATGACAGCTGAAAACATGCAAGATCTTGACGCGATCGTTACTGCCGAAGATATTCCAGAGGTAACCAGCATCAAGGTCTCGGAGCCCCGAGATGGACTTCCCAAAATTGCAACAACCGCGCAGGAGCTACTCGAGATCGTCACTGCGATTTCCAACGGAACGGGACCAGTGGCATTAGATGCCGAGCGGGCAAGCGGCTTTAAATTTAGTCAACGGGCATATTTAATTCAGCTGCGGCGAGAAGGTTCAGGTACACATCTAATCGATCCAACAAGTTTTGAAAATTTGGATGTCCTGCAAAGCGCTTTGCAGAACGTGGATTGGATTTTGCACGCTGCATCGCAAGATTTAGTTTGCCTTGCCGAAGTAGGACTCGTGCCTACTGCTGGACTTTTTGATACTGAATTGGCGGGACGGTTACTTGGACTGCCACGTGTTGGCTTAGGTCCTCTGATCGAAACGCAACTTGGATTTGCCTTAGCCAAGGAACATAGTGCAGCTGATTGGTCAACTCGCCCACTTCCAGAATCGTGGTTGAATTACGCCGCTCTTGATGTTGAATTTCTTATTGAATTATGGGACGTACTAGATCAACAACTAAATGAAGCTGGAAAAAGCAATTGGGCATTTCAAGAATTTGATCATGTTCAGCGAAACACGTTTCCAATCGAACGGGTAGATCCATGGCGGCGGACTTCAGGCATGCACGTCATCCGCAGTCCACGCGAAATCGCAATCGTTCGAGAAGTTTGGCAAGCCCGTGATGAGATAGCCCGAAAACAAGACATCGCAGCGGGAAGAATTCTTTCGGATTCTCACATTGTTACCCTCGCCAATTCCGGGCTCGCTACAAAATCGCAATTGCGAACTCTTTCTTTTATGCATTTACGAAATGTGAAGCGCCATGCTGACATTTGGATTGAAGCCACATTGCGAGCGCATGCGTTACCGGAAGATGAACTTCCGCCCGTAAAACTACCCGCCACAGGTACGCCTGCGCCACGTAACTGGGAGGCTCGCAATCCTGCTGCGTGGCGCCGGCTTGAATACGTGCGGGCAAAATTGGTGACAACCGCAGAGGAACTCAATTTGCCAGTTGAGAATTTAATGACGCCAGAAACAATTCGTCGAGTACTGTGGTCACCACCCGAGACTGTGGAACTACTACAAGCGGAGTTGACCAGTTTTGGAGCTAGGCCGTGGCAAATTGAAATCGTAAGTCCAGTTTTGGAGACCGCGATTTGGAACTTGAATGAAAGCAAAGCGGCAGAGTAATAGCAGCCACTAAATTACAGTGGCTTTTAGTCCTCGCGCGATGGTTTCTGAAATACCCTGCGCATCCAGATGTAACTTATTAAGAATCGATTTACGAGTGGCGTGATCCAAGAATTGCTTTGGAATTCCAAGTGACAAAACTCGAGTGCGCGAATTTATGTTTCGAAGCGCGCTACCAATTGCCTCGCCAATACCGCCGTCAACTAGACCATCCTCAATAGTTACGACGAATTCTCTGGTGCTCAAGTAATCAATAAGATCTGGCGAAATAGGTAAAACTTGAATTGGATCAATAACTTCTACCCGAAATCCCTGGTCCTGCAAGCTCTTAGCTGCTTCCAGCGACTGCGTAGCCATTACTCCGATTGCAACGATTGTTACTTCTGGCTGCTCTGCAGCTACCAACACATCAGCAAAACCAAGTTGCGTAACTGCGGGAATGTCAGCCGGGACGGGGCCTTTGGAAAATCTAATTACGGTTGGGTGATCCGATTTTGCTACCGAGTTTCGCAGCGCAGATTTCAATTGCTGACCATCACGCGGCGCAAACAAATCCAAGTTTGGCACGACACGAAGCAAGGCCATATCCCACATGCCGTTATGACTTGCACCATCATCTCCGGTAACTCCCGAACGATCAAGAGCAAAAGTCACACCTGCTTTGTGCAACGCACAGTCCATGATCACTTGGTCAACTGCGCGATTTAGAAATGTTGAATAAATTGCAATTACTGGATGAAGTCCAGCATGTGCCATGCCAACTGCGCTTGTGACTGCGTGCTGTTCGGCAATTCCCACATCAAAGGTGCGAGTCGGGAATTTTTCGGCAAAAGCGTCCAAGCCAGTTGGGCCGAGCATAGCTGCGGTGATTGCAACTAGATCTTGGCGCTGCGATCCGATAGCGACGAGCTCTCCAGAAAACACTGAGGTCCAAGATTTTGCTGATTGAGTTAACGGCTTACCAGTGTCTGGATCAACTATGCCCACCGCGTGGAATCGGTCAGCCTCATCTGATTCAGCAGGCTTGTAACCCCTGCCCT
>DJBM01000123.1:0-1972 GCA_002430405.1 Actinobacteria bacterium UBA5976
CACGCGTATTCCACCGCAAGATTGCTACGTCAGCCAATGCTGGAAGTCGCCATGCTGCTTTTTTAAATAGGTGGCTATCCATCATTCCGCCACCTGTTGGGTTTGGATGAAGCAATAGCAGAGTTGCTTTTGGAGCAGTGGCTATTGGTAACGCTAACTCCCCAACTAATTTCAAACCATCTGAAGTAGTAAGTTCTATTGCCTCGCGAATTGCGGGCAGCACACTGTTTGAAACAATCTCAGCCATTAGTACCTACTCGGAGTTCGACGTTTCCAGCATGCAGTGTGCCAGTGTCGACGTTCATCCGCGGAATAGTCCATATTCCAAGCCACTATGTGCGCAGTTTTAGGTTGAATCTCGCCTTGGCAACCTGGGCAGCGATATACCTTGACAGATGTGTCTCCCGTCAAAGATGTGACTTTCCATTCGCCGTCAGCATGATTTTCAGTTCGCGCAAAATTTCCTAACTTGAGCTCAGTTGGCTCTTCGCTCGGTTCTCTGCGGTTACGACGTCCCATTTATTTAGTCTAAGTTCTAATTTGTTTTTTATTACAGAGCTAAGGGTTGGTAGGCAACGACACCTGTTCGTTGGGCAAGTTCGGCTTGCGCAATGCGAACGTTTTCAATCTCTAGGCGGGAAATTACTTCAAAGGGTCCTTCTGGAAGTCCGCAACCAAGTTTCATCCCAGAATCAATATCTGACTTTGTTGCATAGCCCGTGGCTTCCATTGCAATGCAGTCGCCTAAGTACGCAGTTAATAAGTCGTTATGTACTTGCTTCTTGATTTCCTCGTTCGCATCAGTTGGCACTTCATGGGAATTGGCATAATCGTAAAATCCAGAACCTGACTTGCGACCTGTGTTTCCCGAGTTAACAAGGTCAACCATGCCTTTTGCTGGCTGATCAATTTCAAGTCCTGTGTCTGCGTGAATAGTTTTCAGAATTTCCACACAAGTATCGATGCCAATTAGATCCAATAATTCACAAGGCCCCATTGGATAGTTAGATAATTCGCGCATCGCAGAATCAAGTTGTTCTCGCGACGCTTTACCTGAATCCAGAATTTGTACCGCATGATTTAAATAGCGAAGAAGTAATTTGTTAACAATGAATCCAGGCTGATCAGAAATTTGTGCCAAGTGCTTGCCAAGTGCAGTTCCAAGCTCAACAATTTGGGCAACAGTTTTTGGATCTGATTCCGATGTTGATATAACCTCAACAAATTTTTGAACAGGTGCCGGATTAAAGAAATGCATTCCAATTACTTGTGCTGGACGCTTTGTTGCCGTAGCAATCTTGGTAACTGACAAGCTTGAGGTATTTGTTGCCAAGATTCCTGCTGGCTTAACTACTGCGTCGAGTTGGGAGAAGATTTCGGTTTTTAGCGACAAAATTTCCGGTGCAGCCTCGATGACCAAGTCGCAATTTGCGAGCAATTTAAACTCGCTTCCAAACGTTACGCGGGCAGTAATTGCGTCACTTTCCTCTTGCGACAACTTGCCTTTTGACACTGCTCGTCCCAGTGACTTTGCAAGATTTGCTTGCCCAGCAGCAACAGCTGGCGTTGATTCGGCTACTCCAGTGACTTCGTAGCCAGCGCGCGCAAAAACTTCCACAATTCCAGCGCCCATAATTCCAAGGCCAACAACGCCAATATTTGAAAAACTCATACGGCTATTCTCACAGATTGCCCAGGTGAGTAACGAATCTGCATTTAAGTACCTAGCGCGCAGGTGTCTATTACGGCAGAATCGAGGCGTGCAAGCTTGGAATTCGTTTTCATATTTCTTTGGACCATTCGTTGCCTTTGCGGGCATCGGCTTAATGGTCTTAGTGCTGCGTTGGGGCTTTGCGCACGGTGGTTCGCTTGTGGAGCGTCCCGTGAAGCCTGGAAATCCAGATGAGTACGGAATGCTGGTACCGATAGCAACGCCTAATAACTACATAGAGGGCGAGATGCTTCGCCAGAG
>DJBM01000123.1:2142-2557 GCA_002430405.1 Actinobacteria bacterium UBA5976
TTGGTTAGTTCTGGAATTCGGGCTAGCTTGGCCCAAACAAATGATGGACCACGAATTATGGTCTGGCCTAAAGATGAAGTTCGGGCAAAATCAATACTGAAACAAGGAAAGTCGTAACGGGCGACCGCTGGAAAGTTTAAGCGCTAGTTTCCCGAACAACGAATGCTCCTAATTCAGTTAGCTGCTTTTCAAAATCTACGTAACCACGATCGATGTGTTCTACAGCGTGCACAGTTGTTTCGCCATCTGCAACTAACCCAGCTAAAACCAATCCGGCACCTGCCCGAATGTCTGTTGCTTCCACTGGCGCGCCAGAGAGTTTGGTACGTCCCCGAATTAACGCGTGATGACCATCAGTTCGAACCTCCGCGCCAAGTCGAGTCAGTTCTTGGACAAAACGAAATCTTGCTTCGAA
>DJBM01000123.1:2743-7352 GCA_002430405.1 Actinobacteria bacterium UBA5976
TGTAAATCTGTTGGAAATCCTGGGTATGGCAATGTGACAACGTCCACGGCTGTTGGCCTGCGATCCATCTGCACTCGAAAACTATTTTCATAAATCTCAACACTTGCGCCAGCTGCCGTTAATTTCTCTAAGGCAATTGAAAGATGATTTGGGTTTACGTTGTGAACCGTAATGTCACCTTGGGTAATCGCGGCAGCAACTGCCCAAGTTCCGGCAACAATTCGATCTGAAACTGTTGTGTATTCCACAGGTTGCAGAGTCTTAACGCCAGTTATGGTGAGTAGCGAACTGCCGATTCCAGAAATTTCGGCGCCCATAGCGACCAACATGTTGCAGATGTCTACAATTTCTGGTTCCCGGGCCGCATTGTCAATAACAGTTACACCGGTCGCAGTTACTGCTGCCATCAATAGCGTCTCAGTTGCTCCAACACTTGGAAAATCTAAATACACCTGCGTTCCGATCAGACCGCCAGTCGGTGCATGCACAACTAAATATCCATGCTCATTAGCAACAACTGCTCCCATGCGTTCTAGACCAGCAGTGTGCATGTCTAGGCCACGCGAACCAATCGCGTCGCCACCAGGTAGCGCGACATCAGCTTCACCTGTTCGCGCGACTAATGGTCCAAGAACTGCAATTGATGCTCGCATGCGCCGCACTAAGTCATAGTCAGCTCGATGTTCAATAATTTGTGGCACTTCAATAGTGACGGCTTGTTTTGCTGAGTCGTATTCAACTGCGCAGCCAAGGCGACGAAGTAACTCCGCCATTATGGTGACATCTAAAATATTGGGGACCGCATGAATGACTGTTTTTCCTGGTGCGAGTAGTGCCGCTGCCATTAATTTCAAACTACTATTTTTGGCGCCAGTGACATGGACCTGGCCAACTAGCCGGGCGCCACCTTGAATTCGAAAAACGTCCATATGAATGCAGAATAACGTGCTTTTCGCCTCAGCTATTTAGGTTGTCGAAAAGGCCGATAAACCGTAGGCATCGTAGGCTAAGGGCATGGTTAATTTAACGAGAATTTACACCCGCACTGGCGATGATGGCACCACAAGTCTTGGTGACATGAGTAGAACGGGCAAGAACGATCCGCGGTTAAAAGCCTATGCAGATGTTGATGAAGCAAATAGTTCGATTGGATTAGCGATCGCTGCTGGAAATTTGCGAACCGACATAGTTGACCTGCTCACGAAAATTCAGAATGAACTTTTTGATGTTGGCGCTGATCTTTGCACGCCAGTAATTGATAATCCAGAACATGAACCGCTTCGAGTTACCGCTGAATACATTGATCGTCTGGAAAAAGCTTGTGACACATTTAACGAAGAAGTGGAACCGCTGCGATCGTTTATCTTGCCTGGTGGCTCAGTTGGCGCAGCTCATTTGCACATTGCGCGAACCGTTTCTCGTCGCGCTGAGCGCAGCACTTGGGCGGCCATTGACATGTATCACGGAGGCATGAATACGCTCGCGGCAACTTACTTAAATCGGTTATCAGACTTGTTATTCATTCTTTCTCGCGTTGCCAATAAAGATGTTGGCGATGTCTTGTGGCAACCAGGTAGCACTCGATAATTTCTAAGTTAACCAAGAGCTTTTGCTAATGTGCCGAGCCTTGACATTAACTTTGCATGAAAATCGTCGACATCAATAGTCCAAGCAACATAACCATTGGGTTTTATACCGTTTCGTAAACGAGTATCCGTGACTGTCATCCCAGTTGTAAGTTCGCCATTGCATTCCACGTCAATGTGAGCAGGCTCAAGTTCCATTAGGTTCGGCCAGATTGCTTCAGCCATTGCTAATGCATCATGTTGATGCGTCATGCGCTCACCATAAAAAGTTTCATACATGTTTGTGTATGAATTCAGAATGTGATCAAAGACTTTGCCAAACTTGCTGCCGTCCTTGAGCCAGCCCCAAAGTTGCTCCTGCGTTTTGACAGAGTGAGTTACATCAAGTCCCACCATTACCGTGTTCAGTCCACTAGCAAATACCCGTTTTGCGGCTTCTGGATCGTGCCAAATATTAAATTCCGCAACTGGCGTTACGTTTCCGGTGCGAGCAGCGCCGCCCATAATTACGAATCGATCTATCATCGCAATCACATCTGGATGTTGATCTACTAGATGCGCGATGTTAGTTAGCGGCCCAATGGCAATCAGAGTTACTGGGTCTGGAGAATTTCTAATTTTGTCAGCAAGAAATGCTGGGGCATCTGTGGACACAACTTTTATAGTAGGCGCCGGCAGATCAACGCCCGCTAAGCCATCTTGGCCATGAACTGGTTCATATCCTGTTTCAGCCTTTGCTCGTCGATAAGGCTCGTCATATCCCGAGGCAACTGGAATATCAGTTCTGCCAAAGAACTCAAGTAACCGCAGCGCATTATTTGTAGTAGCTGTTAATCCCGAGTTTCCGCCAACTGTAGAAATTCCAATCACGTTGACTTCTGGCGAGCCAAGTGCCAACGCAATTGCAACGGCGTCATCTATGCCAGGGTCAGTATCAATAAGTAATGCGCGAGTCATGAGTTACCTTTCAAGTTTTCTAAACATAAGTTTGCAGGAACGCTTCAACTTGGCTTGCAGTGGGCATACCAGATTGGGCTCCAAGTTTTAGCGTGGACAACGCAGAGGCTGCGCACGCTCGATGTAGCGAAGTTGAAACATCAGCGCCACTGGCAAAAGCGACCATGAATGCCCCTACAAAAGTATCGCCAGCGCCCACAGTATCGATGGCTGCAACTTTTGGTGGAGTGCACTTTGCAACTATTTCGCCATCTTGATAGGCAATGACTTCGTTAGCACCCGCAGTGACGATTACTAAGCCACCCGATGGCTTACCAAGTTGAGTAAATTCAATTTCATTAACAATGAGAACGTCGATCAACTCGGCCAACTCGTTGGACATTTCGCGCACGGGCGCAGCGTTAACACAAAAAATTCCAGTTGAGGACTTGCCCGCTTGAATTAATACGTCTTCGGGGATCTCGAATTGCACAATAACTGCGTCAGCTTGGGCAACTGCAGCTGGATCAAAGGTAACGTGTTGGTTTGCGCCATCGGTAACAACTATCTGATTCTCTCCAGAATGCTCGACCATAACTAGCGCAGTAGAAGTTGCGCTCGAAACTTTCGCAATTGCTGAAATATCTACGCCACTTTCGAGTAACGAAGCTACACACATTTCGCCAGGTGCGTCCTGCCCAACTGCGCCATACATCGTTACCTGTCCACCCATACGAGCAGCGGCCACCGCTTGATTTGCGCCTTTCCCACCTGGAAACCAGAGGGGCTCAGAACTTCTGACAGTCTCCCCGCGCCCCGGCAAACTTGGCATTTGTACAACTAGATCAGCATTGATACTTCCAACAACTGCAATCTGTGGCGCCATAGAAAGATCCTAGGGGTATTTCAACATCTTTCAAGGTTAAGTAAGTTACAAGCGCGAATTGAATAGTTAAAGACTTAAGGCCACTTCCCTCTTGGAAAGTGGCCTTAAGTCTTAACTAGTTTTTAACTATGTAGTCCAGCGGCTGTGTTTGAAGTTGCTGCTTTAACTCGAGTTTCGGCGCGATGTGCTGCGGCAACTGCCTCTGGCGATTCTTCGCCAGCTGCTTTGGCGCGAGCAAGCGCTGCTTCGGCGCGAGGCAAATCAATTTCCTGTGCTAACTCGGCTACTTCCGCAAGAATACGAACTTCGTTACTATCCATGGCAACGAACCCACCGTGTACTGCGATCGCCACCTTTACACCGTCAATTGGTTCAATGCGAACTACGCCATTTACCAACAACGAAAGTACTGGTTCGTGACCTGGCAAAATGCCAATCTCACCTTCTGGAGTTTTGGCAACGATCGACTTAGCTTGGCCAACCCACACTTTGCGGTCAACGGCTACGACAGAAACGCTGAGTTCAGACATGATTAGCCCTGAAGCTTCTTGGCATTTTCGATAACGTCATCGATACCGCCAGCCATAAAGAATGCTTGCTCTGGCAGGTGATCGTATTCACCTTCAGTTAGCTTCTTGAATGATGCGACAGTTTCTTCCACTGGAACGAAGGATCCCTTTTGGCCAGTGAACGCTTCAGCAACGAACATATTCTGTGACAAGAAACGTTCGATACGACGTGCGCGGTTTACCAGAATCTTGTCTTCTTCGGAAAGTTCATCAATACCAAGAATTGCAATGATGTCTTGAAGTTCCTTTGACTTTTGCAGGATTCGCTTTACTTCAGCAGCAACTGCGTAGTGCTCAGCGCCAACATAACGCGCATCCAGAATTCGAGAACTGGAATCAAGTGGATCCACAGCAGGGTAAATACCCTTTTCTGAAATCGGACGGCTAAGTACGGTGTTTGCATCCAAGTGCGCAAACGTCGCTGCTGGAGCTGGGTCAGTTAAGTCATCCGCTGGAACGTAAATTGCCTGCAGCGAAGTAATTGAGTGACCGCGCGTTGAAGTGATGCGTTCCTGGAGTACGCCCATTTCATCAGCAAGTGTTGGCTGGTAGCCCACTGCTGAAGGCATGCGGCCAAGAAGTGTTGAAACCTCGGAACCTGCCTGAGTGAAACGGAAAATGTTGTCGATGAA
>DJBM01000081.1:0-1903 GCA_002430405.1 Actinobacteria bacterium UBA5976
AACGTGTCCACAACTGATTCCGCATCATGCATTGCGGCGCGCGCGTTCCAAAGTCCAAGTGGTGTGATGCGGTAAGTGTGAATGTGTTCTGGCGCACGTTCAAGTTCAGCAAAAGGCGCAATTGCATGGCGGCACTCAGCGCTTAACTCATGGTCAATCTCCAGTAATAAAGTTTTATCACTTTGAACGATCAATGGACCTTCAGTCATCAAGCACTTCCTTCTTCAGTAAAAGTCTCTTCCAAGGCAGCGCCAGTTATGCGCGCAATCGTAAATGTTCGTACTTCATTTGTCCGTACGTCGAAAGCAGTTAAGAAGCCGCCTGTGATAGTTAGTGGTTCAACGATTCGTTCGCTGGTCATGCCACCCTTGTCAGCGTAACCAATCCAAACTTCTTTACCCTTTGCCAATGCATCATTGAGTAAAGCTAAAGTTTGGGAAGTAGTTGTCCGAGGACCAGTCGCGGACGCTGGCTTGCTGGAATCAACGCGCTCCCCAGCGCGAAGTGCCTTAACCGCTGCAGCGACCAATCGACTTGATGGTCCAGTAACTGTGACTGGAGCCGGGACAACCTTTGTCGCAGTTCGCTTGGTATCTGGACGGTGTATTAAGACGGTCCCTTCTGCGCTTTCGGCAACTGGGGCATAACCAGCAGCGCGCAACTTTTCAAGCACTATGTCTGCTGGCGAAGAACTGACTACGATGCCAGGTGCGAGTTGGCGAAACTTTAAATTTGCCAGACGGCGATCAGCTTGCACTGCTGTAACAAGCTGTTCATCGTCACAGCGCAAGTAGATCGAAGCAACCCCAACGCGTAGCACGCCATGCTTGCGAGCCACGTCTTCAATCAAATAAGTAAGTGGCTGCGGGATTGGTGTGCGGGAAAGTCCAGATAAGAAATCTAAAATGTCATGGGCAGACTGACCTTGATCAAGCGCGCGCCGAATCGAGCTTTCGGTAAATCGATAAGTCGTTGCGGCCCCAGTTGATTCCACATCAGCTATCACCGCCATGGTTCGGCGTTGGTTGGCAGGCAAGCGACCAGGGGCAAGCGCAGTTAAATCTGCCTGCACAATCACATGATCAACGGGCGCTGGAAGTAACGCGCCTAAGACTTTTGTTGGATCTTTACCTTCGGACAATGCTTTACCAAATGATGTGATCGCGCCAAGCGCGGTAACACCTATGGTTGCAGCTTCAGCGAGCACCGCCGAGACAGCAGCAGCTCGCACCATAGAGGAGCGACGCGGACGATGCCAATCTAAGTGGTCCGTCAAAATAGCGGCGCTTGTAGTCGAGCCATCTGGAAGGCCAATGTAAATGTCTAGAAGCGAAATGCGAAGTGGATTTATAAAGCCACGTTCAACTGCAGAAGTTAAGGCATTAATTCGATCAGAACCATCACCGCCAACGACGTGCGCCGCTCGCGACATGTCACGCCATGTTTGTGCGAGTAATGTCCAACGTGATGCATCATCAATACTTAGCCAGCGATCATAAGCTGCAGTTGGTAACCAACCATCGGATGTGTCAGCGCCGAGTAGCCCAGCTGCATAAGCTACCTCAATAACCAAGGCAGTTAGGTGTTCGGAGACTCGCAACAAATCTTTGGCTGCTGCTAAGTCGCGGATTGCAAGTCCACCACCGCGAAGTTGAGCGGGCGGCTCAATAGACCAAGTTTCCAATAAGGTTTCGACTAGTCGAACAAAATCTAAGGCTGCGTGCGCGCCTGTGTCATTAATACGTTTAACATCAGCGTTTCCAAGTACTGGAAAGCCACGATCGGTTTTAATTTCCTGCAACAACAAACCATCGCGAAGCGCTAGCGAAACTTCGCGAGGTACGACAACGGAGTTATCACTTGTTGGCACGATCAATTCATGAGCAAGCAGCCATTCCAAAGG
>DJBM01000081.1:1923-4171 GCA_002430405.1 Actinobacteria bacterium UBA5976
GCAGGAGTTCCCCACAAAAGTTGTCCCATAATTTCTCGAACATCATCGGAACCACTAGCTAAAGTCTTTGCCGCAAGATTTTTCTTTGATCCATACTCACGGACTTTTCGACGCGAGTCAGCAAACGAAGCAGCTAAGCCACACGGGTAAGAGCCAAAAGATTCGCGCGCTACTCGAACTAAATGCAACTCTTCGTCATCACCCCAAACAAGAGCGCTACTAAGCAATCGATCTATTGCAGCATCGATAGCTTGCGATTGATATCCGGTTGCGCTTGTTAGTCCAGCATGCACATCAGTACGCGCTGCTGGATCTGGCAAGGCAGCCAATACTTCACAGACGCTTAACTCAATATGATTGAGCGCATCTAATGCTGAACTCACGCTTGGTGAGGTTGTAGCTCGAACTGCCAACTGTCCCAGATCAGTGGGTACTGGGTGCAATAAATCTGGGCGCGTCGCGAATAAAGCCTCTAATTGGGCATCAGTTCTATGTCGCAAATCGTCAGCTAAAGATCTAGGTCTTAGTTGGATTTCAGCCGATTCAGAAGTGCGCATCTTTATACGTTACGCGCTTTTAGGTGGTTAGCGCCACTTGAGTTTTCTGGAAAACGGGTGAGGCAAATCTAACTAAAATCTCAAGTTTGGGAGGATTCGTACTTTTCATCTAACCTTGAGACAGGCAATCGGTTTCCGGTGGCCAAGATGAGCAACCAGTGGAAGGAGAATACCGTGCCTACAGGCAAAGTGAAGTGGTACGACACTGAAAAAGGCTTCGGCTTTCTGCAGACGGATGAAGGCGAAGAAGTTTTTTTGCATGCTTCCGCACTCCCAGCTGGAACACTTGCTCTGAAAAATGGCACCCGCTGTGAATTTGGCGTAGCCGATGGCAAACGCGGAATGCAAGCGTTGTCAGTGCGGGTATTAGAGGAACCACCGAGCGTTTCAAAAGGTGTGCGAAAAGACGCTGAAGACATGGCGATTTTGCTCGAGGATGTAATTAAAATGTTGGATGGGTACGCTGGCAGCCTTCGCCGCGGACGTTATCCCGATGACAAACAAACTGAAAAACTTGTTGCCGTACTTCGTGGCGTCGCCGATCAGATTGATGCATAGTTGAACACAGCAACTTCAGCCCTCGAGATCGCTCGCGCCGCGATTCTTGAAACAATCCCAGCCGAACACGTTGGTGTTGCCTTAGACGCCGTGGTTGAACCATCACAAGATTCTGATGTTGTTATTACGAGTTACACCTTTGAGTGCACTTCGGCCGGTTACCCAGGTTGGTATTGGGAAGTAAGTGTTGTTGAAATTTCTGGCCAGGGTCAGCCAACTGTTAGCGAAGTAAATCTGTTACCAGGCGCTGTTGCCCTCGTACCTGCTGCATGGAAGCCATGGGCTGATCGCGTCGAAGCAGGTGACTTAGGTGTTGGTGATTTACTACCGCCTCCAGAAAATGATGACCGTTTAACAGCGGGCTTCACTGGTCTTGGCGACCTAGAAGATATTGCTGATGAGTTAGCAACGCTTCATCCAGTTCAATGGGAACTTGGACTTGGACGTGAAAAAGTATTAAGCACAGTCGGCCAAGAGCGGGCCGTTAATCGTTGGTTTGAAAAACTTAATGGCCCAAAATCTGCAATGGCAAAATCTGCACCAGCGCAATGTGGTTCCTGTGGTTTCTTAGTTGCTATCGGCGGATCAATGGGTCAAGTATTTGGTGTTTGCGGAAATGAGTTTGGCGCAGCTGATGGTCAAGTTGTGGCAACTACATTTGGTTGCGGCGCGCATTCATCTGTTCGCCAGGAACAAGCCGCACCTATTCCAGTTGTGGACTTAGTCATTGATGACCAAGCTGATGAACAAAGTGATTCCAGCGACTTACCTGATTACGTTGCAAATCCAGTCCAAGACGATAGTGAATTTGACGAAGATGTTGAATCGGACGAGGCCGAGGAGCGCAACGAACATATCGCCTCAGAATTTGCGATGAAGGAAGCAGTCGAGGCAATCGAAGCCGCATCTGAATTCATGGAAATGGAAAACTTAGACGCTGATGAAGCCGAGCAAGAAATTGCTGACTTTTATGGCGATTCAGAAAGTGACGCAAAAGTTTAAGTCAAGACGCAGTTTCGCGTGTTGTATCTGACTTTGGTTCCGAAATTTAGGCAGGCTTTAGATATGGCAATTATTGAATCTCGTCGCCTTGCCGACAAAGTCCTTGACGTAACCGTATTCATTCTCGCCAC
>DJBM01000031.1:0-10484 GCA_002430405.1 Actinobacteria bacterium UBA5976
ACTCATGTTGGCAGGAGCACTCGCGTACTTAATCAAGGAACGAAGGCCACTGCTAATTGCAGATACTGCAGGCACAGTTGCACTTGAATCATTTGTAACCGCCCACCGAAATTTTTCTAATAATTCAATTGGTTCGGCATTCCACATGGCATCACTTAATTCCCATCCCATGACACCAGTGATACCTGAGTAATACTTTGCCACGTCGGCTTCGTCAATAATTTCTGATTCAGTATCAGCGCATAATTGTGAGACTGCAGCAAGGAGTTCACCTAAACCGCCACCTATGGCTGCCTGCAACGCTGTCGCAGCGCCCGCCGTTACTTTACGATTATGTAGACGAAATTCTGCAACGACAGCTGCTGATAAATCTTTAGGCTTCAATTCTCCGCAAGTAGCTTCTAGCGCGCCCAATTTGCGAATTGAATCGAGTAGTTTTTTACCTTTTACGCCACCAGGATGCGTTGCAACCAGGCGAACGTGTTCAGGCACATTTTCGATAGCAGTCAAAAGTATGGCAGCTACATCATCAGTTGCACTGTCAATACCTTCCACAACTATTACGATTAGGCCACCAAATAGTGAAGGTGAGAGAGCATTTGCTAAATCGCCAGCAGCAGAGTCAGCGCCTGCTGAAATATCTTGGCGAATCGCCGCAGAATCTAACTTACGAGCGGATGACATCACGCCTTCAATGACTCGTTGCACTAAAATCGATTCCTTACCGACAGCCAAGACTGCACTGGCTTGATCGGTGGCCGATTTTTTTACCATGTTTGTAATATCTCACGAGGGTGTGACTAGCGAGAGCCCGCCACCCAAATTTTGGTATCTTGAACAATAATTGCAATGTCTCCACTCAAGTCGGTTCGAAATACTTCGCTCCCCGTCAATTCATATAAGGAAATCGTTTCCTGGGCTGGATGGCCATAGTCATTTTCTGCGCCAACTGAAATAACGGCAATCTCTGCATTAACCCAGGTAGCGAAATCACTAGATTGATATCTCGAGCCATGGTGGGCAACTTTAATGACATCAAAGTCTTGCTTTGGCATACTCTTTGCAATTTCATCTTGAACCGGTGGCTCGATGTCACCGGTTAGAAGTATTGATATTTCGTTACTGAATACAGATAGAGCCACACTTGAATTGTTGGCATCGCTACCTTCACCAAGAATTAGCCGCTGTGGCCAAATACAAGTGAACTTAACGTCCTTAACGGTGAAGGATTCTGGGTATGTCATTACAACCGCAGATTTACCAAGTTCGCGCAAGGTATTTGTTACAAACTTCGTGGTCGCAATTGGATCCCCTAACGGACTGACGCGAATTTCGCCAACTTGCCTGCCATGCAATGCGCCAATTAAGCCGCCAACATGATCCGCGTGAAAATGTGTTAGAAGTAGAACTGGGATTTGCTTGATGTGCAAGCGACGAAGGCAGCTATCGATGACTTTTGGATCTGCTCCTACATCAACAACCACTGCCTCATTTGGCGCGATGCGAATTACAGTTGCATCCCCTTGACCTACATCACAGGAAACCATAACCCAATTTGGTGGTGGCCACGCTTTGAGGGAAACACTTGGTGGGTTCCATAGCAGTACTGCGCCTACTGTTACCAGCGACAAGTATTTCGATTTCTGGGCGATTGAAAGATGCCGCCAAAGCAACCCAGCATGTACTGCGAAAACGGTGAACGTCAAAGCCAAAACAATTCCAAATTTCCCGCTCGGCCACGGCACAACAAGCCATTGCAAACTTGCGCTCACCTGAGCTATTACCGCAATCACTTGCGCAAAAAGTCCAGCACACCAAGCAAACACAATTCCAAGATGTGAGGAAATCGGCGTCACAAGTGCAGCTAATAAACCAAGGACCATTGTTGGAGCGGAAATCGGTACTGCGAGCATGTTGGCAGGTATTGAACTCAATGAAATTGGTGAGCCCAACGCAACAATCAACGGAAACACTGCCAGTTGGGCTGCAATAGTTACCGCCATAATTTGAATTAACCAAAGTGGGATGCGCCTTGGAAATTTACGGTCGAGAAAGTTTTGAATGCGACTAACCCAAAGCACCAAACCTGCGGTGGCAGCTACGGATAGTGCAAAGCCGTATGACAAAGCAAGCCACGGGTCAATTACAACGAGAAATATCACCGCAACACTTAGGGCTGGAACGGGCGACTTGCGCGCATCCGTGTAGGTAGCAAGTAGCGCAACGAGTCCCATTACGGTTGCGCGAAGCACGCTTGGTTGCGGGCGAACTAACACTACAAAGGCAAGTAAGGCGCCGATCACTAATAGATACTGAAGATTCTTACTCGCTTTTACTCGTCGTAACAAAGCAAGCACCACGATGATTAGCAGTGTCACATTAGTTCCAGATACCGCAATTAAATGCGTCAGTCCGGCGGCCTTCATGTGCTGCGATAACTGAGCAGACAACGCCGAACTATCTCCCAGCGCCAGACCTGGAACTAAACCTTTTGCAGCTGGGGAGCTAAATTTCAAGGATTCATGTAGTCCCAATCGCAAACTTGCAGCAAGCCATTGATATCTCGGCGCTGCTTTGATTAATACAGGTGGCTTTAGGGGTTTTAGGTAACCAGCTAACTGGCAACCAATTGGAGCCGGTGTCAATTTTCCAACAAAGGAAATCTGATTACCTGGAATCAGATTCTGAAAACTTTCTATTAGGACTGGGTCAGAAACAAGAACTAAAACTGGAGCTCTTAACTCAAAACTCTCACCTCGAATTACCGCAGAATCAATTTTTAAACCTACCCTGAGTAAGTTCTGTTGCTTCCAATCCAAGTTTCCATTTCGATTAGAAACTAGTGGATCTGATATCAGAGTTGCGGTTCCCTTGATGACAGCGCCACTGTCACTCGCCTGTGAAATTGGACCATAGACAATCGGATAAAGGCGCAGCAGCGTAACAACTACACCAAGTAAGAAGCCAAGGATAATAAAAGTACCTAAAGTCTTTGAAGCAATTTTATTGGCTTGAAAATATCGCAACAAAAGTAATACCAGCAGGATAACTACACTGAAAATAATCCAAGACCAAATTGGATTACTCAATCCAAGTAAGCCGATGGTCAGCGCGGCTGCGAGCCAGGTTGAAATGGCAAATGGCGCTAGACGAAAATCCACTTAAATTTTGATTAAAGGCTTAAGGTTCTTAAAAACCTTAGATCCAATTCCTGGCACTTCTTGTAGTTGCTCGATGGTGTGAAAACGTTGGTTTAAATCTCGCCAAGCAATAATTCGCCCAGCCATTACTGGACCCACACCAGGTAAGGTGTCCAATTCTGCAACTGTTGCCAAATTTAGATTGATCCTGCGATCAACGCCAATGCCACTTGATTGTGATTGGCCAACGTAAATCATTTGGCCATCTGATAACCGCTCTGCCAAGTTGATGTTGCTGATATCGGCGTCAATTGCCAATCCACCAGCCGCTGCAATTGCGTCTGCGACTCGAGAACCTGCACTTAATGTAACTAAACCTGGGGAATTCACATCACCCTTTACATCAATCACAATCTGATCAAAAGAATTTAGATCAGTGGCCGTCGGCTCCGCTAGCGTAGGCGGCACTGAAATCGGAATCCCTGGACTATTCACCGCTGGATTTGTCAAAGTGGTGGGGCGATTCAACCAAACTAGTAAACCAACTAAGCAAAGTGTGATCACGATAAGTTTTGCTATTGGTTTAACAGCATCTCGAGGTGGCTCAAAAAGAAGTTCCGCTGGTTCACTTGGGACCGCGACTTCACTTCTAGCCTCTAGGATTTTGCGCAATCGCTGCTCTGCGACATTAGTTAGTTGCTGGGTTGTTTTTCTAAATACCTGCATGTAATGAAAATAAAGTTTAATGAATTAGCATTCTCACTTTGTAAAAATTTGTGGGAAAACTATACCTGTGGACTTACTACAATTGCTATCGCGCCAGGACCAACATGAGTACCCACAACTGCGCCAACTGCAGATACTGCGATGTCTTTAAGTCCCGTTCTAATTCGCAATTGTTGTGCAAGGTCTTCGGCTGCGCTAGGGGCAGTCACATGATGCACTGCAATCTGCGACTTTATTCGTGCGGCGGCGCAAACTAGATCTACCATCCGGTTAAGTGCTTTCTCCCGAGTTCGTACTAATTCTCGTTGTTCAACTTTGCCATTGATCATGTGCAATATCGGCTTCAAATTCATGGCTGTTCCCATTCGGGCTTGCACTGCATTGATTCGCCCACCTCGCTCAAGAAACTCGAGGGAATCAACGTAGAAAAAAATTGATGAACCTAAACTTTTACGTTTGATCAAATCGCCAACTTCGGCAAAGTCGCCACCCGACTTAGCCAGTTGCGCCCCAGCCTCGACTGCAAACCCCAGCATCATTGCAATTCCGCGAGAATCTATTACCGCTATTGGGCAAGAGACACTGCGGCTGGCAAGTAAAGCGGATTCAAACGTGCCACTTATTTCACTGGAAAGATGCGCACTGACAATTGAGTTAGCGCCATTTGAGATCAACCTTTGATACGCCGCTACGAAAAGTTCTGGATTAGGTCGTGACGTCGTTACTGGTTTGTTTGCTCGCAAGGCAAGCGTCACCTGGTCAACTGTGATGCCATCGACTTCGTTATAAGCAATGCCATTACTAATTACTTGCAGCTGGACGACTTCGATTCCAAGTTCAGTAACTACCGATTCGGGCAAGTAGGAGGTGGAGTCAGTGACAATTCCAACAGGCATTGCGCACTATCCCAGAACTATGTTGACCAGTTTTGGTGGTCGCACGACAACAACCTTGATTGTCTGACCAGCCAGCGCGGCTATGACTGAAGCTTGGCTCATTGCTAACTCTCGCATTTCCTCTTCAGTAATCCCAGGGGAAATCTCAAGGCGTTCTTTTATTTTGCCATTGACTTGAATCACACATTGCACCGAATCTTCAACTAGCAATGTGGGGTCAACGACTGGCCATGGCGCAAGCGCCATTGGCGGCTTATGACCAAGCCGCTCCCACATTTCTTCCGAAGTGTATGGCGCAACTAACGAAAGCATGATTGCAACAGCTTGCGTTGCTTCGCGCACTGCAGGATCCGCCGGACCACAACCAGCGTCAATAGCCTTGCGCGTCACATTTACTAGCTCCATAGTTCGCGCGACCGCAACATTGAATCGGTAAGTCTCCACGGCAAGCTGGGCATCATTTACTGCCTTATGAGTGGCTTTGCGAAGTGCTAAATTTCCAGTCATCACATCAGCGTTCGGATCACTTGTTACATCACCTGCAAGGCGGTAGGCGCGAGCAAGGAACTTTTTAGCCCCACTTGGCGAGACATCCGCCCAGTCAACGTCATCTTCGGGTGGTCCGGAAAAAACCATTGCTAACCGAATGGCATCAACACCATTTTCACTTAATTCATCACTTAGCTTTACTAAATTGCCACGACTCTTGCTCATTGCTGAGCCATCCATTTGGACCATGCCTTGATTCAATAACCGCTTGAATGGTTCAACAAAGTCAACCATTCCCATGTCGAACATAACTTTGGTAAAGAAGCGGCTATACAACAAATGCAAAATTGCATGCGTTACGCCGCCAACATACTGATCAACGGGCAACCACTTCTTAGCTTCTACTTGATCAAATGGCGCGGAATCAAGTTTTGGATTTAAGTACCGCAGGTAGTACCAAGAAGAATCCACAAAAGTGTCCATAGTGTCGGCATCTCGGCGAGCTGGACCCGCACATTTTGGACATGGCACATTAGCCCACGCCTCTGCAGCTCCAAGTGGTGAAGTGCCCTTGGGCGATAAGTCCATCCCGGTTGCATCAGGCAATAACACTGGAAGTTGGTCTATTGGTACTGGAACTTCCCCGCATGATGCGCAGTGAATGATCGGAATTGGGGTTCCCCAAAAACGCTGCCGCGAAATTAACCAATCCCGAAGGCGATAGTTAGTTGCGGGCTTACCCAAATTCTTAGTCTGTAACTGAGAAATAATTTTTGTGATGGCTTCGGCTTTACCTAGTCCATCAAGGTCGCCGGAATTAACATGAGCACCATCATCAGCTGTTGCTTCGCCAGTTATTGAAGGATCGGTGTCGGATGCAACAACAACTCGAATTGGTAAATTAAATGTTTTTGCGAAATCTAAATCGCGTTGGTCATGTGCTGGTACTGCCATGATCGCACCAGTACCGTAATCGGCAAGCACATAATCACTTGCCCAAATTTGCAAGCGTTCACCATTGACTGGATTAATCGCATATCTATTTAAGAACACTCCAGTCTTGGGGCGATCTGAAGCCAGGCGATCCATGTCGCTTGTTGCTTTGACATCCTCAAGATACTTTTTGAAATTTAATTCACTTTCAGTACCAGCTGCAAGTTCAGCGGCCAATGCAGAGTCCACTGCAACCACGAAGAAAGTTGCTCCATATAAAGTGTCTGGTCTCGTTGTGTAAACCACTACTGGTTCATCTCTGCCTTCAATTTCAAAACTGACTTCGGCACCTTGGGAGCGACCAATCCAATTGCGCTGCATGAGCAAAACTTTTTCAGGCCATTGTCCTTCAAGTTCTTTCATGTCATCTAGCAGGCGATCAGCATAATCAGTTATTTTGAAATACCACTGATTAAGTTTCTTTTTAGTAACCGATGCATCGCATCTCTCACATGCACCGCCAACAACTTGTTCATTTGCTAAAACTGTTTGACAAGATGGGCACCAGTTAACAGCAGAATCTTTTCGGTAAGCCAGACCACGTTCATACATTTGCAAAAAGAACCATTGGTTCCAGTGGTAATACTCTGGATCGCAAGTATTGAGAACGCGATCCCAATCAAATGAGCAGGCATAGCGTCGCATCGAGGCCTTTTGAATCGCAATGTTTTCATAAGTCCAAATTTGTGGGCTTTCATTTCGTTTGATTGCTGCATTTTCTGCAGGCAAACCAAAGGCATCCCAGCCAATTGGGTGCATAACATTGAAGCCTTTATGGACCCAGTAGCGGGAAATTACATCTCCTAACGCATAGGCCTCTGCGTGTCCCATATGCAGATCTCCAGATGGGTAAGGAAACATATCCAAAACGTATTTTTTGGGTCTCGGATCATCCGCTCGACCAGATCGAAAAGGTGTTAATTCATCCCAAATTGGCAGCCATTTTTCTTGAACCGCGTGAACGTCATAGAAATTGGGATCTGGAATAACCTGCTCACTCATGATCCCTAAGAATACTGTGCATACGTCTATGTCTAGAATCGGCATTGTGTCTAAACGTGGTTGGTTCCTGTTTATCTCCTTGGGAATAATCTGGGGAACTCCGTATTTATTTATCCGCATTGCAGTTGAGGACTTCTCCCCAGCAATTGTCGTTTTTGGGCGAGTCATGATTGCTACCTTGTTGTTGTTACCGATTGCAATCCATCGTGGCCATGCAAGTTCGCTAAAGACACACTGGAAGGGAATTCTGGCATTTGCAATTATTGAAATGTGCTTGCCATTTGGCGCCCTTGCGGTTGCTGAAAAAGAAATATCAAGCTCGCTTACGGGACTTCTTGTTGCCGCAGTGCCAATTGTTAATGCGATTATTTCTCGACAGATCGGATTGGATTCAAATTGGGATGCCCGAAGAATTTTTGGCTTGCTAATTGGGATTACAGGTGTGGGCTTGCTCGTTGGCTTTGACATCAGTGCAGCTAACTACTGGGCAATTGCCATTTGCTTCATTGCAGTCTTGGGTTACGCACTTGGTCCAATAATCATCACAAAGTTACTAAGTGATGTTGAAAGCATTGGAGTAATTTCCTGGTCTCTGCTTGTTGCAGGATTGATTTACTTACCACTGGTAATTCGCGACATTGTTAACAACTCGTGGCGAGCGCCAGGTGTTTCTGAAATATCTACCGGCGCAATAGCGAGCATTATTGCTCTCGGCGTGCTTTGCTCAGCAATTGCATTCGTCGTGTTATTCGACTTGATAGATGAGGTGGGGCCAACTCGTACCACTGTTATCACTTACATCAATCCTGCAGTAGCGATTATTTTAGGGGTGGTTTTACTGAGCGAACCTTTGACATTGGGGATTATGGTCGGATTCCCAGTGGTATTAATTGGTTCTGTTATGGCAACTAGAAAAAATACCCAACCTAAAGAAGTCATTGCGAGCGCGGAAAGATAACTCGCTCGACAATTTATCTGCGTGACGTAAAGCCTCGAGCATATTGGTTAGGCCAAGGTATTTCGTCCCCCAAATCTGAAGCAGCCTGGATTGGCCATCGTGGATTACCAAGCATTGCCCTGCCAATCATTACCGCCGCAATGTCGTCACCGGCTAAAATTGCTTCGGCTTGTTCGCCCGTTGTGATCATGCCAACTGCATTTGTAAGAATTCCTGACTCTTCATGAATCTTGCGAGCAAACTCAACTTGATATCCTGGGCCAATCTCGATTTGCTGCGCAGTAGAGATGCCGCCCGAGGAGCAATCAATTAAGTCAACTCCCCTGGCTTGGAGTTCTCGAGCCAGGGCAACTGAATCATCGATTGACCACCCACCTGCAATCCAGTCTGTGGCAGATATGCGAACAAACAAGGCCCGAGATTTTGGAACAACCAAGCGGATTTCACTAGCTATTTCACACAGCAGCTTTATCCGGTTTTCAAATGAACCACCATAATCATCAGTTCGCTGATTTGAAATCGGTGAGAAAAATTCATGTAGTAGGTATCCATGGGCTGCATGTATTTCAACTACATCAAAGTCGGCTGACATAGCTCGCTCAGCGGCTGCTACAAAGTCCGCTCGAATAAGCGCGATGTCAGCAAGAGTTAATTCCACTGGAGCCAGATAGCCTTCAAAAGCAATCGGTGACGGTGCCACACTTTGCCAGCCGCCATCTGTGGGAAGGATCATTCCTCGTCCACTCCATGGCGTATCGGTAGAGGCTTTGCGGCCAGCGTGCGCAATTTGGATTCCAGCCTTAGTTCCAAATCTATGAGCGAAACGAGGTATTTCTGCCAGAACTTGAGCTTGTTGATCTGTCCAAATTCCTGCATCGTGATGCGTGATACGACCATCTGGATGAACAGCTGCTGCTTCCACCATCACCAGTCCTGCGCCACCTGTGATGAAGGCGCCGTAATGCACGGCATGCCAATCTTGAATCAGGCCGTTGACTGCGGAGTATTGGCACATCGGACTAACCCAAGCGCGATTCTTAAAAGTAACTCCACCAACTTGAACTTGCGAAAATAATTTGCTCATTTAGTCGCCAATTGTTGCGACCATGATCGCCTTAATAGTGTGCAGGCGGTTTTCGGCTTGATCGAAAACCACGCTAGCTGGGGATTCAAAAACGTCATGGGTAACTTCCAAGCCGTCACGCATGCCAGTTTTGTTTGCAATTTCCCGGCCCACCGTAGTTTGTTCGTTATGGAATCCAGGTAAGCAATGCATAAATTTCGAATTAGGATTTCCCGTTTTCGCCAAGCTGACTTCATTAACTTGATATCCACCAAGAAGTGTGACGCGTTCTTTCCAAACTTCTTCGGACTCTCCCATAGAAACCCACACGTCAGTGTGGATGAAGTCGGCGCCGGGAAGAGCCTCGTCCATATCTTCAGTGAGCAAAATCGAACCACCACTTTTTGCTAAATAGCTCTGTGCGATTTCTTGTACTTCCTTAGTTGGCCAGAGTGGTTTTGGTGAAGCAATACGAATGTCTGCACCTAATAGGGCCGAGGTCACAATTAGTGAATTACCCATGTTTGATCGCGCGTCACCAACATAAGCAAATGAAATATCTTTTGGTCGTTTACCTGAATGCTCAATCATTGTTTGAAAATCTGCCAACATTTGCGTTGGGTGCCACTGCGCAGTTAAGCCGTTGTAAACAGGTACGCCAGAATACTGAGCCAGCTCTTCCACCATTGCTTGCGTCTGACCACGATATTGGATTGCGTCGTAATAGCGCGAAAGTACTCGGGCCGTATCAGCAATTGATTCTTTGTGGCCCACTTGCGAAGAAAGACCGTCTAAATAGGTCGTGTGTGCACCTTGATCAAATGCCGCAACTTCAAATGCGCAGCGCGTGCGCGTGGATGGCTTTTCAAATATCAAAGCAATGTTTCGCCCAACCATGCGCTGTATTTCGCGGCGTTGTTTTTTCTCAGCCTTAAGTTCGATTGCTAGATCAATTAAGTACAGGAACTCGTCACTTGTGAAGTCGGTTTCTTTTAAGAAATCTCGATTCTTCAAATCCATGGCTACTCCGGGGAAGGCTAGTAAAAAGAAAGGCTAGGGAACCCTTGAGTCCCCTAGCCTACCTGTTTGAAATTAGCGCCCAGTCAAGCTCATGATGTGCTTAACGCGGGTGTATCCCTCAATGGCTTCAGTGGACAAGTCGTTTCCGTGGCCAGAGTGCTTGAATCCACCGTTTGGCATTTCAGCAGCCTGAACCA
>DJBM01000031.1:10659-11021 GCA_002430405.1 Actinobacteria bacterium UBA5976
ACATCATTAGCCATCTTGATAGCTTGAGCTTCATCCTTGAAAGTCTGAATTGTCTGGACTGAAGCAAATACCTCAGTCTGAATCATTTCATCATCTTGCTTTAAGCCTGCGATCAATGTTGGTTCAAAGTAATAGCCACCATTTAGACGTTGCGCTTTTCCACCAGTAAGGATTTGCGCATGCTTTGGAAGTCGATCAATGAAACCCTGTACGCGATCGAGTTGATTCTGACTATTTAATGAGCCATAGAAGTGATCATCATTTTCAGGTGCACCAAATTTAAACTCAGCAACTTTCTTGGCAAGTGCTGCCGTGAATTCCTTGGCTATTCCTTCTTGCACAATTACGCGAGTTCCGGCAGC
>DJBM01000104.1:0-328 GCA_002430405.1 Actinobacteria bacterium UBA5976
GCGCAGTACTAGAACAGATTAAACATGACGCCCTAATGCGCGAGCAGGTGTGTGACGCTGATCCGTATTTAATTCGGGCTGCTAAGAATCACGGAGAAACTACGGAACGCACTTGTCCAATTTGTGCCAAGAGCGAACTAGTTCATGTCAATTACACATTTGGGGATGACTTAGGTTACTTATCCGGCCGAGTTAAATCATCCACAGATTTGAAATTAATGGCTTATGAGTATGGACATTTTCGCGTTTATGTTGTCGAAGCTTGCACCTCATGTGGCTGGAATCATTTACACATGTCATATGTATTAGGAGATGGCACGCCCCGTGT
>DJBM01000104.1:458-5267 GCA_002430405.1 Actinobacteria bacterium UBA5976
AACTAAAACTTTTGCGATTCCTGCCATCTATTCGACAACTGTTTTTTGCATCCTTAGTTGTATTTGGATTAGCCGTTTTAGCCCTTACATTTTCGGTACGAGCAACAGAAGTGCCAGCCCCAAGTGAAATTGCTGTTGCGCAAACTTCAATCCTCTATTACGACGATGGGGTAACCGAGCTTGGTCGACTTGGGGAGGCCAATCGGGTCTCGGTGAACATGGAACAGATTCCGATTTATGCACAGCAAGCAATTTTGGCAGCGGAGGATCGAGATTTCTATAATCATGGTGGGTTTTCTATCCGTGGTATCTCGCGCGCGATTTTTACAAATTTGATTGGCGCATCTGGAGCAGGTGGTGGCTCGACTATCACGCAGCAATATGCAAAAAATGCCTATCTAACTCAAGAGCGAACTTTGTCAAGAAAATATAAAGAACTTGTGCTCTCAATAAAACTTGAGACGATCGTCGCTAAAGACCAAATTCTAAATGATTACCTGAACACCATTTATTTCGGGCGTGGATCGTATGGAATTTCGACCGCAGCTAATCAGTACTTCAATAAAAATGTTGTGGAATTAAACCTTTCTGAAGCCGCATTATTAGCAGCCATAATTCAAGCGCCCAATGGCTTAGCTCCAGAGGAAAACCTTGAGGGTTTAACTAATCGGTGGAATTATGTTTTAGATGGCATGGCATCACAAAGTTGGATCACTGCAGAAGAGAGAAAAAATGTGCAGTTTCCAACAATCTTCCCTAATCAAAATGTTAATTCTTTTGGTGGACCACAAGGATATCTAATTGAACAAGTCCGGCAAACAATGTTTGAAAATGGCATTACTGAAGATCAAATAAATCTGTCAGGTTTGCGGGTCATAACTACGTTTAACAAAATTGCCCAGGATGCGTTAGTGAAAGCAGTCTTAGAAGAGGGACCAACTGAGAATATCGAGGGACTTCGAATCGGAGTTGCGTCAGTGCGCCCGGAGACAGGCGAAGTTGTTGCCATTTATGGTGGTGCGGATTATTTAGTAAACCAACTGAATAATGCCACCCAGATGATTGGACAAGCTGGCTCTACATTCAAAGCTTTTACTTTGGCAGCCGCACTTGAAAATAATGTGACACTGGCAACTACATTCAGTGGCAAGAACAAGACCATGGTGGATAACTACGAGGTAGTGAACTACGGTGACAAATCCTATGGGGATCAAATCACATTACTTAACGCCACCGAGAATTCAGTCAACTCTGCTTATGTCGAGTTAGCCAATCTCATTGGCCGTGAAGTGGTTTTCGAAGCTGCGAAACGTGCAGGGATCCCAGCTGACGCAGTTGGTATGGAACCAAATTTAGCATTCACACTCGGTACAACCAGTCCTAACGTGGTAGACATTGCAGCGGCATATGCGACGTTTGCTTCGCGCGGGTTGCAAGTTTCTCCGTCATATATTTCTTCAGTAACTGCAAGCAGTGGCGAAATAATTTATAAACTTTCACCTAAACCAGTGCAAGCGTTTAGCACGGACATCGCCGACACCGTCAACTACGCATTACAAAAAGTTGTTACCAATGGAACTGGTAAAGCTGCAAAAGCTCTTGGGCGGCCAGTTGCTGGAAAAACTGGAACGACAAATGATAATAAATCTGCGCTATTTGCTGGGTACACTCCAGAGTTAGCAACTGCCGTGATGTTTGTTAAAGACGGACCCGACGGTAAACCCATGACACTTGCAGGAACAGGTGGCATGGTCAAAGTAACAGGCGGCTCATACCCTGCTCGAATCTTTACCGCCTATATGAAGGGTGCTCTTGCTGATAAACCAGTGACAAAATTCGCGCCGCTTCCGACCGGCGTCCTTGATGGTGCCAACCCAACTAGTAGCCCAGTTGCTCCAGTTTTACCGTCGGATTTACCGTCACCATTACCAGTTGTTGAAGCACCAGTAGCCACCTTAGTTGTAGTCCCAGATTTGGTAGGAAAATCAATTTCGCAAGCACTTGTGTTGTTATCTGGAGCAAATTTATTGGGCAATTTTGTAATGAGTAATGGCGCACCACTACCTGCCAACACCTCGGCCTTGATAGTGGTTAGTCAAAACCCCGTTGTTAGTTCGGTTGTTACTCCTGGCGCCACAATATTGATTTCCGTGCAGTAAATATCTTCAGAATCTAATTAGTCAAGCCCAAGCACTTGATCAAAAACTGTAGTTGTATTTCGCACATTGCAAATCAGTTCGTCCCCAATTTTGAGTGATAAGTCATTTGCCCAAAGAAGTGAAACATGCATGTGAGGTGGCTCAGCGAAAACTAAATTGTGACCGTGGACGCTAAACGGAGAGCGAACCTTGCCAAAAGCTTGCGCAAAACCTTCCGCAATAGCAACGCCTCTCTTGCGAAAATTTGATTTTGGTATTGGGGCGGCAAGTGCAACGCCATGCGAAGTTCCGCCACTAACAACAATTAGGCGGCTATGACCGCTAGTTGAAACTTGCTGATATCCAACATGTGGTGCGCTCGTAAGTTCGTGTATTTCTAAAATAGTGCCACGCACGCAAAGTGCATCTGGAGCACCTAGCCACAATGAAGTTCCAAGGCGCAAGTCAAAACTAACTTTATAGTTGTAACGAGCACACATTACTTTTAAAGTTTCAATTTCTGTGATTGAAACATGTGACAAACTCAGATGCATTGGAAAGTTGTGCGTGCTAGCAACTTCGTGGTAACTGCCTAACCACTCCCAAATCTCGGATAGTTTTCCAGACAACTTATTGCTATCGACGTCGCTGGAAACCTCAGCCGTGGCACCCGTAGGTTTTTGTGAGTCAGCAATTGGTAAATGAAGTGACAAACCCATAACAGAAAGAGTGCCTAATTTACTTTGATCTATGCCGGAAAATTCTGATTTTGATATTCCGAAACGACGCAGCGAGGTAAGTCCTTCTAAATATATAAGAGAGGCCCCAGCGGCTCGTGCTGCCGCAAAATCTAAATTACTTAAAGTGAGAATCACACGGGAAGAATTATCTATTAGTATTTTGCTCCATTGCTCTACAGCTGATCTGTCAGCCGTGTTAAATGGTTCGAGGACAACTATTTCGCCAGAAAATTTTGCAAGCGCTTCGGATAACTCCCATACAGTTGCGACTGCAAGTCGATTTAGTCCTAGGAGATTAGTTTCTTTAGCCAAAATTTCACGGGTGAATCCGTAGCCATTACCTTTAATAACGGGCACAAGCTTCACATCAGTTGATTTGTAGTCAGCGAGAATCGAGCGCAGGTGCATTCTGAATTTAGTGGCATCTACGGTTAGTGAAAAAGTCATATGCTAACTCCGCCTCGACATGTAGACATCAAAAGCGCGAGCCCAAACTGGAGAAAGCACATAATCCCATTCACCTACATATTCTTGCGCGTAACCACCCGTTCCGAGCTTGAATTGAATTAAACCAAATAACTTATGTTTGGAATCCAATGTGTCTGAAATACCGCGCATGTCATAAATAGTTGCGCCATCACGCATTGCCACTTTGATCATCTCCCATTGCACAGCGTTACTTGGGCGCAATTCCCGCGCAGCGGTAGTTGAGGCCCCATATGAATACCAAGCGTGATTACCAACACGTGTCATAGTTGTGGCTGCTATTGCGCCAGTGTGATCGTGATGACTTGCTAAGAATAGTGAGATTCTCTCAATTGCTTCCGCCCGCATCTCAGTCCACATAGTTTGAAAATATGAAAGTGATCGTGGCGTGAAATGATCGCGCTTGGCTGTTTCTACGTAGCAGGTGTGAAAAGTCATAAGGTCGGTGATGGTTCCCTGCGTTACCGATACACCCTCTTTTTCGGCCTTTCGAATATTTCTTCGCCACTGCTGATTAAAACCTTCAAAGATTTGTTCCTCAGATTTTCCATCAAGTGCAATTTGAAAAACGTAGCGAGGTTGAAAGTCCCCAAATCCTGATACCTCCGCTTTACGTTGCCGCCAACCCAGATCTGGTAATTGTTTTAATAAGTTGATTCCAGTTGAATTAATCTCATCAGGAATAACTTCGCTGATCGTTTTAGCAGCGCCCAATGCAATCGCATCTTTAAGCGATTGTGCACTCCAGCGCCTAACCCAGGTGTGTGGACCCATTTTCAATTGAAATACGCCACGCGCCTTAGCAAAATTCACCAAAGCACTTAGTGCCATCTCAGTGTCTTTGGCGTTGTCCCAATTTAAATCTGGACCTTCTGGAACGTATGCTAAATACTTTTCAACTTTTGGAACTTTTCGCAACAGCATCAATGCAGCGCCAACAAGTTCCTCGCCGACAAACCAACCCAGTGATTGGGAAATCCATCCGGATTTAGTTTTCCCCCAAGCGGGAGTCTGCAGAAATGAGACGGAATTACGTTGCGCAATATATGCAAGATGTTGTTCGGACGTTATTTGGCGAACCTGCACGTCTTAAATCTACCTATGCTCGCGGGAATCTTTGGGGATTTAGTTTTTCAAAGAGCCAGGCGTAGTGCAGCTAAGTCTGCCGCAACACCGTCGAATGGAGTTTCCAGAACAATTGGTGCATTGGCAGTTTTAAGACAGTGCAATATATTTTCCATACCAACCAAACCTTGACCAAGATTTGCGTGTCGATCAGCCCCAGAATCAAAAGTGTCACGGCTATCGTTGCAGTGCACCAAATCAATACGTCCGGTAATTGCAAGAATCGTTTCAGCAACGGTTCCCATGTCTATTCCGCCAGCATGCGCATGACAGGTATCTAAACAGAAACCAACACCAGTGTCGCCAACAGCGCCCCAAAG
>DJBM01000040.1 GCA_002430405.1 Actinobacteria bacterium UBA5976
ACAGTTATCAATCCAGCAGTAGCGATAACTTCGCCAACCAGAGTCCCAGTCGTTACTCGTTCATTTGTAGAAATTTGGATGGCTTGAAGATCGAACATTACGTTCGCGATAACCGCGCCAGTAATTGCTCCAGCGATTTGGGCAGAAACGAATGATAAAAACTCAACTGCATTCATTTCGCGTCGCAATACTTGAACTAGCGATACTGCGGGATTGAAATGAGCACCACTGATTGGCGCAATTATCAAGATAAGTAGAGCAAGCGTAAAGATTGTTGAGAACGCATTGATCAAGAGCGCAACGCCAGAATCCTTAGAAAGATTCGTGCCCATGATTCCGGAACCAACAACAACACAAACTAAAGCCGCAGTTCCGATGTACTCGGCAAGCCATTTTCTGAAAATCATCATCGCTCCTAATCAAGCTCAACAAAATGAACTCTATTTTGGCGAAGAGGTAACTACCTAAATGAAATGGGTCTGTTTGCTAAATGTTCACTTTCGAGAGCGCAGCTCCGTCGATGGCGGAGGATAGGGGGAGTTTCGAGAAGAGGATATGGGGACTCCGTCGAGGCTTCGCCTCTCCTATTGCAAGTGATCGCCAGCGATCACGCAATCCGCTCCCAAATCCAGAAGGCGGAGGATAGGGGAACCGTCGCTTGCTGGCGCAAATAAGGCACTCTACAGATTGCCACTCCTATTGCAAGTGATCGCCAGCGATCACGCAATCCGCTCCCAAATCCAGAAGGCGGAGGATAGGGGAACCGTCGCTTGCTGGCGCAAGCTCCTCCCAAATCCAGAAACCTCGCCATAAGAAAAAAACACCCAAAAGGGTGTTCTTTTCTTATGGCGGAGGATAGGGGATTTGAACCCCTGAGGGCTTTCACCCAACTCGCTTTCCAAGCGAGCGCCATAGGCCACTAGGCGAATCCTCCGTTGTCGAGATTACCTGCTATCTGGATCTAGGTGTTAATCAAGATAAGGAATCAGGAATGAGACTCTAGAAAACTTGTAAAGCCAAAGCTATGCAGCGAGAGTCAGTCCCCTGTTCTTGCATCGCGGGAACAGCAAATCTATAAACACTGGGGACGACGCGGAATGCCTTAGGCGTAGAACATTTTCTAGCTGATCTATGTCAACGAACAAAAGGCATTGAAATCTCCGCATACTCAATAGATCGACAGTCAGGACTACCGACTACTCTCATACATATGTCATTGGCTCTGTATCGAAAATACCGACCAGGTCAGTTTTCTGACGTAATCGGCCAAGATCATGTGATAATTCCACTTTCCCGCGCCCTTGATACTGATCGAATTCATCACGCATATCTATTTACTGGACCCCGTGGTTGCGGCAAGACTTCATCAGCACGCATCATGGCTCGATCTATGAACTGTGAGCAAGGTCCAACATCGAATCCGTGTGGAATATGTGAATCCTGTATCAACTTGGCACCAAATGGCCCGGGCTCAATTGACGTCATCGAAATTGATGCCGCTACATATCGTGGAATTGATGACGCAAAAGAATTACGGGAGCGGGCAGTCTACGCTCCTGTGTCTGCTCGATTTAAGGTCTACATTATCGATGAAGCCCATCAACTAACTCGCGATGCATTTAACGTTTTACTCAAGTTAGTAGAAGAGCCACCACCACATTTGCGATTTATCTTTGCAACAACTGAGCCCGACAAAATTATTCCAACTCTTCGCTCCCGCACCCACCATTACCCGTTTCGATTAGTTTCAGCAAAAACTTTGGCGCAACATTTGGCCTTGATGTGTGAGCGCGAAGGAATAACTGCAGATCCAGCAGCTTTGGCATTGGTGGCGCGCGCCGGAGCAGGCTCAGTACGTGATGCTCAATCAGTCTTGGGTCAAGTTATTGCTGGATCTGGACCAGAAGGCGTTACGTATGCGGACACTGTTGCCCAACTTGGATTTACTGATGAAGCATTACTAAGCCAAGTGGTAGTTGCAATTGCTGAAAGTAATGGCGCAGATTTATTCACTTTGATTGAAAAAGTTGTGACCTCTGGTAACGAACCTCGAAGATTCGCAAATGACTTGCTTGATCACTTGCGTGATTTGGTAGTAGTCACGCAAGTTCCAGATGCAGCGCGATCAGGATTATTTGATATCCCAAATGAACAAATTGATGATTTAGTAAGCCAAGCGAAACTCTTTACGCCTGCCCAACTTGTTCGAGTTGCAGATTTAGTGAGTTCAGGTCTGTCTGAACTTCGTGGAGCGGCGTCACCACGCTTACAACTCGAACTTCTAGCCGCTCGATTGGTGACCAACGAAGTTACGCAAGATTTAATTGCCCGAGTTGAAAAACTTGAGCAAGGCGGACCGCGAGTTGCATCACTTGCGCCAGTGCCAGCAAGGGCTCGAATCGACGCAGCGCAGCCAGTAACTATTAGTAACGACGCAGCGCAGCCAATTCCACCAAGTCAGTTACCAGAGGTCGTCAAGGCAGCGCCCGTAAAACCAAAGGCATCATCTACGCCAGCGCCACTTAAACCCTCGCAAGTTACGGCTTCAGCCACAGCTACGCAGCAAGCTGCAGCGGAGGTAAAAGCAAGTGAGCCATTAACAGGTCCAGTCACATTTGAACAAATTCGAGAAGCATGGCCGGCAATTTTAGAAACTCTTGGCTCGCAAAGTCGAGTCGCAGGCATTGTCATGGTTGATACTGCTCCGTTGTCTCTGGGTGAAGGAAATGTTTTAGCGGTTGCATTTCCCAATGTGAATACTATGAATAACGCAGTCAAGAGTGGTCACGATGATCGACTCCGTCTCGTGATTGCAAAATCACTTCACCTTGATGTCACCATTGATCCAACAGTTGACCCTAATCGGGCAGCCCCTGCGAAACCCAAAAAATCTGCCACTGATTCTGGGGACGCCTCACCAGATGATGAAAACTTACCGACACGTTCCCCGATCGACATCGTCACAAGCAGTTTAGGTGGGCAAGTAATTAGTGAAAGCCCACGAGAATCATGAGCAATATTTATGAAGGAATTGTTCAAGATTTAATTGATGAGCTTGCCAAACTTCCAGGTGTTGGTCCTAAGGGCGCCACTAGGATCGCATTTCATTTGCTTGCGACTGACAACGCGGACGTGACTCGGCTCGCAACGGTGTTGGCTGAAGTTAAGGACAAAATTAAATTTTGCCGAACTTGTCACAACGTTTCGCAACATGAACTATGTCGAATCTGCGCTGATTCGCGTCGTGATGAAACTTCGATATGTGTAGTCGAGGAACCAAAAGATGTTCTAGCCGTGGAGCGAACCCGTGAGTTTCGTGGTCGTTACCACGTGCTTGGTGGCGCCATAAGTCCAATTGATGGCATCGGACCTGATGATCTGCGCGTTACGGAATTAATGACCAGGCTTTCAGACAATACAATCACCGAGATTATTTTGGCGACGGACCCAAATCTCGAAGGGGAAGCAACAGCAACTTATTTGACTCGCCTGATTTCTCCACTGGGAATTAAGGTAACGCGACTGGCGTCGGGTCTTCCTGTCGGTGGCGATCTGGAATATGCTGATGAAATCACACTTGGACGAGCCTTCGAAGGTCGGCGCCAAGTTAGTCCATAGGTCTATCCGAAGTTTTGCCAAGAAGCAGTGACTTGCCACGACGCAATTACATTTAGACTTAATTACTATGGGCTTGATTGTCGCAAAATTTGGTGGGTCATCCGTTGCAGATGCACCTGGAATTTTGCGCGTTGCCAAGCGAATTGTTGATACTAAGCGAGCTGGTAATGAAGTCGTTGTGGTTGTTTCTGCAATGGGCGACACTACAGATGACTTAATAGATCTGGCTAAGCAAGTTTCCCCAAATCCACCGGGTCGCGAACTAGACATGTTGCTCACTGCGGGTGAGCGGATTTCGATGGCGGTTTTAGCCATGGCCATAAATGATCTGGGTTTTGAAGCCCGTTCATACACTGGATCGCAAGCAGGATTAATCACGGATTCAACACACGGCAAGGCCAGGATTGTTGATGTAACTCCAGGTCGCATCCAAGAGGCATTACGCGAAAATGCAATCCCGATTGTTGCTGGCTTCCAAGGCGTCTCCCAAGACACTAAGGACATAACAACTCTGGGTCGTGGCGGTTCAGACTTAACTGCAGTTGCACTTGCTGCGGCTTTGTACGCTGACGTTTGTGAAATCTACACAGATGTGGATGGAATTTTTTCTGCTGATCCTCGGGTAGTTCCCAATGCTAGAAAAGTACCGCGCATTACTTATGACGAAATGATGGAACTTGCTGCGGCTGGTGCAAAAGTCTTGCACTTGCGGTGTGTTGAATACGCAAAGCGTTTTGATTTACCAATTCATGTCCGTTCTTCGTTTTCGGATAAAGAAGGAACATTTGTTATTGCTGACTTGGCGGATCAGTCCAAGTTAATGAAGTTGTCCAAATTAGGAGCAATTATGGAACAGCCAATAATTTCAGGAGTAGCACACGACTTAGGCGATGCAAAGATTACGGTCGTTGGGGTGCCAGACCGGCCAGGTATGGCAGCAGCCATATTTCAGGCAGTTGCTGATGCGGGAATAAACATGGACATGATCGTGCAAAATGTTAGCGTCCGAGAGTCCGCCGCAACCGATTTAACATTCACTTGTCCCCGCGGAGATGCAACGAAGGCTGAGTTAGCACTTCGCCGAATCGAAAAAGTTGTTGCCTTTAAGGACATAGACACTGATGAAAACATTGGCAAAATTTCATTAGTTGGCGCAGGAATGCGCTCCCACCCTGGTGTGTCTGCAACTTTCTTTAAGGCGATAGCTGATGCTGGGGTAAACGTGGAAATGATTTCAACTTCAGAAATTAGAATTTCGGTTGTAACGCGAGCAGCCGATGCTGAAAAAGCAGTTAAAGCAATTCACACTGCATTTGGACTTGATGCTGATGGCGAAGCAGTTGTTTACGGTGGGACGGGGCGTTAATTATGGCAAAAAAACCAACACTTGCAGTAGTCGGCGCAACGGGAGCAGTTGGCACAGTAATGCTGGATCTGCTCTCAACTAGGCCAGACGTTTGGGGCGAGATCAAATTGTTGGCCTCAGCTCGATCTGCTGGCAAGGTTCTCAAAGTTCGTGGCCAAGATGTGATCGTTGAAGAGTTAACGCAAGCCGCCTTTGCTGGTGTTGATGTGGCAATGTTCGATGTGCCAGATGAGATCTCTGCTATTTGGGCACCAATTGCAGCAGAAATGGGAGTTATCGCCGTAGATAACAGTGGGGCATTTCGAATGGACGCAGATGTGCCACTAGTTGTGCCAGAAGTTAATGCCGAACAGGTTCGTAATCGACCGCGTGGAATTATTGCAAATCCAAATTGCACAACACTGTCCATGATCGTAGTTGT
>DJBM01000027.1 GCA_002430405.1 Actinobacteria bacterium UBA5976
AAAAGTAAAGCGGCTGGGGATCTAGCGCTAGCCCTGATTTTCTATGGCGGCATTGCTGGCGGTGTTTTACTCACATCACTTGCGGGCGGCAAAGCGAGTACCGCGCTAAATCAATATCTATTCGGTTCGCTATCCACGGTTTCCACGCAAGACTTCGTAGCACTTGGCGGCGCTGCAATTGCACTATTGCTTGTTCTAATGAAGTTTGGGACTCAAATTTTCGCAATGAGTCTTGACGCAGAAACCGCAAAGATTCAAGGCATCCGAGTTACTGCCATGAGCGTGCTACTTACGGCAATGGCCGCAGTAACCGTTGTGGTTGGAATGCGCACGGTTGGCTTGTTACTAGTAAGCGCAATCATGATCGTGCCAGTTGCCGCCGCCCAGCAACTCACCCATAGCTTCAAGACCACAGGATTATTGGCATCTGCCATCGGAGTTTTCTCTGCGATTGGCGGTCTCACGGTTTCGTTTTATGTTGACGTACCACCAGGGCCGACAATTGTGCTTATCGCACTCGGAGTATTCATAATTTTGGCCGTTACGACAACATCACTTCACTTGCGTCATCGCCATGAGATTCAAGAGCAATCGCCGCATCGGCATTAAGAGCAAACTTAAATTACGAGCAGGCCTTGCAAAGACCCATGATTTCAAGGGTGTGATCTACATCAGTGAAACCAAATTTTGACGCTACCGAATCAGCCCAGTCCTCAACGGCATGACCTTCAACTTCTTCGGTGTGCCCACAAGCTCGACAAACCAAATGATGATGATGACCATCTGTGCAACGTCGATACATAGATTCGCCATCAGCTCGCAAAACTACATCAACTTCGCCCGAACTTTGCATTCCCTGCAGAGTGCGGTAAACCGTAGAAAGTCCGATTGACTCACCAGTATCTTGCAGCAGTCCATAAATTTCCTGAGCTGATCGGAAGTCAGAAATGGTTGTCAGAATCGCGGCAACTGCTGCTCGTTGCTTAGTTGAGCGGATGCCTGCCGCCGGATTTTCCTTCACTCTCCTATTGTGTCAGAGAGTAATCGAAAACATTGGTGGCGTTATTTAGCGTTAAATTGCGTTGACTTGTATTTAACGCCCTTGGAATCGTAAGTCCACCAGGTTCCAACTTGGACGCCATCCTTAAACTCACCAGTACGCATTAAGGTGCCATCTTTGCGCCAAAATTCCCAAAGACCGTGCATTTCACCATTTCGCACTTTGCCGCGAGACTTTAAATTCGCATTGTCGTAATAGCAAAGGTTTGGCCCGCTACCCTTTCGGGACTTTAGCTCAATTTGATCTAGTCGAACTCGAATCAATTTTTTTAACAAGCCAACAGGCAATGTTTTATTCAATGGAAAATGTAAGGACCCACTCGTTCGTTCGTAATTTTCAAGTTCGGATTCGAGTTCATCCAAAACGCTGCCACTGAATGGAAAGTAAGAGTTATGTTTTTTGTAGCCTTCGATTCCGCAAATTACGCCACCTTGAACTTCAAAAGCAGGCAAGTTGTAACTGATGCATTCAGTTGCACCTGGAATCAGATTTCGAATCAACTGCGCTTGTTTAAGCAGCACAGTTTGTTGGGGCTGGGCTAAAGTCGATAACTTTTGATCAACAATACTTTTGCTTTTCGGCATGATCTATTTTATTTATTTATTGGCCATGAAGTAAGAGCGGGATGTTTTGCCATTCGGCCATCTCCAGATGATTTTCCAGATAGCCGCCTAATCGCCCATGGAACCAAAAATGCTAATCCCCATAAAACAGTTCCGATCCCGCGAAGCACTGCTGGCGCTTGTTTATGTGGGCCCATTGCTTGTGTGTAGCTAGTGTCATGTGGCATTCCGATGGCATTTAGTACACCTTGGGCAACCCGCCGATGTCCCTCGGGTGAAAGGTGCAACCGATCCTTTGCCAGCATGCGCGGATCTCCAAAGACATCGTGCGAATTTGCGTCCAACAAAATTGCGCCAGTTTTAACCGACACCTCTCGAACATTGGCGTTAAATGGACCAAAACGTTCGTTCCAATAAAATTCCGCTTTAGTTTTTGGATTTGCCACTTCCCGCACTGTGAAAACTAAAACTTTTGCACCAGTCTCTGTTAGGCGAGTCACTGCATTTTGGTAGTCAGAAACAACTTTTTCTATATCGAGTTTTGGTCGCAAGATATTGTTCGCTCCAGCATGAAATGACACAACCGTGTCTGCGCCAGTGATTAGTGGCAGAGCGACACTGAGTTGATCGGAAATCACTTGCTCAAGTAATTTCCCACGTACTGCAAAATTGGCATAACGGAAATTGGAGTTCGCCTTTGCCAGCACATCAGCAACTCGATCAGCCCAACCGCGGTAACTTCCATCTGGATACTTATCTGAAAGACCTTCGGTCAAAGAATCACCAAGCGCAATGAATTTAGTTATGCCTGACATTGCCTAGACCGCATTTGAAAAATCATTGGTACAAAAATTGAAATATCTATCCGACTTTTACGTTTTGTGCCTGATGTTTATTCATGTCCTTATTCAATGCCCAGCACCAGTAGAACAAGCCAAACTGCAGCGGTAATCGAGCGATGGATACCACTCGGTCCATAATCTCGCGATCGGCATAGTCAATTGCCATATAAATGTTTGCTGGATAAACCAATACGAATAGCGCGAAGGCGCACCAAACACCTAACTGGCGAACGGGTTTACCAAACAACGTCTTGGACATTGGCGCAAACATAGCGGCCCCAATTGTTAGCTCAGCAGCGCCGCTGAGGTAAGTCCAGAGCCGAGGTTCGAACGGCAAAATCGGCGGAATGATTGCATCGAAACCCGCGGGTGCCAAGAAGTGCGCTGAGCCTGCAATAAGTAGGAGTATTCCAAGGCCACGGCCCGCTGTGTATTTAGTCATATCTAATTATCGTTTCATTTTGCGAATATGGCGCCATAGGTGACAGGACACTTATCTGAATCCGACATGAGAGGACCGTTTGACTACTTAACGAACTGATATTGACTAAATTCGACTCCATGCCGAAGTGGGAGTTTCTCAGTTTTACTGTTGGTTTGCCCGAAAATGAGCCACCAGGGCATTGGCATGTCCATGGCCAATTTCAAATTTAGTTTTCAAGTGGGCGACTTGTTCCATGTGCGCTAAGTCTTTGACCTTCTTGAGTTCGCGCATCCAGTGATCAATTGATTTCCCATATTTTTCTTCAATCGATGGAAAATAACTAGCAGGACCTTTAACTTTTTCAGCAGCCATGCTTAATCTTATTTCGCAGGAAATCTCCTGAGCAAGCCAAATTAGTAGCTGAAGCTAGCGTGATCAGGTGAGAGCAATTGGTTCCAGCCCCGAGTACCGAACGCTTGCGCTACTCGCAAACTTAGCTTTCCCAGTGCTTCCTCTTTCTCGGCAAGTTCGCGCCTGGCTACTTCCATGCTGACAACTTCAAGTGAGATCTTGGTTCCTGGAGTGGCTTGCGAAGCTTGGTCAATTGCGCTTCTCGTTAGCACTGCAACCACAGGATAACCTGCCGTTAACAATCTGCCTCGTAGCAAAATGATTAACTCACCACTTGGAGTTATTTCAATTGCGCCGATTGGCACACCGCGACTTAAAATCTCGCCAGCGACAACAAGGTCTAGTTCTACTCCACTTAATCGCATTCCAACATGATCAGATTGTGGCAGCACAGTGAACTGCCCTGCCAACCCAGCAACTCCAGATCTAAGTCGATCCACGTCAGGACCGACTGTGGCACGCAAGCGGATTTCACTTGAATAGTTAGGCGCTGGAAAGTTGAACCTAAATAATGAAAAATCACTTCCCATAAGTCCGGCATCAAATTGTGTTTCTATTTCAAGTTTCATACCGCTGACTAATCGTTGTCCAAAATCCAATAAAGAGTCTGGTCCGACGCTTCCCAATATCGCTGGCGCTTGAATCCGGCCATTTATTGCCAGATAAGTCCGTTGCCCACTTTTAGGTGCGGGAATGAAAACAGTTGACCCAGAAAGAACTACCAAAGTTTCATGAGTGTTATGCGAAATGGAATTGATCTCAACTGTTTTTGCGGCGCCAGTTATTGCAATCAGCAAATCAGAATGAGCTGTGAACATTAACTCGGATGCAATTATCTCGATTAGCGCTGCGCCATCGGCGTTTCCAACTAATGTGTTGGCAAGTCGCGCCGAACTTTGATCACCGGCGCCATTGGCTGAGATGCCAATGTCTGCAAGGCCCATCCTGCCAAGATCTTGCACGACTACGTAACCAGCGCGCTCAACTTTAATTGTTGCCGCGCTCAAAGTCTTACCTCATGAAATGGCTTGTTCCAAGCGTCCCATTCGCGTTGCGAAATGGGCTTAAATCGAATTCGATCACCCGGATGATATGGAACGGGTGGGTTTTGCTTTAAATCAAAAAGTTGCACCGGAGTTCTGCCAATTACCTGCCAACCACCGGGTGATGGTGCGTTGTAAATTATAGACTGAAAACCACTTAGCGCAACAGAACCTGGAATCATTCGCGCAAGCGGAGTCGTCAATCTTGGAATGCTCACTGGAATTTTTGGACCATCCAAAAATGGCGCGCCAACTGGTGAACCAACGAAGCGAATTGTCCACTCTTCGCCCGAGTGCAACTCAATTACTTGCTTTGGTGTTAACTCGCACGTTATTGCAACAAAATCTAAATGTGGTCCATATTCTTGGCCGTAAGCAACCGGAATATTGAACACGTTTGCAATGCGCGGGGCAGGTTTGGATTTAATCAATGTCTCAATCACATCCATGATCGATTTATGACTTGCTAGCAATGGATTAAAGCTGATAAAAACATTTTGATAAGTTGAAACGACATCAACTAACCCCGGTTCGGCGCTGCTGCGCAATGCATTTCCTAATGCCTGTGCTTGTTGCCAGCGTTCTTCATACTCTTCACTTGTGAAATCAACCAAAATTCCTGAGTCGCCATATTCATGACAAATGTGTTCAGCAACCAAGATCGGCACGCTCAAAAGTCACTTTAAAGAGAGTCAACCGAAGGAAATTGGGAAACTGGGAAAGTCTCAATTTGTGGACTTCGCTGTTGCACCAAAACTGCGCCATCAACTACCAGGCAACTTCCTGTGACGTAAGCCGCGTCTTCCGAGGCAAGAAATGCAGCTGGTCCAGCGAGATCTTGTGGCGTACCGCCGCGACCAATTGGAATAGTGGCGTCTCTTCGTGCGCCCGCGCCATCTGCTAAATGCTCGGGCCTAGTTGCAATCAGTCCGGGCACCAAAGCATTAACGCGAATTCCATAAGGTCCAAGTTCCAGTGCGAGCGCGCGAGTGAAGGCCTCGACACCTCCCTTTGAAGCGTCGTAGGCGACCATGCCTCGATGTGAGCGAGTAGCCCCACCGCTGGACATGTTGATAATGCAACCCTTGCCTGACTTCGCCATAAGTGGTGCAACTAAGCGGCTTATTAAATACTGACTCTTGAGGTTGGTGTCAAGGAAATGATCCCACCAAGCTTCATCCGTTTCGAAGAAGTGTTTTGAAATTGTCACATCACCTGCGTTATTAACTAAGATGTCAATTTTTTCGTAATTCTCAACCGTTGTTGCAATCATGGCTTCGATTGCTGCCGATGACTTAACGTCACAACCAACGGCAATTGCTGTGCCACCTGCTTTCACAATTTCGCTCACAGTTTTTTCTGCGTCAACAATATTCAAATCAGCTACGACGACTTTGGCGCCTTCTTCAGCAAATCTTTGTGCGATGGCTTTGCCGATGCCATTTGCCGAACCAGTAACGAGGGCAACCTGTCCCTTAAATCTTCTTAAATCAGTCACTTACATCTCCAGACAAATGCTCAAAGTCGAGGCGCTTTGCATGACTAACACCTTATCTCGGTTAGATATCACCCAAAACGAAAACTAATCAATTGGCAGTAACCAGTATGGATAACATTGTTTCAACCTTGGAAAGGTAAATCATGAGCAACATTGTCCGAATCGACACCAATGCAGAGTTACCCGCAGATCCGCACTCCCCTGGCGAATATTGCGTTACGCCGTTCTTCGGCGAGAACGAAAAGTTCTTCGCTGGTATTTGGTCTGCTGATCCTCATTCCCAAGACTTTGATGAATATCCAATGGATGAAGTGTGCGTTGTTCTGGCAGGCAAGATAACTCTCACCGAGACAGGCAAAGATCCCGAGGTCTTTACAACCGGTGATGTTTTTGGAATTAAACGCGGCACTCCCGTAAATTGGACGCAAGAACCGGGCACTCGGAAGATCTTTGTAATTCTGGAAAGCTAAGGCGGGTTACTCGATCTAGGCCAAAGAAAAACGACTCCCCAAGATTTCTGACTCTAAGTGCCTTAGTTGATACGACTATGAGGACTTTGATGGCTTCATGACAAAGTCATAAACAAACACTGCGACCAGTGCGCCAATAATTGGTCCAGCCAAGTAAACCAATGCAGATCCCATGTCACCTGTTACGGCAGCAGGCCCAAACCAACGAGCTGGGTTCATTGCAGCGCCGGTAGCTGGTCCAGCAAAGAGAATGTCTCCAGTAATTGCCATACCTATCGGTAGGCCAGCGATAATGGAAAAAGTGCCACGAGAATCAACCGCAACGCCCATGATAACGATCATCAGAATAAAAGTAGCTACAGCTTCAATCAAAATACCTGTGCTTACCGTGACGCCTTCACCAAGACTTGGAACACCACCTAATGTGCCAAATGCTGAGTTTAGAATTGCCGCTGCTGCAACCGCACCTACGAGTTGGGCGACGATGTACATAATTGCATCGGTAGGAGAGATTCTTTTGGTTGCAGCCAGTGCCACAGTTACCGCGGGGTTAAAGTGGGCGCCAGAAATATGGGCGAAGGCGCAAATAGCTATAAAGATAGCTAGACCATGTGCTAAGGCAACCCCAGTTAAATCTGCACCGTTCATGATTGCGCCAATACCAAACAGGCAGAGGAAGAAAACGCCAAGGAATTCGGCTAGTAATCGGGCTGGTGCGTCTTTCATTTGGATTGCTCCTAACATTTGTCGGAAAAGAATGTCTTAAATATAGTCTATGAGTCAAGTCACGCGATAACTTAACACTCCCAGAAAATGCGGATGCGAAGTGCATAGGCATTCTTAGTGAAACTTCTCCAGTTTCATTGGGTGAATTTTCACATGATAACCTCGCCACATGAAGCTCATCGAGGTCAAAGGGCTGCAGAAGAGCTATGGCGATGTCCATGCAGTGCGCGGGGTTGATCTTGAAATCGATCAAGGTGAGATTTTTTCCCTTCTTGGTCCTAACGGTGCGGGTAAAACAACGACCGTAGAAATTCTTGAAGGCTTTCGAACTCGGGATGCAGGTTCAGTCTCTGTACTTGGCTTTGATCCACAAACGCGAGGTCGTGAATCTCGTATGTGGCGCAATCGAATTGGAATTATTTTACAGAGCTCCTCAGATGCAGACGATTTAACTGTTGTAGAAACTATTAATCACTTCAGCGGTTACTACTCAAATCCTCGAAATGTGGATGAGGTTATTTACTCCGTTGGATTAAAGGAAAAAGAGAGCGCATTAGTTCGTAACCTTTCGGGTGGCCAGCGCAGGCGCTTGGATGTTGCCTTAGGAATCATAGGTAGCCCAGAGCTGCTCTTCCTGGATGAACCAACAACTGGGTTTGATCCCGAGGCGCGTCGCGCTTTCTGGGCTCTTATTCAGAATCTTCGTTCGAATGGAACTTCGATCCTGCTTACGACCCATTACTTAGATGAGGCCGAGGCTCTTGCTGATCGCGTTGCGGTGATCAATAAGGGCGTGATTGTCGAAGTTTCAACACCTGCTGATCTCGGTGGAAGAGCAACATCGCAAGCAAAGGTTCAGTGGCGCGATGGCGCTGAGACTAAATCCGAAAAAACAGATAACCCAACTTCGGTAGTTACCGCACTTTCCGCCAGATTCAACGGCGAGGTTCCCGAATTAGTAGTTACTCGCCCATCACTTGAAGATATTTACCTTGAAATGATTGGGGTCGTTGATGAATAAGATTCCTAGCGCTCTTGAATTAGGTATTCGGCGCGGCGGGTTAGAGATTCGACAATTTGCTCGCCAGCGAGAATCTGTTGTCTTTACCCTGCTGTTTCCAGTTATCTTGCTCGCGATCTTTGGCTCTGTTTTCCAAAACACGATTGCACCTGGAGTTACCTTCTCGCAATACTTTGTAGCTGGCATGATCGCATCAGGTCTGGTTAATACTGGATTTCAAACTTTGGCTATCACTATTCCGATGGAACGTGATGTTGGTGCTTTGAAGCGTTTGCGCGGGACACCGATGCCCGCGTCAAGTTACTTTATTGGAAAAGTAATCCTGATCTTTGTAAGCATGGTGATCCAAATCATCTTGTTATTGGGATTTGGAGTCGCTTTCTTTGGATTAGACATGCCAACAGAGTCAAGCAAATGGCTTACCTTTGCTTGGTTGGTTTTACTCGGCAGTGCCTGCTCGACCTCACTTGGAATTGCTTTTTCAGTTGTTCCCAAGAGTGGTCGCGGAGCATCAGCGGTCGTCACACCAATCGTCATTGTTTTGCAATTTATTAGTGGTGTCTTCTTCGTATTTACTCTCCTTCCAACATGGATGCAGCAGATAGCAGCGGTTTTCCCACTGAAATGGTTAACGCAAGGAATGCGTTCAGTTTTTCTACCAGAGTCTTTTGCTGCTCAAGAGGCTGCACAATCGTGGGAGCTCCAGAAAACGTTTGTCATCCTGGTGATCTGGTTAGCAATCGGGCTCTTCTTTAGTGTGCGCAAGTTCAAGTGGCAACGTACTTAAAAGAGTTGCTGCTCTGCGTTTGTCTATTCGGGAGTCTTTCATAAAGTGAGTAGAAAACTTAAAGCTCTAAATAACAAAAATAGACGAGTCGGTCAGTAAGCCGGATTCTTCGTAGTTATACGCGAAATTCGTAATCTCGAAGAATTTCACAAACTTGCAAGGAATATTCCTCATAAAACTTTTCTCGTCCCAATTCTTGTGCCGATCTGTGATCTGCCAAGTTTTTCCACTCAGAGATTGCTTCTAGTGAACTGAAGTAAGAGATTGTTACCCCATCACGTGTTTCTGGATCCCGAAATCCAAAGTGTTTTTCATAGCCATCAATAGTCTTAACTAGAGTTTCCATTTTTTCAGACCACTCGGCATACAACAAGCCGTCGTCTAACCTGCGAGTGGAACGAAAGACAACTAAATAACTCATAGCCGAATTTTACTCTTTAGAAGTTGGAAAAGTAGACGAGTCGGTCTGTAAGCCGGATTCTGTACGCTTGCGCGCGATGATCATCCATCTGCGATTGCTGTTACCAACAACCTCTTGCAACCTACCTGCAGGCATGTGACGGGCAGTCACCTGCGACTTGGTCTTGCTCCGAGTGGGGTTTACCTAGCTACCTATGTCGCCATAAGTACTGGTGAGCTCTTACCTCACCGTTTCACCCTTACCTATTGCTAGGCGGTTTACTTTCTGTTGCACTTTCCCGTGG
>DJBM01000137.1 GCA_002430405.1 Actinobacteria bacterium UBA5976
TTGCTTGACGCAGTTGCTTATTTGCATGGCGAGTTACTTGAGGTACCGCAACCTCAACCGTTAGTAAATAGCGCACAGATAGTTCCAGACTTAAGTGATGTGCGAGGTCAAAGTAATGCCAGGCACGCCCTTGAAATTGCCGCCGCAGGTGGACACCATTTAGCATTTCTGGGCTCACCTGGAGTTGGCAAAACTATGTTGGCGCAGCGTCTTCCGGGACTTTTACCGCAGCTAACAGATGAGCAGGCAGTTGAAGTAACCGCAATTTACTCAGCAGCAGGCTTACTTGCGCTCGGGCAAGGATTGATTCGTACGCCGCCATTTCAAGGACCGCATCACACTACGACAAAAGCTGCGTTGATCGGCGGCGGCAGCAACACGGTGCGAGTAGGTATGGTCACTTTGGCTAATCATGGGGTGTTGTGTCTGGATGAAGCAGCCGAGTTTGAACGATCCGTACTTGATGCGCTTCGCCAACCCATGGAGTCAGGTCTGGTTGCAATTGCGCGCTCTGGCTTTAGCACTTTGTTACCCGCTCGCTTTCAACTTGTCTTAGCATCCAATCCCTGCCCTTGCGGAAAATTTGTTGGTATCGGCGCCGACTGCAGTTGCACTTCGCAAGTTCGGCGTCGATATTTTTCTCGGCTTTCTGGCCCACTTCTTGATCGCATAGATTTGCGCGTGACGCTGGAGCGGCCAAGTATGTCCGAATTAGATCCCAGTTCTGGGGATCCCGAAAGCACTGAGGTAGTTGCCCAGCGAGTTCAAGAGGCTCGAGCGCGCGCCGCCAAGAGATTTGCTGGTGAACTTTGGTCTGTCAATTCCCAAGTACCTGGTCCAGTAATGCGAAAGCGGTATCCCGTTTCAGCTAAAGGACAGAGTTTGCTCTATCGAGATACTTCGCAATTGTCGGCGCGTGGGGTTGATCGAGTATTACGGGTGTCCTGGACAATTGCAGATTTACGCGGGCATGACATTCCAAGTGAAATCGATGTTGCTGCTGCGCTGATGTATCGAGATGGGAATGGCTCGTGGCAAGCCAGTTAACGCAAGTGCAAGCGCGACTTGTTATCTCAATTGCGGGTGAACCCGGTGATGAACGCGTTGGCCAGGCAGTTGCTGAGTATGGCGCTGTTGAAGCCGTGCGAATTTGGCAACGGGGGATAGGCGCAACCGTGATGATTAATTCGATTAACCGAGTGCTGGATTCCAGAGCAATTGAGCAGGCAGTTAAATCTTTAAATTCTGTGAATGGCAGATTTATCACCCCCGATGATGCGGAATGGCCGATCGCACTTGATGATTTAGATTTGGCTACCCCAGTTGGATTGTGGTGCGTGGGCATTGGGGAACTTGGTGAATTAGCTAAACGAAGTTTGGCGATAGTTGGTGCGCGCGCAGCCACCGCATATGGCGAACGGGTTGCCAATGAAATGGCAGTGCAAGCAGCGCAAGAGTCAGTAACAGTTGTTTCCGGAGCAGCATATGGAATTGATGCGGCTTCGCATCGCGGGGCATTACTTGCGGCGGGTAAAACAATTGCGGTACTTGCCTGCGGCGTAGATGTTGCCTATCCAGTTTCGCATCGGGGTTTGCTTACTCGAATCAGCGAATCTGGTGTGGTGGTTAGTGAGGCGCCACCTGGGGCTAAGCCTCACAAACATCGTTTCCTGATTCGGAATCGATTAATTGCTGCGCTATCGCAAGGCACTTTGGTTGTTGAAGCAGCTCTACGATCAGGTTCACTGTCGACTTCAAACTGGGCGCACACTTTAGGCCGGGAAGTTTGGGGGATACCGGGTCCAATTACCAGCGCTACTTCTGCTGGCGTACACACTGCAATTCGTAACAATGTAATGACACTAGCTGCTAGTTCGCAGGACATTTTTCGTAGTTACAAAACCCAAGAGCACGCAACACAACTTGGCATAATCGATGGCGCCATAATTGGCACACTTGAACTTGGCCCCAAAGATACTCATGAAATATTTGAAATACTTATCCAGTTACTTGGTACGAATCTGGATTTCTATGAACTGCAAGCCTGCCTTGCCTTACTGGAAGTTCGCCAAGTTATTTCATTAACAGCTGTTGGTTGGCAACTTCGTTAAATAGGAACACAGTCAATGTCCTTGCTATTTCGCCCTGCCATTGAAACTCTAGAACTATGGAGTTATCCAATTCGACATTTACTGCCGCCACAGATCGGTTCATTCAGTATGTCGAATTAGAGCTAGGTCGAAGCGCAAATACCGTAATGGCATATCGCAAGGATCTTGCAAATTTATTTAGTTTTGCCCAAAGTGTCGGCTGCGAGCAACTCCAAGACATCGGAATCGTGGAATTGCGGGGCTGGTTGGCAAATCACCGAATTGCCGAATTATCGTCGGCAACAATAGCCAGACGAGCAACTGCAATCCGAATGTTTTTTGCGTGGGCTACGCACACCAAATTAATTGGCGAAGACCCAGCTAGCGCATTAGTAATCCCAAAAGTCAGTAAACGGTTACCGCAAGTTTTGCAGCGCCAACAGGCCGAAGAAGTTATGAATCGTGCCACACTACGCGCAGATGACAATTCACCATCACACGTTCGAGATTTAGCAATTTTGGAATTGCTCTACGCAACTGGAATTCGAGTCGGCGAACTCGTTGGTCTGGACATTCATGACTTAGACCAGTCACGTCGAACAATTCGCGTGTTGGGTAAGGGAAATAAAGAGCGGGTAGTGCCATACGGCGCCATGGCAGAAAAAACGGTATCAAGCTATTTAGCAAATTCGCGGGCCAAACTTGCAACGCAAGAAAGTGGCGCCGCGTTATTTTTAGGCCAACGCGGTAAACGAATTGATCAGCGCGTGGTGCGCTCGATGGTGCACGAAGTACTTTCCAGCTTGGCGGGCATGCCAAATCTTGGACCACACGGCCTACGACATTCAGCAGCAACACACCTAATCGAAGGCGGCGCTGACATCCGAACTGTGCAAGAAATTTTAGGTCATGCCAGTTTGGCAACAACGCAGCTTTACACTCACGTTTCAATGGATCGCTTGCGCGCCGTCTTTGCGCAGGCACACCCTAGGGCCTAGGCCTTGGGTGCATATGCCTAGCGTGCAGGTGCCTAGC
>DJBM01000056.1 GCA_002430405.1 Actinobacteria bacterium UBA5976
CCTGCCATGTAACCAAGTTCCGCGGCGGCAACACCAGTGCCACGATCATTGTGCGGGTGCAGCGAAATAACAATTGAATCGCGGTATTTCAATTTGCGTCCCATGTATTCAATGCTGTCGGCATAAACATTGGGCGTGGCCATTTCAACGGTTGCCGGCAGATTTACGATGACTTTACGTTCTGGAGTTGGCTGCCAAACATCATTAACGGCGTTGACAACTTCAATTGCGTAATCTAGTTCAGTTCCCGTAAATGACTCAGGTGAGTACTCAAAGTAAATTTCAGTTCCTTGAATTTGTTCGGCGTACTTTAAGCAAAGTTCGGCGCCACGAACTGCGATTTCTTTGATGCCATCTTTATCTAAATCAAAAACAACTCGACGTTGCAATGTTGACGTTGAGTTGTAAAGGTGAACAATTGCCTGCGGCGCACCTGCAATTGCTTCAAAAGTACGTTCAATTAAATGTTCCCGTGCTTGCGTTAAAACTTGAATTACTACATCATCTGGAATCAAATTTTCGTTGATGAGCATGCGAACGAAATCAAAGTCTGTCTGGCTCGCAGAAGGAAATCCAACTTCAATTTCCTTGTAACCCATTTTTACTAAAAGTTCGAACATGCGCTTTTTGCGTTCGGGAGTCATTGGGTCAATTAATGCTTGATTACCATCGCGTAAATCTACAGCGCACCAACGAGGCGCTACCTTGATTTCGTTATTGGGCCAAGTTCGATCTGTTAAGTTAATCGGCGCGTATGGGGTGTAGCGCTCAAATGGCATACCTGATGGTTTTTGGGAATTGCGCTGATCGTAATTTGAAGTAGTCATTCAATGTCTCCGAAATTCTGGGAATGTTTGGGAAAAGGGCGTCCGGCGCGTGCGAAGTCTCCGCAACGAGTAGGCCGGGTTAGGCCTCGTTGCGGCGCGAAAGGAGCAGGTTCACAAACATTGCCCTAACTTTAGCACTGGGAATGCATAAGGAAAAAGCCAACAACTTGGCGCAGCAGGGCGCCATGGTGCAACATCTCGTTTTTTTGATTCCTGCCCTATCCCACTACCCTTAATCCCATGGCTAGCAACATTAAATTGGCAGTAATACCTGGTGATGGCATTGGCGTGGAGGTAGTAGCTGAAGGACTAAAAGTCCTTGCTGCAATTGCGCCAAGTGCGGGCTTGAACATCGCAACTACTGACTATGACTTGGGTGCGCGCCGATATAACGCAACGGGCGAAACTCTGCCAGCGAGCGTAGTTACTGAATTAAAAGAACATGACGCCATTTTGCTCGGTGCAATCGGTGATCCTTCAGTCAAACCAGGAATCCTGGAACGTGGAGTTTTGTTGCCTCTTCGTTTTCAATTAGATCATCATTTGAATTTGCGACCAGTAAAACTATATCCAGGAGTCACCTCGCCGATAGCGGGCAAAGGTCCAAAGGATATTGACTTTGTAGTTTGCCGCGAAGGTACTGAAGGACCATATGTAGGTGCGGGTGGATTTTTACGTCAAGGCACCAAGCATGAAGTTGCAACTGAAGTAAGTATCAATACCCGCTTTGGCGCCGAACGAATTATTCGTGATGCTTTTGAACGTGCGGGCCGCCGTCGCGGAAAAGTAACGCTAGTACACAAAACTAATGTCGTTGTCTATGCTGGCGACCTTTGGCAACGCGCATTTAATGATGTGGCAGCCGAGTACCCAAATATCGAAACTGATTATTGTCACGTAGATGCTGCAAGTATGTATTTCTTAACTTCACCAGAACGCTTCGACGTAATTGTTACCGACAACTTATTTGGTGATATTTTGACTGACATTGGAGCCGCAATTGCAGGTGGCATCGGACTTGCAGCAAGTGGAAACATTGACCCAAGTCGAACTAATCCAAGTATGTTCGAACCAGTTCATGGCAGCGCCCCCGATATTGTTGGCCAAGGAAAAGCAGATCCAACTGCAACTGTATTAAGTATTGCCATGTTGCTTGATCATCTCGGTTATGGCGAAGCAGCTAAAAAAGTTGATGACGCAGTTGCGGCAGATTTGGCATCCAGAAGTGGCGCACGAACGACCACTGAAATTGGCGATGCTTTAGCGGCAGCAGTCGCGGGATAACACGATTAAGTAGAAGGTATAGCCATGACAACTTATGTTCACTCTGACCTTGACGTGTCAGCTGCCAAAGTAGTGGCTTCTGGCCAAGCACTTTATCCAGCCGAAGCCCGAACTAGCGCTGCAACTGCGATTGCTTTGCATCCAAATACTTCACCGATGTCTGAAGCTGATCGCGCCAAGATTTTAGAAAACCCAGGATTCGGCCAGTATTTTTCTGACAACGTGGTGCGCGCTAGGTGGAATAAAGCGCAGGGCTGGACGGCTGGGGAATTAATTTCTTCGGCAACTAGTTCTGGCGGCTTTGGCATGAATGCCTTACATTATGGGCAATCCATATTCGAAGGCTTAAAGGCATACCGCCATGAAGATGGCAGTATCTATACCTTCCGGCCAGAAGCAAATGCCCTGCGATTCCAACGTTCCGCAACGCGCCTTGCATTGCCGCCAGTTCCAACTGACTTATTTATTGGAGCAATCGAAGCATTAGTTAGCCAAGATCAAGCCTGGGTGCCAAACGATCCAGACAAGTCGCTCTACTTACGTCCATTGGAATTTGGCTCCGAGAATGCTCTTGGAGTTAGGCCTTCTCT
>DJBM01000003.1 GCA_002430405.1 Actinobacteria bacterium UBA5976
GCAAGTAGGGAGGAAAGCGGTGTATCAAGCGCGCTGCAAACCGCCGCAAGCAATTCCGAGGAGGCTTCCTTTTGACCACGCTCAAGTTCAGAAAGATAACCGAGTGACACCTGCGCATCTCGGGAAACATCGCGCAAAGTTCGTGCTTGCTCAGTACGGCGACGACGCAGTTCTTCACCTATTACTTGGCGCATTAAAATCATTTTCTTACCGGAAGTTACGGATTGCGCGGCAGGATCAGAGATCTTAAAAGTGTGGGTAAGTGTTGGGGCTAGCCCAGTTTGAGGTTTTTGGTTTTGCGATACAAGTTTGTGATCCATTGAGCTCTCCATACCTTTGATTTTATCATTAATCCACTGGTTATTGCTTCGGGGTGAGTATGCCCGCTTTGGCTGCCATTAAACCTATTGCTTAAAGGAATGTTAAGAGTAGTTCAAGCGCAGCAGCTACAGTTTCTTCTCGAATTTGAGCTCGCGCCTCTTGCGGATCTGTAAATTCCGGAAATAACTGCAGCTGTTCTACTACTGAATCAATTACCGAACCTTGCTCATCGCGCTGGATGCAAGCTACAAACACGGTGCCGGGTAAGTGCCCATCCTGTGAATCTGGGCCGGCAACACCTGTAACGGCCAATCCGAACTCTGCGTCCAAACGCTGTGCTGCTCCCGTTGCCATTTCCAAGGCAACTTGAGCCTGAACTGCTCCCCCTTCGGCGAGCAGCGATTGGGATACACCTAATAGATCTGTCTTGAGATCTGTTGCATACGCAATTACGCCGCCCCGATAAATTTTTGAGGCTCCTGGAATTGCAGTAATTGTTGATCCCAACTGACCACCAGTTAGGGATTCAGCAGTTGCGACAGATCGTCCTTGCATCGCCAAAATTACTGTTACTGCTAACGAGTCAATATCTGTTGCCATTAACCATCACAAACTCTTGTTGGGTGAACTAGTTCACGCTTAGTATGTCAAGTTACTCGCAACAGGTATCTATTTTGCGCGCGCCAGTGCGAATTTAACTTTGACTGCATAATCTATGCCAGTAACTATCGTCATGGCGAGCGCGACACCAAGTGACATCTGGGCCACTACCTCGACCCAACCAGATACCGGAATCAGATAAGCGACAATGGCAATAATCTGACTTACTGTTTTAACTTTTCCGCCCCGACTTGCCGGAATAACGCCGTGATTGATTACCCAAAATCTCATAATTGTGATGGCAACTTCTCTAAACAAAATTACGCCCGTAACCCACCACGGGATCTCGCCTGTAATTGACAGCGCTACCAACGCCGTTCCGATTAGCGCTTTATCTGCTATCGGGTCGGCAATTTTTCCAAAGTTAGTAACTAAGCCATACTTTCTGGCCCAAACACCATCTATTAGATCGGTGATTGCTGCGATTAAGAATATGGTCGCGCCTGCCCATTGCGCACTCTGGGTTTGCGTAACCCCAAGAACTAGATATCCAAATAACGGAACTATCAATAATCTGGCTACCGTAAGTGCGTTTGGAACATTTAACACTGGCACATCATTGTTTACATCACCTAGATGATCTGGAATTGGTGGCTGTGTCACGCGCTAACTTCCGTTGCGATCAAGTCCACTCCATCACAATCAACAACTACCGCCTGAATAAATCTTCCGACTGGAAATTGCGTTGTAGAAACAATTGTTGTGCTGCCATCGACTTCTGGGCCTTGATGCCTACTTCGCCCAATATTTCCAGATTCTTCAATTAAAACTTCTACTTGCTGACCAATGCGGCCTTGCGCAACATCTTCGCTTACTCGAAGCGCAACTTTACTTACCGCTTCCCGCCTAGCTGCTACCTCATGATCGGGCAAGTGGCCATCAAGTTTTACCGCAGCGGTGCCATCTTCATCAGAATATGCAAACACTCCGACAGCATCCAGACGCGCACCTTCAATAAATGCAGTTAGTTCAGCGAGATCGTCTTCGGTTTCGCCAGGGAATCCAACGATCACATTAGTTCTTGCACCTGCCAACGGATTATGCAATCTGATGGCGCTCAATAAGTCTAAGAAGCTATCCGTGCCACCAAATCTCTTCATTCGACGCAGAACGGAGTTGCTAGCGTGTTGAAATGAAAGATCGAAATACGGAACCAAGCCTGGGGTATTTGCAATAACGGAAATCAAATCTGGTCGCATTTCCGCGGGCTGCAAATACGAAACTCTTACCCATTCAATTCCCTCAGGTTGTGTCAATAGCGGCAATAATTTCTCCAGTAATCTCAAATCTCCCAAATCTTTGCCATACGAGGTTGAGTTTTCACTGACGAGCAATAATTCGCGAACGCCGTTGTCAGCAAGCCAAGCAGCTTCTTCATAAATTTCACCGGGGTCGCGCGATACAAATGAGCCACGAAATGCTGGAATCGCACAGAACGTACATTTGCGATCACAACCTGAGGCAATTTTCAGCGGAGCCCAAGGTGTTGCCTCAAGTCGCTGACGATAAATATGTGGACCCATTCCAGGGGTGCTAACACCTTGTGTTGCGCTTTGTCGCGCGGCGGGCGAAATCGGTAACAATTTTCGACGGTCCCCTGGCGTATGTGGCGCAATACTTTCGCCAGCGAGTACTCGCCGCAATGTGGAGCCAATGTCTGCATAGTCATCAAAACTTAATATTGCATCTGCTTCTGGCAGCTCTGCGGCTAAATCTTTTCCATAACGCTGAGCTAAACAACCAACTGCGACAACTTTTCCACTACCAGCAAGTAGCTCGCTGGCCTCCAAGATAGTGTCTATTGAGTCTTTCTTGGCTTGCTCAATGAATCCACACGTATTCACCAGTACAACATCCGTTTGATCGCCATCAGCAACTAGGTTCCAGCCATCAGCAGTCAACCTGCCAGCAAGCTCTTCGGAATCCACGTCGTTTCGTGAGCACCCGAGCGAAACTATAGATACTCGGGGGTTTTGGGTCACAATGTGAAGTCTACTCGCCGCGAATCATCGCAATAGTACCTGGCAAATCTTCAGCAGTCACTAAAACTTCACGAGCTTTTGAACCTTCTGATGGTCCAACAATGTTGCGAGATTCCATCAAGTCCATTAAGCGTCCTGCTTTAGCAAACCCAATTCGCAATTTACGCTGCAGCATAGAGGTTGATCCAAACTGGGTAGAAACAACTAGCTCAACTGCCGCCAACAAATCATCTAAGTCATTTCCAATGTCGCCATCGACTTCGCGCACCGCGGCAACAGGAGCCGTGATATCTTCGCGATACTGTGGCATCATCTGCGTCTTGGCATGCGCGACAACTGCGCGAATTTCTGCTTCAGTAACCCATGAACATTGAATCCGAATCGGCTTTGAAGTACCCATTGGCAAGAACAAGCCATCGCCTTGTCCAACAAGTTTTTCGGCGCCAGGCTGATCAAGTATGACTCGGCTATCCGCCAAACTAGAAGTTGAAAACGCTAGCCTGCTTGGCACGTTTGCTTTGATCAATCCAGTTACTACGTCCACCGATGGGCGCTGTGTTGCCAACACTAAGTGAATTCCAGCTGCGCGTGCGAGTTGCGTTATTCGAACTATGGAATCTTCGACGTCGCGAGGTGCAACCATCATTAAGTCTGCAAGTTCATCGACAACAACAAGAAGGTAGGGATATGGACGCAAAGTGCGCTGGGAGCCAGGTGGTGGGGTAACTTTTCCAGCTCGAACTGCTTTATTGAAGTCGTCCACATGGCGGAATCCATACGCTGCTAAATCGTCATAGCGAGCTTCCATCTCTTTAACGACCCAGGCGAGAGCGTCCGCTGCTTTTTTAGGGTTGGTAATAATCGGAGTTATTAAATGCGGGATACCTTCGTAAGCGGTTAACTCAACGCGCTTTGGATCAATTAAGATCATGCGAACTTCCTCAGGCGTGGAGCGCATCAAAATTGAAGTTATCAGCGCGTTCATGCAACCTGATTTACCTGCGCCAGTTGCACCTGCAACTAACAGGTGGGGCATCTTTGCCAAGTTAGCAACTGTAAATCCACCTTCAACATCCTTACCAAGTCCAACCAACATCGGGTGCTCATCCCCTGCTGCTTCAGCACTTCGCATTACGTCACCAAGGGAAACTACTTCGCGATCTGTGTTTGGTATTTCAATTCCAATTGCACTTTTCCCTGGGATCGGCGAAAGAATGCGAACATCGGCGCTAGCTACTACGTAAGCGATGTTCTTGCTCAAGGCAGTTACGCGCTCAACTTTAACTGCCGGTCCAAGTTCGACTTCATATCTTGTAACAGTTGGTCCGCGTTGAAAGCCGGTGACTCTGGCATCAATCTCAAATTGCTCTAGAACCTGCGTCAACGCTGCTATTACTGCGTCATTTGCCGCAGTTCTCGCCTTTGGTTTTGCACCTGGCTTCAATAAACCTTCACTTGGGAGCCGGTAAGTTGAGGTTGATTCGAGTGGCAATTGGATGGGCTTGGAATTTGAATCGAGCATTGAAGTTGGCTGCGAAGGTGCGGAAACTTTTGCTACTGCATTTGAATTGGGGAGTGACACTAGCTCTGTCACGAAAGTATCACCAGCGGTCATGACATCAACGGCCATAGTTTCTAAATTTGTGGCTCCTTCGATGTCAGAAGTTGTCGCTGAATCGTAATCAGCTACCAAAGCGCTTACAACTGGAGTTATGAAAGGTAAATCGCCAGCAAGTTCACCAATAGCCAGAGCTGCATCTTGCGCGACTTCTGATCTATTTCTGCGCAGCAAGCGAGTCCATAAAGTGCGCCTAGTACTCACCGAAACATCGAATGCTAACTGCCCTAGAGCAGAAACTTCGTCCTCGTTCGCTAATTTCTTTTGCTTGTATTTATCTCGTAGAACCTTGAATTTTTTAGGAATTGAATTTATCGGGGTGGCCGTAATAATCAAGATTGCAAAAAATGTCACAATGACCAGAATTAGCACCGTTACGGCAGTTCCAACAGCGCTATTTAATGAAGCACTTACGCACCAGCCAACCCAACCTGCTGCGTCTCGCATAGCTTGTGCGCCTTGTACTGGTTGCGGATTACCCAAAATAATGTGAGTAGTGCCCATGACACTTAGCGCTAGCAACGTCCAGCCAATGGTTAATCGGCCTTTCTTTTGTGACGGCGCATCTGGATGACGCAAAATTTGGATGGCAACACCTAAAAGTGCAAGCGGCGCAACCGTGTCAAATATTCCAAATGCACCAGTCACAACACTTGTAATGACTCCAGAAACAAATCCAGAAACATCAAACCAGACAACAGAAGCGATGATGATGGCAACACAAAGGTAAAGCAGTCCAAGCCCATCTCTGCGATGAGCGGGATCTAAGTCGCGTGCACTTCGCCCAATGCCTCGCGCGATTGCGCCAATGACGTGCGCTATCCCAATCCAAAGCGCGCAGATAAAAGTGCGCAGCCACTTCATTATGGGAGTGACAAGCGAAGGTCTGGAAGAATTGCGACGTTGAACTGGTGCTCGACCCTTGGCAGAGTTTCGCCCTTGAGGTCGCGCTGCTTGAGGGCGTGGACGAGTCTTTGCCGCTGACGGGGAAGCCATATAACAAATATATGTGAATCTCACTGGTAACTCTGGCACCAAGGCTCTGGGCGTGTCGGGTCAAAAGTCGATATATCCCATTGGATTACGGAAAACTTTTTTTCCGATCTTTACTCACTAAACGGCCTTTTTTTATTGAGAAATGATTAGTGGCACGATCATGGGCCTACGCCGATGCTTCTCGCCGACCCACTTTCCAGCCACTCGTCGCACCATCTGCCCGAGTTGGTGAGTGTCCGTTACGCCTTCAGTTAGCGCAGTCTCGAGAGTTTTGCGGATAGCTGGAAGAATCTCGGCAAACACACTTTCTTCCTTACTAAAACCGCGCGCATGAATTTGAGGTCCGGCAATTACTTTGCGTTCGGCAAAGTTAACAGCTGCGACAATCGAAAGGAACCCATCTTCACCAAGAGTTCTTCGATCCTTGAGCAGTGACTCGGAAACTTCGCCCACCGTTGAACCTTCAACGTAGACGTAGCCACACGAAATGGCGCCAACTATTGCTGCGCGCCCTGCTACCAAATCCACAACTATGCCATCACCGGCAAGAATAACGCGAGATTCTGGAATGCCCGTTTTTATCGCAAGGTCAGCATTTGCGCGCAGGTGGCGCCATTCCCCATGAATTGGCATAACATTTTTTGGCTTCACGATGTTGTAGCAATACAACAATTCCCCGGCAGCCGCATGACCTGAAACATGTACTAAAGCATTACCCTTGTGAACTACGTGAGCGCCAAGTCGCGTCAAGTCATTAATTATTCGATAGACCGCATTTTCATTTCCTGGAATTAGCGATGACGCCAGGATCACGGTGTCGCCAGTTCCAACTGAAATTGCATGATCTTGATTTGCAATTCTGGCCAGGGCTGCCATTGGCTCTCCCTGCGATCCAGTACAGATCAAAACCGCTTGATCATCGGGTAAGTCTGCAATCTCATCACTTGAAATTAATGTTCCATTTGGAATGGTTAAGTAACCCAGGTCGCTTGCAAGCGCCATGTTTCGGACCATAGATCGCCCCACAAACGCAACTTTTCTATTGTTGCGAGTGGCAACATCGATAATCTGTTGCACGCGGTGAACATGGGAAGCAAATGAGGCAACAATTACGCGTCCCGTTGCGCCGCCAATAACTTGTTGGAGCGTGGGAATGATGTCTTTTTCGCTCGTAACAAAACCGGGGACTTCGGCATTAGTTGAATCCACTAGAAACAGATCAACGCCAACATCACCAAGTCGACCAAACGCATTTAGATCTGTTAAGCGACCATCAAGTGGTAACTGATCCATCTTAAAATCACCAGTGATCAAAATGGTTCCTGCAGGCGTCGTTACTGCAACAGCTAAAGCATCGGGTATGGAGTGATTAACTGCGATAAATTCCACAGTAAATTCTCCATACTTTTGCGTCATGCCTTCTTTGACTGTCAAGGTTTGTGCTGATATTCGATGCTCTTTAAGTTTGCTTTCGACGAACGCTAATGTGAGCTTCGAACCAACAATTGGAATGTCTTGTCTGCCCCGCAATAGATATGGCACTGCGCCAATGTGATCTTCGTGTCCGTGCGTTAAAAGCACGGCCTCAACATCGCCCAATCGATCTTGAATGTGCGCGAAATCTGGCAAGATCAAATCCACACCTGGTTGGGTTTCTTCCGGGAACAAAACCCCACAATCGACAATAAGTAATTTGCCGCGGTATTCCAGAACAGTCATGTTCCGGCCTATGTCACCAAGTCCGCCAAGTGCAACAACGCGAAAAGCATTATCAGCAAGTGCAGGTGGTTCAGGAAGTTCTAGTTGTGAAATACTCACAGACTGAATCCACCC
>DJBM01000002.1:0-5942 GCA_002430405.1 Actinobacteria bacterium UBA5976
TGATGCAACAGAACTTCATGATGACGCATCACATCTAGGACATCTGGCGCTGTTGCACTTTCCACTTCTGCTAAGGCAACACTTGTTCTAGCAACAAATACTGGTGCCTTCAAGTCATCGCGTGGTAGTTGCATGAATTCCGTAAGTGATTCATGGTCAAGGGGACCACTTAACCGAAAAACTTCATTGCGCTCCACGCCTAGTTCGCCCACGATCAAATCTAAGACGTGAGCATCAATTGAGTTTTCAACTTCAAGCCGAACTGCAGGTCCAAATCTGCGCCGCATAAGCTCGCGCTCAAGTGCCTGTAGCAAATTTTCAGCATCATCTTCTTCGACATCAAGTTCTTCATTTCGAGTGATTCGGAATGCGTGATATTGAAGTACCTGCATGCCAGGAAATAACTTGTCTAAGTGACCAGCAATGACATCTTCAAGTGGCACGAAACGTTGCCCTGACACTTCAATGAATCTTGGTAGTGATGGCGGTACCTTAACGCGCGCAAAAAGTTCATTGCCACCAATAGGATTTTTGACCGTCACTGCCAAATTCATTGATAACCCAGATATATACGGAAATGGGTGCGATGGATCAACTGCAAGTGGAGTTAGTACTGGAAACACTTGCTGATCAAATAATTCAGACATTGCCTGACGTTCATCAACTGTTAATTCATCCCAGCGCAAAATTTCAATACCGCTTGCAACGAGCGAAGGTAAAATTGAGTCGTTAAATATCTCGGAGGCTTGTTTCATAGCGGCATAACTCTGCGCCAAAACTGCATTATGAACTTCATTTGGAAGCATGCCAGAAATTGTTTTCTTAGCAATTCCGGTGGCCAGTCGGCGTTTGAGTCCCGCTACCCGAACCATGAAGAACTCATCAAGATTGCTGGCAAAAATTGATAGGTACTTCACCCGTTCTAGTAGTTCCATATTTTCGTCTTGGGCAAGTTCTAAGACTCGATTGTTGAAGGCAAGCCAAGATAGTTCTCGATCGAGAAACCGATCGGCAGGCAATTTGATTGCGCCACTTGGCTGCAGGGAAGTCTCACTCATAGCCTCTCCAGAATGACATATTTAGGTGAACAACACCTAAAGTCAAGATTACAAAAGATGAACTATGCGCTAGAAAGTGCGATGATTTAGCGGTGTCTAGGCAAATAGTGATTATGGGATCTGGTGAAACCAGTCCAACAATGGTCACTCCGCATCAACAAATATTGGCTGGCTTGGGCAAGTTAGATCAGCTAAAGCTGAGCATCGTTGATACCCCATTTGGTTTTCAAGAAAATGCGGACGACTTGACGCAGAAGCTAATCGATTTCTTTGCCCAATCAGTCGGTGCTCACTCGCAAGTTGTGTCACTTCGAAACACCATGGTTAAAGGCGCCGAACTTGGCGAGGCAGTTAATGCGATTCGAGAATCCAATTGGATTTTTGCCGGTCCAGGTAGTCCGTCATATGCGTTAAAAGTTTGGCAAGAACTTGGAGTGAGTCCGCACTTTGATGAAGTTTTAGCAGATGGCGTGATAGTTCTAGCATCTGCAGCAGCATTGACTGCTGGCTCGCATACGATTCCGGTTTATGAAATGTATAAAGTCGGCGAGGATCCACACTGGCTGCCTGGTTTAAATTTGATTGAGCGCCATACCGGAATGCCCGCGTCAATCATTCCGCATTTCGATAACGCAGACGGTGCCAATCACGATACGCGATTCTGTTATGTAGGTGAAGCGCGACTTCGCACTCTTGAATCGTTACTGCCGCCAGAGGTTTTCATTATTGGGGTAGATGAACACACTGGTATTCGTTTTGATTTAGATGATCGTGTTGCATATGTATTTGGACGAGGAAGTATGACAATTCGTCATCACGGTGAATCCTGGACGGTCGCAGCCGGCGAATCAGCAACATTCGAAGAAATTATTTCTCACACTGGAAGCACGATTGTCCTTGGTGAACCAGCACCTCTATTCAAAGTGGATCCACATAAAGTCGAAGAATTGCTTGACGCTGGAAACGTCACCGCTGCCGTTGATGCGTTACTCAATTTAGATGAGCTGGATCGAGATATGGAAACTCGCGCTGCGGTCCATTCCCTCGTAACACGGTTAGGGCATATTGCGGCCAGTACGAAAGTCGACATCATGTCAGTCGTTGGCCCTTACATTGAAGCGTTATTGCAAGCTCGCCAAGCGGCGCGCACAGGTGGCCGTTGGGATGACGCAGACGCGATTCGCGATCGCTTAACGGAATTGAAAGTCACCATCAAAGATTCCCAAGATGGATCAAGTTGGGACATCGAGTCCAAATGACGCCAGGTCCAATTGCATTAGTTGGCTCGGGAGAATATTTACCAATAATGCAAGAAGTAGAAGCAAGTTTGATTGCTGGCCGCAATCCGATTTATGTTCAGATTCCAACGGCTGCAGCTCCAGAAGGTGAACGCTCGTTATCGCGCTGGATTGAGTTGGGCAAAGCCCAAGCTAATCGCATCGGAGTCACTGCCGTATCGGTTGTCGCGCATGACCGTAATGATGCCCAAGATCCACGGATTGCGGAATTAGTTCGTGGCGCTGGCTTGATTTATCTTTCAGGCGGCAATCCATCGTTTTTGGCAAACACTCTGCGCGATACCTTACTTTGGAAAGAGATTGAAACGACTTGGCGAAATGGCGCCGCGCTTGCTGGTTGTAGTGCAGGTGCGATGGCGCTAGCTGATCACATACCTGCATTACGCTTGCCAACACACTCTGCAACTCATGGTGTTGGACTGCTGCCACATCTTCGAGTGCTGCCGCACTTCGACCAAATGTTTGCCCGCTTACCTGACTTCTTGACTCGCTTCATGAAAGTTCCTGATGGCGTGAGTATCGTGGGAATAGATGAAGAAACTGCAATTATCGGTGGACCATTTGAATGGGAAGTTAAAGGACGTCAGTCCGCTTGGCTATTTGTTGACGGCCATCGAAAAGAATTTAAGCCAGGAGAGACTCTAATTACGCCGGGGATTTTCTAAACATAACGTCGGTGTCCCAATGAGCAAACCCAAGTGATTCATAAAGTGAGATTGCTGCTTGGTTATTTGCATCAACGTAGAGCATCGCAGCTGGTAAACCTTTCCCGCGAAGGTATTCAAGCCCTTTAATGCTGAGCAATTTTGCTAATCCGGTGCCTCGTTGATCGGGGGCGATTCCGAGTACGTAAATCTCACCCATTTCAGAATGCCCATGACCACCAGGGCCGCCGTGAATTTTGGTCCAGTGATAACCAATCATTGTTTCGGTGGCAGTGCCACTTGCTGTAGCAGCAATCAAGAAGCCAGCTGGATCAAACCAACTCTCCGACATCCGAACTTTCAAGTCCGCAAGCGACATGCGTCCTTGCTCGGGGTGATCTGTGAATACTTTGGAATTTAGCGCGAGCCAAGCAGATTCATCCTTACCAACTTGAAATGGACGAATTGTTAAATTTGGATTCTCAATTGATTTAGGTAACGGCGCGAATAGTGAGCGACGCATTTGCCAAAGTTCTCGAGTTTTTGCAAATCCAAGTGTTGCCGCAAGCGAGTAAGCACTGGCCAATTCGCCGTGTGCCCAAAGCCGCATCCTGGAATCGTTGGATTTTGAGATTGCAAATTCAATTAACCCTCGGCCAATACCTTGATTTCGGAAATCAGGGTGGACCACTACTTCAACAACAGGTCCCGCAACTATATCGGTTTGATCTAAGTGCAGATATCCTAAGATTTTCCCTGCAGCGTCATTCGCAATTAAGTGCTCAGCTGCCTCATCACCGCCGTGATTTAAGTGAATCAAAACATGCTCGGAAAGTGGCGCCATTTCATCCACTGCAGCAGCAGCGAATGCGAGTTGAGTGATTTCTTGCGTTTGCTCGGGTGTTAAGTGGGCTAGCGCAGAGATCGTGATAGACATAAATTAAACAAGAACTTCGAAGGATTCGCTAGCAGCTGCTGGCGCAGTCACATATCGATAACCAACATTTCGTACAGTGCCAATTAAGTTTTCATTTTCTGGGCCGAGCTTTGCGCGCAGTCGCCGCACATGTACGTCCACAGTGCGAGTTCCACCAAAATAGTCATATCCCCAGACTTCTCGAAGTAGTTGATCGCGAGAAAATACCCGACCTGGATGTTGCGCAAGAAACTTAAGCAGCTCAAATTCTTTAAATGTTAGATCCAAAGTGCGACCACGCAACTTTGCAGAGTAGGTAGCTTCGTTTATTAATAGTTCGCCAGCTTTAATTTCGCCCGATAGTTCAAAATTTTGCGTAGTTGCAGCTTTCGTAGTTGCTAGCCTGATTCGAACTTCGATTTCTGCTGGGCTGGCGTCAACTAGTAGTACATCAGTAAGACCCCACTCTCGGTTTACCGCCGCAAGCCCACCTTCAGTAGTTATCAAGATAACGGGTGAAGTATTTCCGGTAGTTTCCATGAGCCGGCACAGACTTCGTACTGCAGGTAAATCAGTGCGACCATCAATTAAAATCAAATCCACTTCAGGTGCCATAAGTAGGGCAGTTGGCTCTGGCGACATCACTTTAATGTGGTGGCTAAGCAACTCGAGTCCAGGTAATACCGAGCTGGACGGGGTTAATGCGCGGGTCAACAGCAGCACTTGTGCCACAAGACCACCTGCTTTGCCGAATAATCTTTAAAATACTTTTCTAAGTCTAGGGCAGGTCAGCCAAGGCAAATCTTTGGTAGTCAAAAAATACCCTTAGATCAGGCTAATTGTGCCACTGCATGTGCTACTTCGGATTTCTTTGGTACGCCAACTGCTCGGAAATGGACTGTGCCCTCATTATCGATTATCAGGGTTGTTGGGGTTCGGTTGATGCCATAAGTTTTAACAAGATCTAGGTGCTCAACTACATCAAGTTCGATGTGACAAATATCTGGAAAGCTATTTGTAACCTCATCCAGAATCTTGGTGGTCACTCGACAGGGCTGACAAAAATGCGATGAGAACTGCAAGAACGTGACCCGCGGAGCATGGTCGTGGTGTAGGTGCAAGTGCTCAGCTAAACCTTGTTTTGGTAGCACAATTTCCTCGCGAAGTTTCCCATCGCTTAGTTTTCGATAAATTCCAAAGGCGCCAGAGAGCAGCAGTACGGCCAGAAGAACATAGGCACCTGCTGTCATAATTACTCCTAATTAGTTGGTAACCACGAACATAGATTAAATTTCAAATATCGCCAACTCAGCAAAAACTAAGTGCCCCTCATGCAAAGGCTTTGCAGTAGGCAAATTTCATTTTTTGCATTCGGCGAATTCCGATTAAAGTTAGTGACGTGTCCGGCAATGAGGTTTTAACCAAAAGGCGAGTAGTCGATTATGGCCGCCTTAACTCTGCCATGTGTTGTTGCTATTAATTCTGCAGTCGATTTATATCAGGCTGCATTTACCCAGCCGAGTCGAAACCTAAGGAATTTTTTATGAGTAAACAAATTGATCCACGTGGCCCACGTTTTGGAGCAGCAATAACTACCGTCGTGTTAGCAACCATTTTGTTAACTATTCCAACTACATTCGCAGTTGTGTTACTGGCAATTCAAGCCGGCGTCTTTGGTCTTGGCGCGTTTGTTGGCTTGCAGGCACAGCCGTATGGAATTATCTACCGAAAGTTTGTACTTGCCAGAATTGGAAAACCAACTGAACTCGAAGCAGTGGAACCACCGCAGTTTGCGCAGCTCGTAGGGTTTGTATTCGCAATAACTGGATTAGTTGCTCTATTTTCTGGGGCTGATTTAATAGGAACTATTGCTGTTGGATTTGCACTAGCTGCAGCATTTTTAAATGCTGCATTTAACTTTTGCCTAGGTTGCGAGATGTACCTAATTGGCAAACGAATTTTTTCATAATTAACATCAAACAGGAGATCTAAATGACTAATAATTCACTAGTAGATGCAACCTGGG
>DJBM01000002.1:6083-6574 GCA_002430405.1 Actinobacteria bacterium UBA5976
CAAACCATATCAAAAATGCGATTGCTCTTAACTGGCAGAGTGATCTGCAAGATGCAGTTCGCCGGGATTTCGTAAATAAGGAACAGTTCTCAGCACTACTCAGCGCTAAGGGCGTTTCCAATGATGACACGGTAATTCTTTATGGCGGAAACAATAACTGGTTTGCCGCTTATGCCTTCTGGTACTTCAAGCTTTATGGCCATGGTGATGTTCGCTTACTAGATGGTGGTCGAAAAAAGTGGGAACTAGATGGTCGCGAACTTGTTAGTGAAGTTCCAACTCGCGCTGCAACAAAGTATGTTGCCAAAGAACAAGATCTTTCGATTCGGTCCTTCCGTGATGACGTGTTGAACGCCATTGGAACTAAAAATCTTGTGGATGTTCGCAGCCCTGATGAATATGCAGGTCGGTTACTTGCGCCCGCACATCTGCCTCAGGAAGCAGCGCGCATTGGTGGACATATCCCAACCGCTGCAAACATTCCTTGGAGT
>DJBM01000076.1:0-5518 GCA_002430405.1 Actinobacteria bacterium UBA5976
TACTGGCACTTTGTGGACGTAGTTTGGATTGCGCTGTTTGCAACGATTTATTTGATCCAATAGCTCTAAAGATTCAAGATTGTTTTAACTAAGTTAGGAAATAGAAAGTGGCACTTAACAAAAGGCACCCAGCAGCACTTTTCGCAGTACTTGCTGTTGCATTGGGCACTACTGGCGTAGCTTATGCAGCCGTTTCTAACCAAACGGCTCCAAAGGCCACAGTGCAATCGCAGACTCAAGTAGAACAGGGTAAGCAACTATTCCTAGAAGGTTGCTCTTCGTGTCACGGACTTGCGGCTCAGGGTGGATCAGATGGTCCATCACTAATTGGGGTTGGAGCTGCTGCCGTAGATTTCCAAGTTGGTACTGGTCGCATGCCGCTTGCCGCACCAGGCGTACAGGCCATGCCAAGTATGCCTTCTTATAACGAAGAAGAAACTGCAGCGCTAGCTGCTTTTATTGCCACATTAGGTGTTGGGCCGGCAATTCCAACCCAGGAAATGCTTGATACCTCTGATGCGGAACTAGCACTTGGCGGCGAATTATTTAGAACTAACTGCGCGCAATGTCACGGCGCTGCAGGCACAGGCGGAGCGCTGTCACAAGGGCGAATAGCTCCTAATCTGATGGATTCAAATGCAAAGTACCTTTACGAAGCCATGGTCTCTGGTCCACAATCTATGCCGCTATTTAGTGATCAAACACTTACTGAGCAAGACAAGAAAGACATCATTGCTTACGTGGAAGAGTTGCAAAAGAACGTCAGCCCTGGCGGCGCAACACTTGGCCGCCTTGGGCCAGTAACTGAAGGACTATTTCTTTTTATTGCTGGACTTGGCGTGCTAATAGTGGCTGCAGTATGGATCGGAGCTAAGTCAAAATAATGAATGAATTAGAGCATCCAACTGGTGATCCGTATGGCGCCAAAGATGGAAAAGATTTGGTTAGCGGGATCACGGTTTTCCCAATGGAAGCGCACGTCCCGCGTAAAGCAGACATAGATCCCAAGGCAGCTCGCCGAGCTGAGCGCCAAGTCGCGGCCATGTTTACAACTTCCTCGTTAATGATCATTTTATTTATTGTCGCTTTCGTGGCAATTCCGAATACCACGATCATCACAGTTCCAGTTATTGGAACCGTTAATGCCAACCACTTAGCAACCGGGTTTGCTTTTGGGATGGCGATTTTACTCATTGGTATCGGCGCCATTCATTGGGCAAAGAAATTAATGCCAGATGTCGAAGTAATCCAAGAACGTCATTCACTAACTTCCCGCGACGAGGAACGCCAGGCAGTTGCTGCAAGTTTTGCGCGCGGTAAAGCGGAATCCGGATTTGGGGATCGCAAAATAATCCGTCGTTCACTCCTTGGCGCCTTAGCCCTTTTTCCAGTGCCGTTGATCGTGTTACTTCGAGACCTGGGTCCACTTCCTGGAACTCGGTTGCGGGAAACTATTTGGGATAAAGGTATCCACTTAGTTACAGATGCCACTTATAGAAAAATTAAGGCATCTGATGTTCCCTTGGGCGGACTCATAAATGCCGTGCCAGAAAACTTGCTGGAAATCGAACATGAAGAAGGAACCTTAAACCAACGCGGAAAAGCATCTATCATCGTTATTCGTATGGATCCAGCCGAGATAATCTCGCAACAAGGTGAAGCTTGGGATTACCAGGGAATTTTGGCCTTCTCAAAGATTTGCACCCATCTAGGTTGCCCAACATCTTTATATCAGCAGCGCACTCACCACTTGCTGTGTCCTTGTCACCAGTCTACATTTGACTTATCAGACTCGGGTAATGTGGTTTTCGGACCATCTGCTCGTCGCATGCCACAACTTGCGATCACAGTGGACAGCGAAGGTTACCTCATTGCTCAGAGCGGATTTGATCAACCTGTAGGGCCAAGTTTCTGGGAGCGCGGATGAGTACAACGCAAGAATCAATAACGACGCCAGAGCACGCAACAGCGCAAGGAAAAGGCGGAACTGTTGCGTACTACATTGACGATCGCTTAGCATCCGCAAGTTTTACTAAGCGCCTTCTGGACAAGGTCTTCCCTGACCACTGGTCATTTATGCTCGGTGAGATTGCGCTTTATAGCTTCATTATTTTGCTACTTTCTGGCACTTACTTAACGCTTTGGTACAACCCATCGATGACTGAGGTCGTTTACAACGGGTCCTATGTGCCACTCAAGGGCGTCAAAATGTCTGAGGCATTCTCTTCCACTTTGGCCATTTCTTTTGACGTTCGCGGTGGTCTTTTGCTTCGTCAAATCCATCACTGGGCAGCGCTATTTTTTGTGGCAGCCGTCTCAGTGCACTTACTTCGAGTATTTTTCACTGGCGCTTTCCGCAAACCACGTGAAATCAACTGGGTAATTGGAACTTTCCTTCTGGTACTTGCTTTGCTTGAAGGTTTCTCGGGCTACTCACTACCTGATGACTTGCTTTCTGGAACTGGACTGCGCATTGCGCAAGGCATTATTCAAGCCATTCCGCTGGTTGGAACTTACGTTGCAATGTTCTTATTTGGTGGTGAGTTCCCAGGAACCGACATCATGGGTCGCTTGTATTCCATCCATATCCTGCTGATCCCTGGCCTGTTACTTGGGTTAATAACAGTTCATTTGATTATGGTTTTCTACCAAAAGCACACCCAGTTCCCTGGACCAGGGCGCACCGAAAGCAACGTAGTGGGCTTCCGCTTATTTCCAATTTACATGGCTAAAGCCGGTGGCTTTTTCTTCGTGGTATTCGGAATAACCGTACTGATCGCAGCATTCGTAACCATTAACCCAATCTGGCTCTACGGACCTTACACGCCATCGCAAGTAACGGCAGGATCCCAACCTGACTGGTACATCGGCTTCTTAGATGGCGCAGTTCGCTTAATGCCAAACTTGGAAACGAGTTTGTTGGGATACACAATTAGCTGGAACATCATTGTGCCTGCACTCGTTGTACCAGGCATTATGTTCACTGCACTTGGTTTGTACCCATGGATCGAAGCTTGGGCAACTGGCGACAAGCGCGAACATCATTTACTTGACAGGCCACGTAACGCACCAACACGAACTGGCTTAGGGGTGATGGCGCTTACGTTCTACATGATCCTGCAATTAGCTGGTGGAAATGACGTTATTGCTGCTGCTTTTAATCTTTCCATAAATGCAATGACTTGGACTTTCCGATTCTTGCTCTTTGCGTTGCCACCTATCGCCTTTGTAATTACAAAACGTATTTGTCTGGGACTTCAGCGCCGAGACAACGATAAGTTGCTACATGGATACGAGACTGGCAGAGTCCTTCGCTTGCCAAGTGGTGAGTTCTTGGAGATCCACGAACCAATTGGCGATGCAGAAAAGGCTATGATCCTCGGAAAAGCAGACGTAACACCAATGGCATTGCCGGCGGCAGTTGATGCAAACGGAGTTCGCAACCCTAAGGCCGCAAAGTCAATGTTGCGAGCCAAGCTGTCCCGTTGGTATTACTCAGACGTAATTCCTACTCCCACAGCGCAGGAGATGCAAGAAGCAGCGAACCACGCAGAACATGAATTGCACGCAGCGCAATCCCACATCAAGGAAATTGCAAGCCACTAACGTGGCCCCGAGAAAAACCCACTCCCAGAACAACGGGGGTGGGTTTTTCACTTTCGCTTAAGTGCCTGCCTTCGCTCTTGCGCCAACAAAATCGCTAGTTCATCATCAAAGCGCGCCATTGGTCCAATCGCACATTGCAAAACCGCATCCGCCAGTTCAGGGTTACGAGCTAAAGCTGGGCCATGCATATATGTTCCAATGACATTTCCGTGCCAAACACCTTCTGCCTGGTCATAACCATTTCCGACACCACTTAAAACTCTTCCTAGTGCAGGCATTTCTGGACCTAACTGAGTGAAGCCTTGGTGATTTTCAAAACCTGTCAGAATGGGAAGCTCACCTCGCGCTGGAGCAATTTGCACCTCGCCGACACTTCGTGGGGCTATAGGGTAAACCGTGTGGGCATCAACGAGACCAAGCCCACTAACTTGTTCATCATTGGCGGCCGGCAGCGATTCCCCAATGATTTGAAATCCAGCACACACTGCGAAAACTACCGCGCCACCAGCCGCTGCAAAGTTAAGCCCGCCATCATTTCTAAGCATCTCTAATGCAGCCAGCTGGGGTCCGTCTTCCCCGCCACCAAGTAAGTAAATGTCGGCACTTCTAGGTGTTGAATCTCCGGGGTTAACTTCAATTAGCTCAACTTCGATTCCTCGCGCGATTGCGCGATACTGCAAGATCTCAGCATTTCCTTGATCCCCATAAGTACCCAGTAGATCGTGATAGAGCCGAACTATGGTTAACGTCATTTAAGCCCACCCTGAACTCTCGTTATTCCAAGTTCTCGAACCGCCAAGTCCTGGAAGGCTGTGTAACTAGCAATCACTTGAATGATGCCAGTTGGAAACTTTGAAACTGCCACAGCAATATCTCTTGCGATCGTTACGTCAATGCCTTGCACTTGAATGCGGTAAGCCACATCGAGGCGGCGTTCGCCGGTACAAACAACTCGCCTGCCTTGCAGCATTGCAAAATCGATGTCCCAGAGCCAGGAAGTATCTTTGCCATCAATACCACGGGCATTAACAGCAAGGATCACCTGCGGGGAATTTAGTTGCGCTAATGCCTCGCGCCAACTTTCTGGATTCTTGGCTAAATGTGCGCTGACCATTCTTCCATTGATATCGAATTGACTCACGCGATCTGGTGAATTATCAAGTAGTGCTTGGGCATCAGCAGCCAAAATTTCTGCACCCATTAATCGCGCGGCTTCTGTAATTAGCACCGTATTTCGCTGTGGTCCGCGCAAATTCTTTCCCGCACGAACATCAGGCAACTTTGAACCCAAGCCACAATTACAGGAATAGTTACCAGTGGTCCAATTCAAAATTTGCGAGCACTTTGGACAAGTTGCTGCGTCTGGATGACGACGCCCACCAAATGATATCCGAATAACGTGTCCGGCTTGTGCTACTGCGTACTCCAAGAATGGATCGTCCCGATCAACTACTAGCGTTACGTCCGCCTTGGTAAAAGTATCGTGCCACGACTGAGCAACTTTTCGCACCTCACCTGTTCGATGAAGTTGGTCGCGCGACAAATTGAGCAAAACTATTACTCTTGGTGAAACCTTGCGATACATTTCTGGCAAATACATTTCGTCGCATTCGATCACTGCGAGGCGATGCCTGGGCTTCTGCGCTAATGCTGCAGCTATCCCCGCCGGCATGTTGGCACCTGAGCTACTCGTAGTTACGCCTTCTCCTGCAAAATGCGAAAGGATCGCGACCAAATTCGAAGTGGAAGTTGTCTTACCATTTGTTCCAGAGATTAAAACTACGTCGCGGTTTTGTGCAAGATCGTGAATTGCATTTGGACAGATTGCTAAAATCACTCGACCAGTAAGGGTTTCGCCGCGGCCACGATTTAGTCCACGGGATAGCCACCCGGCGATATTTCCCAGGGTGCA
>DJBM01000076.1:5589-6581 GCA_002430405.1 Actinobacteria bacterium UBA5976
CCCTGCGATATTTCCCAGGGTGCAAGCTACCTTAAGTCGCGGTGAGGTCACTAAAGTGCCTTTTACTTACTTACTTTGCAAATTCGCCACGGTAGTACTCGAAGATTAATCCATTTACTGACATTAGGATCACAAATACTCCTAGAACCATCATCCAGGTCGCAAACACAAATCCAAGTACAAATACGAATACTGCGGCGCCAATGACGAATGGCCACCAAGAGTACGGGGAAAAGAAACCGTAGTCTGGATCAATGTCAGAAATCAAGGCACTCTCAATGTCCTCGGGCATTGTTCCTAGACGCTTATCAGTAAACAGCACATAAAATGCAATCAAAAACGCTAGCCCGCCCGTGAGCGCAAGTAGCGTTGTGCCAATTACATCACCGCTCATGAACCAGTAAATTAGGCCCAGTAAGAAAAAAGTTAAAGTACCTAAAGCAAAGAGCTTGCCACCAACATTCATAGTTAATTAGCCTTTTTCTGGGAGCCATTTGCTGCGATTTCGAAAGCTTTATCTCGATCAGCTTGCTCCATTGCAGCTACTTCTGGGTGGTGCAAATCAAAAGCCGGACGTTCGCTTCGAATTCGCGGAATTTCCACAAAGTTATGCCGTGGTGGTGGGCACGAAGTGGCCCACTCTAATGAGGCTCCCCAACCCCACGGATCGTCACAATTTACCATTGGTGCAAACTTCTGGGTCTTGTACATGTTCCAAAAGAATATGAATGTAGAAGCGCCTAATACTAAGGATCCAACAGTTGAGACCATGTTGAGCGTCGTGAAGCCATCGCTGGCCAAATAGTCGGCGTAGCGTCTTGGCATACCCTCAACTCCCAGCCAGTGCTGCACTAGGAAAGTGATGTGGAAGCCAAAGAAAACTAGCCAGAAGTGCAATTTTCCAAGTCGCTCGTCTAGCATCTTGCCGGTGAATTTTGGCCACCAGAAATAGAAACCAGCGAACATTGCAAACACCACGGTTCCAAATACCA
>DJBM01000074.1:0-1237 GCA_002430405.1 Actinobacteria bacterium UBA5976
CGATCAGCGCCCGCACCACCATCTCATCCTCGGACCGTGGGAGCACGGCGGTGCGTTGGACGGTCGACCGCGTGTGGGCGACCTGGAGTTCGGGCCAGCGGCGGATGTCGACATGATGCAGTTGGCAACCGACTGGTATCGCTGGGTTATGGAAGGTGGGGACAAGCCCGCCTTCCTAACCGACCCCGTGCACTACTACGTCACCGGTGTCGAGGAGTGGAGGACAGCAGCGAGCCTAGAGGCTGCCACGCGAGGCACTGCACCTTGGTATCTCGTGGGCCACGACGCACATCACAGTGCGGCGCACCCCGGTTGGTTGCAGCCTGATCCAGTCGACTCGCCCGCGTTCCGGTTCGTGTGTGACCCTGATGAGCGCACCACGATGCTACTCGAGCAGCAGCCCAACCCGTCGGGCCAGTCGCACAACGGACTAATGGAACTGCCTCCCAACTACCACGACCTCGGTGCTCACCTGTGGGGTGTCGACCCAACCTCCGGGGCGTTCGTCGCATCGATCGACGGCTTCGGTGCGGTGTACACCTCTGCCCGTCTGTCCGAACCGCTCGAGCTGGCGGGTGAGCCCCAGCTCGATGCCTGGGTAGTGCTTGACCAACCAGATGCCGACCTGTGCGTACTTCTGTACGAGCTGCGCGTGGACGGGTCTCGCGTCTTGCTGTCACCTGCCGTCCAGCGTCTGCGCCACCGTGACCCGTCCAAGGGCATTCAGCTCATGGTGCCAGGTGAGCCGACACTCGTGCAGTTCCGCAACTTCCACTGGTTCGCCCGTCAGATTGCTGCCGGTTCACGCCTGCAGCTTGCCGTGCGCCATACCGGGTCGCTCCGCATGGACCGCAACCACCACACCGGGCGTCCCGATGGATTCGAGACGCCAGATGATGTCCGCATCGCCACCGTGGATGTTCTGCACTCGGGTGAGCACCGATCGGTCCTCCACCTCCCACTCGCGGCAACGGCGATCCCTTTGCAGATCTGAGTCTGCTGTCGGCCGATTGAGAACAGGTTCCCTAGGTTGTTAGCGATGGCTAAATCGTCAAGAATCGTCTTGAGCAAGCGTCGTAGGCAGCGATCGACGCCCACGACGTGAACTTAGGCTTCGACGCTCCCAAGCCCGGCAGCCATATTCAACAGCTACCGCATAAATAGCACCAAGAATGGCATCAAATATGTAGTGCTCGCCACCGAATACCAAGGCAAAGAACATTAAGGCTACATAGAA
>DJBM01000074.1:1261-4185 GCA_002430405.1 Actinobacteria bacterium UBA5976
CTACATAGAAAGTTAGGAACGCTTTCATCTTCAGGCCAACTCGGGCCCAGAAGAACAATGTGATCGTGACCGCCATACCTGCGTGCAATGAAGGAATTGCAGCAACTTGGTTCACCACGCCTTGACCTAAGGAAATAATCTGACCAGCAATTGGCAGGCCAATGATCTCTCAACCTCTAGTCGCAATTCGAACTACTGGTTCACATAAGCCTTCACGTGCGGCATACCAAGGAGGTGCAGCAGGGATCAAAATGTAAGTGATCAGTGCCGCAAATGAAATTGTTATGACACGACGAGCAAACTTCGCCCATAGCTCTCGATTCTTTACATACAGGATTCCGACTATCGCCCAAGGTGCTACAAAATGCGAGACATAAACCAGCGCAACTAAAGATTCCCACCACGCAATTTGATTTGGATCATAAAGATGTTGTTGTAACCAAACGGTCGGAATCTTGTCTTCGAATAACCAACCGAACCACGCCAGTTCGATGTTATAGATTTCTTCAACTCGAACTTTGAAGCCAAACGTATCGGCCGCGCCACGGGAATAGTCATATCCGTACAACAAAATCGCAAATGGCACCCAGTCGGCAAACACGCGGATTGCGCGCGTTGTGGTGCCAATTGAAAAGGCAAGCGCCGCAGTAATGATGATCAGAAACTGGGTAGCTCGATCAAAGGGAATTCCCTGCCACAGCACATACCCACCGGTAGCAAGTGCCCATATCGCCACAGCAAACTTTCGTTCATTGGGCCAATTGGACATTAGATTATTTGTGCTTTCTTGTTGAGTTCGTATCAGCCTATTGGTCAATCATTAACTAGCTGATTAAACCCACTCAGTCGAAACTGTGTAGCGATCAACAACTTCGCGTATCGGATCTACTCCAATTCCAGGACCTGTAGGCACATCGATGTGCCCATCTACTAGCACGAACGGCTCAGTGGTATCTACTTCGTAATAGCGAGATGAAGCTGAAGTATCGCCTGGCAATGTGAAATTGGGAAGTGCAGCTAAGGCTAGGTTTGCGGCTCTTCCAATTCCGGTTTCTAACATGCCGCCACACCAAACTGGAATTCCTGCAGCCTGAGCAATGTCATGGATCTTTACGGATTCAATGTAGCCACCAACGCGCGCTGGCTTGATGTTAATGATCTCGGTGGCGCCAAGTTCTATGGCATCGCGTGCCACACCAGCAGAAACGATTGATTCGTCCAGGCACACAGGCGTATCAATGTACTCCGCTAGTCGAGCATGTCCGAGAATGTCTTCTTCTTCAATCGGCTGTTCAATTAGCAAAAGGTTGAATTCGTCTAATCGTTTCAATAAGTCAAAATCGTCTCGAGTGTAAGCCGTATTTGCATCAACCTGCAGAAGCAGATCTGGACCAAAAGTCTCACGAACCAGCTTTACTGGCTCATAGTCCCAACCAGGTTCAATCTTTAGCTTGATGCGTAAATATCCTTCAGCTAGATACCCTTCAACAAACTTCATTAACTCTGGCAACGAGTCCATAATTCCAACGGAAACTCCCGCAGGCACTTTAGTTTTTACGGCGCCGAGATATTGAGCGAAAGATGTGTCAGCGGCTCGTAGTTGCGCGTCTAGCACTGCAGTTTCTAAAGCGGCTTTTGCCATGCGGTGGCCTTTGGCCCAATGCAGAGTTGGTGCAACAGTTTCAGCAGTTAAATTGTCACCAAGTTTCTTTAGTGCAGGGATAAAGAATTCCTTTAGAACGCCTGCAGCTCCCGTATGGTATTCGCTCGAGTAGTCAGGTAATCCATTAGCTGCGCACTCCGCCCAGCCTTCGCCCAGGTCGGTTATCGCGTGAACCCAAACAACTTCATGAACATTCACTGCACCTTCAGATGTGCGGAATGTGGACTTAAGTGGCACGTCAAGACGAATAAGTTCTACGGTTTCAAGTTTCATGTTCTTCCTCTATTTTGGCGGATCTACTAGTAAGTGGGTACGATCCTGCATCCGGCTGATGGTCCATCCTTGGTTCAAGAGTGGTTGTAAAGTTTCTCGAGTCTGGCGACGCCACGCCAATGCGGCAGCGAGGTCAGTTTTTCTAAGACTTTCTATGTCCGCAGGTAGTTCAACCACAACGGACTCATTTGTGGCCTTCGGTTCTTCCTTTGATCCGGAAACATCCCAAAATACAAAAAGTCGATCAGACTCATCACCTACATTTATTGAATCTGTCATAGTCCCATAAAAGTTAGGTAGGTATTCAACCGCTGTGGCGCCAAGTTTGTCGAAATTCAAAACACAGTTTCTGCGTACTAGTGGATCAAAGGACCAAGTTATTCCACTTAGACCTTGCGACTTAACCCAATCAAATTGGTGGCGCTTTAGTTCATAGCCTGCGCCAGGCTGAAATGACCCAGTGACATGGGAATGCAGGATTTGTTTATCCTGAAATACGCCACGAAATCCAAATGATGCAGCCACCATTTGTTCTCCGTCATACGCTGCGGCGCAATATGCTCCGACATGCAGGACGGCCAACCCCAAGTCGAATGGCACGACCTCAGGTCCACCAGCCCAAACCTGACATAAAAAATCACTGACCGCCTCCATGTCTTTGATGGATTCAACATTAGATATGCGTAGTGATGACACGTCTTCTACCCTAGCTTTGCTTCTTGTTCGAGTTGAGACCCGGTATGTTCGATAATCCTTAACAATTCTCGGATGTCTTCCTCTGAAGTGCGGAAGTTAATCAGGCATGGACGAAGCACAGTTTTACCATCAACAATTGCACTCGTGACGTAGGCATCACCGTCTGATTGCATTCGTTTGGCGATAGCAGAATTGTGATCATCTATTGATCCATGTGAAGGAACTCTTCGAAATGGAACAATTGAGAGCTGAGGTTTAACTACTAATTCAAGATTTGGCGTACTTGTTACCA
>DJBM01000074.1:4308-7560 GCA_002430405.1 Actinobacteria bacterium UBA5976
GCTCTTCCGATCTTACCAAGTCAGCCAGAAGTTCAGCAAGCTTTAGATTTTCCTCCAATGCACCCCGGATGGCATCGGCTCCGTGAGCGCGGAAGGCAACCCACAATTTCAAGGATCGAAACGGTCGTGAATACTCCAGTGTTCGATCAACCGGATTTTCCTCAACATCAACCATGTATGAGGCAGCATGTCCAAAAGTTGCAAGCAATGCAGCGTCATCTCGAACTAGCAAGATTCCGCAGGCTTTGGGAACAAACAGCCACTTATGAGCATCAATCGTCGCAGAATCTGCCAAGTCAATTCCGTCAAACAAATCTCTGGCCGATTCAGTGGCTGCTGCTGGCAGACCATATGCTCCGTCTACATGCAACCAGATTCCATGCGCGTTGCAAACTTTTGCAATTGCGCGAATCGGATCTACAGCTCCCGTTAACGTTGTGCCTGCAGTTGCAACTACAGCAATTGGAACATGTCCATTAGCAACATCTGTTTTTATCTGGGCTTCCAGAGCACTGATGTCCATTCGCCGGTTCTCATCAATTGGAATAGACCGAACTGCATTTGATCCCAGACCTAAAAGTTCAGCGGAACGCTCGATGCTGGAGTGCGCTTCCGCACTTATGTAGAGGGTTCCCCGGCCATCAAGTCCAGTGGCTCTGCTTCCGGGCAGTGCCCGCTCTCGGGCAACGGCTAGCGCGGTCAAATTTGAAAGCATTCCACCACTAGTGACGACGCCATTGGTGGCACCGAATCCAATGAATTCACCTACCCATTGAATGGTTTGTTGCTCCACCATTGTCGCTGTTGCTGCAACAGACGCCATGTTTACATCATGGGAAGCCGACAACGCTTCTGCTAGCACCCCAACTTCAAGTCCTGAGGATCCAACGTAGCCAAAAAATCTAGGTCGGCTCTGAGCCAGGCTTTCGTCTAGGAAAGTTTCTGCTTCTCGCAGGGCGGCAATTGCACCCACTCCATCACTGGGAAGCCCATGCGAAAGCAAATCCAGTGATTTTGAACTTGTCGGTGGCTGACCTGGCCGAGCGGAATCAAATCCTTCCCAGGCTTGATGAAGAATTTCGAATGCAGTGTCCAGCGTCGAGATGCGTTCACTGCCGAGCGATAACGATGAGTCGGTCATGCTGATTCCTTAGGGAAAAGTATTTTTCCAGGGTTGAGAATGTTTCCAGGGTCGAATGTGTTTTTAACTGAGCGCATTAATTCAATAGTTTCAGAACCAACTTGGTTTACTAATGAATCACGCTTTCCTAAACCGATTCCGTGCTCACCGGTGCAAGTTCCGCCCAATTCAATTACGCGGGTCGTTAACTTCGTTGATGCTGCTTTTGCTGCAAGATAGGCCTTTTCATCATTTGGATCGAACATTAACAATGCGTGAAAGTTACCATCGGCCACGTGTCCTAAAACCGACCAGGAGAACGGCTGATCATCAAATACTTGCTGCGCGTATTCCACTGCTTCCGGAAGTCTAGATAGCGGAACCGCTGAATCCGTTGTGAGCGCAGTTGCTCCAACTTGGGTAGCCAGAACTGCTGGATAAGCATTGTGCCTAGCCTGCCAAAGTTTGCGCCGCTCGCCTTCGTCTGCGGTCCAAGTGAAATCTGATGCCCCATATTCTCTAAAGATTTCCCCTGCTTCATCAGCTTGGTCTGCAATGCTTTTCTTGGAACCATGAAACTCCAAAAACAATGTAGGCGATTCTGTTAATGATGTTCCTTGGTAAGCGTTGATGGCTTTAACGCTTAACCCATCCAAGAATTCGCAGCGCGCGATTGGCAAACCTTGCTTAACTAATAGTGTCGCTGCCGCTACTCCGTCAGATAAGCGATCAAATGTGCAGTAAGCACCTGACATAGCCTCAGGAATTCCAAAAACTCGCAAGGTTAGTTCAGTTATAACCGCTAGCGTGCCTTCGGAACCTACGAGCAATCGGGTTAAGTCATATCCTGCAGAATCTTTGCGCGCACGACTGCCAGTTCTAACTACCGTTCCATCAGCCAAAACTGCTTCAAGCGCCATAACATTTTCGCGCATCGAACCATATCGGACGGTTGTAGTGCCTGAAGCTCCAGTGGAGGCCATTCCACCTAAAGTTGCATCTGCTCCAGGATCCACAGAGAAGAACAAACCTTCTTTTGCAAGCCGATCGTTTAGCGGAATTCTTCTAAGTCCAGGTTGTACAACAACGATTAAGTCATCAGGACAGATCTCGACAATCTTGTCCATCTCAGACAAATCCAATGTGATTCCACCCTCAACAGGAATTATCTGTCCTTCAAGTGAAGATCCAACTCCAAACGGGATTACCGGAACGTTTGCCGCCGAACACAAGCGCATTACGAGCTGCACGTCGCTAGTTGAACGAGCCATGACGATTGCATCTGGTCGGATGGCTTTATGAAACGATTCGTCGCTGGCGTGACGATTTAACTCAGTTTCATTCTGGGTAACTTGTCCGGGCAGAGCTGCTGACAATTCATCGATTAGTGACTGCGGTGCACTTCTAAGCACTTACTTCTCCTCTAACCGGCTTACCTGGCAATGAGCCTTCAATTAGCTCGCCATTCTTAATCACAAATGCACCATTGACCAATACATGTTCGATACCGCTTGAAATTTGAATTGGGTCAGCATAAGTTGCATTATCCGAAATTTTGTTTGCATCAAAAATGACTAAATCGGCATCAGCACCAACTTGTATTCTTCCTTTGCGCTTCATCGCTGGCGAAACATCTTTCAACACTTCCGCTGGAATCAAAGTGCAGCGCCGCACCGCTTCAGCAACATCAAGGATTCCAAGTTCTCGCACATACCAACGAAAAATTCGACTAAAGGTCCCAGCAGTTCTTGGATGTGTTGTGGTTCCAGTTGGCAATGGCCACAACCCATCAGAATTCTCATAGCCATTTGGCAGAACCAGTGGCATGGCATCGGATGCAACAGCAGTGTCATCAAAAAGCAATGCGCGGGTTAAAAATCCTAAATCGTCTAGATCTTCAGTTCTTAAGAAATCAACAATCACCATGGCGCTTGGATCAGATTCACGCAATTCCTGAAGTCGCGCTGCCGTTTGTGGCCTTTCGCCAGTTGCAAGAATGTAAACATCGCGAGGTTCGAGCGCAGTAAATGCCATTTTTTCCGGATCCAAGAAGCCTGCACCGATGAAGGTGGCACCGGCGCCATATGGATATGCCTCAGTCGTTACTCGCAAACCTTGATCGCGCGCTCCCG
>DJBM01000074.1:7616-8006 GCA_002430405.1 Actinobacteria bacterium UBA5976
AACCTTGATCGCGCGCTCCCGCTAGCAATAACTGCACATTATCTATTTGCCTGGTCGACGTGCTGTTCACATGGCAAATATGCATGTGAGCACCAGTAGTTAGTGCCGCAGCGACAACTTCTTGAGCTCCATACAGCCCGCTATCTGGGCGATCAAATTCGCGAACATGAGTAAACGTTGCAGTTCGGGTTTCAGCAGCAAGCTTGGCAATTTCAAGGTACTCCGAGCCAGGTGACTCCATGCAATATCCAAGAAGAATGCCAATGCCCAGAGCGCCCTGCTCTAATTCACTAGAAAGTGAATCGATCATCATTCCGTGTTCCCGTGGATTCATCACCCGATGCCATTCGGGCGAATTAATGTGTTCTGCAAAAGCATCTAAACCTTTAG
>DJBM01000074.1:8045-10842 GCA_002430405.1 Actinobacteria bacterium UBA5976
CAAGCCACAGGATTTCATACGCGCTAATGCCCAAGAAGCTGAGTAACCAAAGTTATTTGGACTGCCTGACTTAGAAAAGTTTTCGTAAGCTTGATCAACGTTCAACTGTCCAGCCTCTAGTTCAAGGGCTGTGGTTACTCCATCGCATACTTGAAGCAAGCGTGACGGTAAATCATTACAGTGACTATGTAAGTCAATAAATCCAGGTGCCAGTACTTTTTCGGAAATGTCAACCTCTGTGAGTCCAACCAGTTGTGGATCCCCACCGGGAGCAACGGCGCTTATTTTGCCGTTATTTACTGCAACGTCACAAACTGCATCAAGTTTGGTTTCCGGGTCAATAGTTCGAGCGCCCCTGAATACAATTTCATTTTTTTCCAATCAGTTCAGCTGCTCTCCGATTAACGGATTTCCTTGCCGCGCTGTGACACCGGTTCAGACAGCCCAAAGAATATCGAATTCGTAACCATCGGGCCTAAATATCTACCCTTTGCATCTTTGCGATCAACCAATTCTGGGTGACTTCGCGCGCGAAGATGCAGTCCTGCGTACAATCCCTCAATGGCCCAAACCATGTCATCTATGCGCAAGCCCGGCAACAAACGTCGATCTGCATAATTCAAAATATCCGTAAGAATTGCACCCAGTGCCTTTACATATTGAGCGTTTGCAATTTCCTCAGCACGCCGAATTCTCTCGGGCGAGACAAAAGCGGTAAGGCCGATGGCCAAAGATAACTCATGGTCTGAAGTTGAATTCGGGGATTCATTGAAACCGAAGACAGATTCGAGAACTTCTTCGAGTGATAGTTCTTGACTAAGTGCGACATCAAGTTTCGATCGAAGGTCAGCTTCCCAGGGAGTTGAAACTTCATTCATGATTCGTTCCAAAATCGCATCCTGGAAACTCAATTGACTTTTCCAGATTTGATATGCGGCGCCAGTTGTCATTGGCAATTGGTCATCACTTAGCTTTGCGTTGATGCTTGCTAGGACATCGGTAATCCGAAGGGATGCCAGTGGATTTAAGTCATCTGAACCACTTGCCAATCTTTCGATGAGCAGCAGTTCCGCCTCCTGCAAAATCAAGTTTTCGGTTTCTTCTTTTGGACGTCGACGATGTGTTGGCTTTGTGGCGTTTGTGCCAGCACCGTTTGTTTTTTTGCTGATTTTAGGGTTCACAGTTTTAACAATAGTCATCAGACAGTTCTCCTTCCAGGTATCCACCCAGGACACGGAACACTAGCCAAAAGTAATTTTGTATACTCATGCTCTGGCTGATCCATGACCACTTCAGTTTGACCACGCTCTACGACGATGCCATTTTTCATGACAATCAAAGAATCGGCGAAATGCCGAACTACCGCCAAATCGTGACTGACGAGTATGTATGCAATTCCAGTTTGCTCACGAATGTCCACCAATAGGTTCAATATCTGGGCTTGGATTGACACATCGAGGGCAGCAACTGATTCATCAAGAATTAGTGCCTTTGGATTAGAGGCAAGTGCCCGGGCGATCGCGGCACGCTGCCTTTGACCACCTGAAAGTTTTGCAGGACGTAGTTCAAGAATTCGTTGCGGTAATCCAACTAAATCGGCAAGCTCATTTGCGCGCACAATTACTTCATCTGAATCCTTCATAGAAATGCTTAGAGCCTCACGNNATCCAATTGATTGACGCGGATCTAGAGACGAATATGGGTCTTGAAAAACGATTTGAAGATATTTGGCGCGCTCACGCCGTTCTTTTGAGTTTTTAGCGGGCAATGACCAATCTTGACCGTCAACTTCAATCTTCCCTGAGGTTGCTCTTTCCAGACCAACCAAAATTTTTGCAACTGTAGTTTTTCCGGATCCAGACTCCCCGACAATTCCAATGCTTCCGCGTGGTGGCAGTTCAAAACTTACATCTGCAACAGCAAGCAAGTCACCATACTGTTTTGAAAGATTGCTTACCTTTATCAATGGAGTACTCATGAGACATCCCAGTCAATTTCATCTGCACGATGGCAAGCAACGTCGCTCTCTTGTATCTTGCGCAATACCGGGACCTCAGACCTGCAAATATCTTGGGCAAATGCACAGCGAGCGGCAAACGTGCATCCTTGTGTCCATTCCAGTCCAGATGCTGGCTGACCGGGTATTGCATTAAGTCGATTTTGACGCCCATCTAAACGTGGCCTGGCATCCAATAGCGCTCGCGTGTAAGGATGACGCGACTTCTCGCGAAGATTTTCTGCTGGAAGTAACTCCACAATTCGTCCGGCATACATAACCAAAATCTTGTCGCATACCGCAGTTGCCAGCTCGAGATTATGGCTGACGAATATCATTGCCATGCCACGACTTACGCGAAGTTGATCAATCAAGGCCATGACAGAAGATTGAGTTGTGACATCTAGGGCAGTTGTTGGTTCGTCGGCAAGCAGTAAATCAGGTTGGCACAAAAGATTCGATGCAATCATCACGCGCTGCAGCATGCCACCCGAAAGTTCTGAAGGAAAGGCCTTTAACTGCTTCTCAGGATTACTAATGCCTACTTCAGTCAGGACTTCGATTGCTTTTGTTTTTGCATCAGATTTTGACCAACCTAAATTTGTAACAACATTCTCAGTTAGGAAATCTCCAACTTTGCGAACTGGATTAATTGCAGATCTAGGGTCCTGGAAAATCATCGCAACTTGTGAAGAGCGATATTGCATCAGTCTTTCGCGATCCATTGCAGAAACTTCTTCACCCTGAAAGCTAATCTTTCCGCCAACAACTGAGTTCTCTGGACTGAGCCCAGCGATTGCA
>DJBM01000074.1:10924-14686 GCA_002430405.1 Actinobacteria bacterium UBA5976
GAGAACCAGATTCACCAACAATTCCTATGGATTGCCCGGCTTCCAGCTTGAACGATACCTCGTGAATTACTCGAGCACTAGCTTCAACTACCTCCACATCAAGAGTGAATGATTCAATTTCTACAAGGCTCATTCGACACCCCAAATTCTCGCTAGGCGATCGCCAATAACAGCGAATGAAACGGCAGTAAGAACCAAACATGATCCTGCCGCCAAAGTCTGAGTTGGATATCCTTGAAGCAGCCCAGACGCACCAGCGGCAACCATGGTTCCCCAATCTGCAGTTGGCGGCTGAACACCAATGCCAAGGAATGAAAGTCCACCGAGATCCAGCGTCGCGTATCCGAACATAATGATCGCTTGCGCGATGATAAACGGCGCCAGATTTGGAAGCAGGTGCTTGAAGATGATTTGGCTATCGCTAAATCCCAAAACCTTTAGGGCTTTGACGTAATCCATTCCAGTCTCGCGGAGTGCAGAACTGCGCAACAAGCGCGCCAGGCTTGGCGTGTAGGCAAGTGTTAGTGCAGCAATTGCTACCCAAAGGCTTGCGCCAAAAACTGTTGATAGCAGAATCGCAAGCAGCAATCCTGGAAATGCCACAGCTATGTCAACTCCGGCACTTAACCCAGCGTCAGTCCAACCTCGTCGCCAAGCAGCCAAGATTGCAATTGATGTTCCAATCAAGGTTGTTGATATCACCAAAACAATTGGACCGATCAAGCTTGTTCGCGCTCCAACAAGTAGTCGTGAAAACAGGTCTCTGCCTAGTTCATCAAATCCCAATGGGTGGCCAGGAATCGGTCCGACATAGGAATAGGCCAAATCAATTTTGTTTGGATCATGCGGCGCTAATGCAGATCCAAAAATCGCAATTACGCCAAAAATGAACAGCACAAATACTGCCAACCAACCGAGCAAACCTAATTTACTTAGGCGCTTTCGGTAGCCACGATTTCTTCCGATTGCAATTTGTCCAATTGACATTATGCGACCTCACTTCTTATGCGAGGATCCAAAATCCAGTAGAGGACATCGACTGCCAAATTCACTACGACGAAGGAAATGACCAGAATCAAAGTAATCGCTTGCACTAAAGCGAAATCTTGTTGCCTTGCAGCTACTACGAGTAGTCCACCAATTCCGTTTATTGCGAATGCCTGCTCAACGAATGCCGTTGAAACAATGAGTCCCACGAACAACAATCCACCAAGACTTATTACAGGCAGCAGTGCATTTCTAACTATGTGCCTAGAAACAACTTTATTTCGTGGGATTCCCCTCACCGTTGCCGTGACTACGTGCTCTGATGCACTCTCAACTCTGATTGATGCACGAGTAGTTCGAGCAACAAACGCTCCTGCGCTGAATGCCAGCGCAATAGCAGGGAGTGTCATGTGTGAAATTGCAGATGAGAGGCTGCCGTCTCCGCCACCGATAGCTGGAAACCAACCAAGTTGAAGTGCAAAAACATTTATCAAGATAAATGAACCGACGAATGCCGGTATCGATGACAAAATCGTTGCCGTAGCCATAGAGAAGCTATCGATGCCTCCTTTGTGAAGTCCCGCAAGTATTCCCAAAGTCAGACCAAATACCGAAATGAAAACAAACGAAATTAGAACTAAGTACATGGTTGTTTGAAATCGCGACGCTATCAGAGTTGAAACATCAGCATTAAAGGCAGCTGAAGTTCCTAAATCTCCCTGAAAAACTCCGGTGATCCATGAGACATATCGAGTGAAAAACGGCTCATCTAGGTTGTATTGGGCACGCAGTGCTGCTATCCGCTCAGGTGTTGCCGGTCGGCCATTAAGTAAGTAACCAATCGGATCACCAGGCGCTAGATAGAGAGCTAGGTGCACCAACATTGTCGTTGCGACAATCGTCAGCGCACCCAGCCCTATCCTTCGCCACAAATACCTTCTCATTCAGTAATTCTCGCCTGACTAAGTTTCTATTTGTGGTGATTTACGGTTGGTAATTGGATTACTTCGCCGTGCCGAGATTTACAGCCCATGCAGACCATAGGTGTGCGGGGCCAGTAGGTATAGCTCCGGATAATTCATTACTAATGAAGAACGGTGACGGATAGGTTGTTGTTGGTAGCCAGGCATAATCGGCCACTAACAATGATTGGATTTCAATCGTGATTTTTGCACGTTCCGCTTCGTCGGTTGTCGCCAGCGCGCTCGTTATAAGTTCACTGACTTTGGCGTTGCTATATCCACCCCAGTTTGCGGAACCTGCCTCAAGACCAATCTGCGAGTAGATGTAGAGAGGGTCACAAATAAAGGATAAATAGGTGGTAGCAAAGATATCGATATCTTCCTTTTTGGCCCCACTGTACAAATCCGCAGCGCGATCAAAGCCTATTTTGTCGATTGTGGCGTTGAATCCCACTGAATTTGCAGCCTGTTGCAAAACCAGTGCTGAATTTACCGAATCCGGAAGTTCGGACCAAGCAGCAATCACTAGTTCTGGATTACTTACGCCAGATTCTGCAACTAATTTCTTTGCAGCTTCTAGGTCAGTTACCCGATCTGGCAATGAATCCCAAGCAGCTTGGTAAGCAGCTTTTTCATATCCCCATGATCCTGGAACACCAACGGCTTTAGCTGGAATCCCAGCTCCTGCGGTCTCGGTTGCAACTATATTTGCATAGTCGAGAGCCTTAGCTAGAGCTTCACGAAGCTTTGGATTAGACATCGAACGCTCAGTATTCACGATTGGTACCCAAGCACCAAAGGCTGACCCATCGCCAAATCCAAGCGTGCCAACGGTTGATGCCTGCAAAGCCCTAATGCTTGAAGCTGGAATCAAGAAGCCACCATCAAGCTCTCCACTTTCGTATCCTGCAACAGCTGCCGCTGGATCCGTTATGAATGAGAAGGTGATCTGCTTTGTAAGTTGCTTGCCGTCACCCTTGTTCCACCATGTTGGATTCGACTCAACAACAATCTTTGATCCTGCGGTCCATTCCTTCAACATGTAAGGTCCGGTGCATGACATCGAGGTGTCGCCAGGTAATCCAAAGTTTGTATTTCCTTCAGCAGATGCCTTTGATACCACTGCCCCGGCACCTGTTGATAAAGCACCGCGAATTAGTGAATTTGGTTCACTGAGCTTAATTGTCACAGTAGAAGCATCTGTCGCCTCGACGGATGCAACGGCTGCTAAATCGCCTACGAACTGTGAGACTTCATTCGTACGAGCTTTATCGATTGAGTACACAACATCATCCGCAGTTAAAGCGCTGCCATCCCAGAAGGTCACTCCTTCGCGTAGCTTCACTACAAGTGTTGTGGCGTCTGTGTAGGAAACGTCTGTCGCAAGACCTGGCTCCAAACCGCCTTCCGGAGTTGTGGACAACAAGGACTCACACATCAAATTTCCAACAAAATTTTGTGACCCACTCCAAGACAGGTTTTGATCAAGCGATAGCGGTTCACCGTCTGCCAAATTCCAGTTCACATTGTCAACCGGGCCAACGCCAGCTGGCATTGCGGTAACTAATTCAATTCCAGATGAAGTTGCTTCACCGCTTGCGGAGCTTTCGGGAGCCGCTGCTCCACCACAAGCTGTGAGCAAAAGCAGTGCTGCTGAACCTGTTGCTAAAACTAATTTCTTCATTTGCGAGCTCCCTTGCTCCTAGCGCCAGAAATACTGGCGAATCGCTACGTAATAATGTTACGATCAGTCCTGTTAGTTTGTCAACGTTTCGTAAGATTATTTTTATAGACGAAAAATACTCATAAAAAC
>DJBM01000077.1:0-294 GCA_002430405.1 Actinobacteria bacterium UBA5976
TCAGAGTCATGAACATTCATCTGGCAGCCCAGAGTTTGAATTACATAGGTACGGCTCACTAGCGAATCGTACCTATCTATCTATCGAGCTAATTTATGAGCGCGAAATTCCCAGCTCTGCCAATACTCGAGAGACAACATGGCCAGAAAATCCTCGCCTTGATAAGGCTCCATGTAATCTGCGGTATGCCACCTCAGGTGCAAGGCTAGCAACGGCTCTCGCCTTACGTTCGGCAAAAGTCATCGCATTAGCAAACTCTTCATCATCGCTGATATCACTTGTGATCCACTCAAT
>DJBM01000077.1:468-914 GCA_002430405.1 Actinobacteria bacterium UBA5976
ACTCAATTATCTCTGGCGAGATTCCTTTTGAGCGAAGCTCTCCGCTAATTATTCGCTTTGAGACCTTCTTAGTTCTCTGCCGTGATTCACTCCAGTAGCGAGCAAACTCATGATCATTGATAAAGCCTTGCTCGGCAAGGCGGAAGAGAACTGCGTTTGCAATCTCTTCTTCGATGCCGCGAGATTTGAGAAGCTTAAAGAGCTCCCCCCTACTTTTTGCCCTTCGACCAAGTGCCATAAGGGCAATGGTCTGAGCTACTTGGTAGGGGTCGCTCTCAACTTCTACTGAATTAGAACTCGACATCAGCTGCGGCTTCATCGATTGCAGCAACTAGAGCTGGATCGACATCGCTCGCGGCAAAGTGAGCCCGGATCTTGCCTTCAATTTCATTAGCTAGAGCAGGATTATCAAGAAGGAATTGGCGAGAGTTCTCTTTACCCTGGCC
>DJBM01000077.1:1107-5482 GCA_002430405.1 Actinobacteria bacterium UBA5976
TCAAACTCTGCCTGCTTAAATGGCGGAGCCATCTTATTTTTCACAACTTTGACGCGGGTACGATTTCCAACCGCTTCTTGTCCATCTTTTAGAGTTTCAATACGACGGATATCCAAACGGACTGAGGCATAAAACTTAAGCGCTTTTCCACCAGTTGTGGTTTCAGGAGAGCCGAAGAAAACACCGATCTTGTCGCGGAGCTGATTAATAAAGATAGCTGTTGTCTTGGTCTGACTTAGCGCGCCAGTTATCTTTCTTAAAGCCTGTGACATCAAGCGAGCCTGAAGTCCCATATGGGAATCTCCCATTTCGCCTTCAATTTCAGCGCGAGGAACAAGTGCTGCAACGGAGTCAACCACAATTAAATCAAGTGCTCCAGAGCGAACTAACATGTCCATAATTTCAAGTGCTTGCTCGCCAGTATCAGGCTGAGTGACTAGAAGCGCATCAATATCAACTCCAAGTTTCTTTGCATATTCAGAATCAAAGGCATGCTCAGCATCGATAAAAGCTGCAATGCCGCCGCTTTTCTGTGCATTAGCAATTGCATGCAGAGTTAGCGTTGTCTTACCTGATGATTCAGGTCCAAAGATTTCAACAACTCGGCCACGTGGTATGCCGCCAATTCCTAAGGCGATATCAAGAGCAATTGATCCAGTTGGAATAACCTCAATTGGAGTTGCTGTTCGATCGCTCATCTTCATTACTGAACCCTTGCCAAACTGACGTTCGATTTGAGCAAGCGCGGTATCTAGGGCTTTCTGCCGTTCGGCAGAGGGTTTTGCTTTTTCATTTGGATCTTTGGCTTCTTTAGCCACGGTCTTGCCTCTCTTCTCTCGTAGTTGGCTCCAGAAGGTACGGAATGCCACTGACGGCCTGACTTTGCAGTCGGCGGAAATGTGGAACCGCTCTGGTTGGGTATAACAGCTCGCCGCTGTTATGGGGATAAGTCTAGCCGAACATCTGTTCTAATGGCTTTTAAGACACGCAAGCCCTACCTTGAAGCCATGGTTGATCTAGCCCCATTTCAGAGCCCAAGGCCAGATGAATACGCCCCGATGCCAAAGCCTCTAAAGCGGCGAGATCTAAAGGGCTTAAATATTCCAGATGGGCCAAGATCGCCCCTACTAACCTTGAGATTCCAAAAAGATACCCCAGCCTTTCTTATAAATGCCAAGGCCGAATATGGCGATTGCAGTTCATTCTTTCTAGCAGGCCAGCTCTTTATCACCGCCTTCTCACCCGAGATGGTCAATGAGGTAACAGTGAGCAAGCAGGGAAGCTTTATTAAGGGCGTGGGCTTTGATCGGATGAGAAAAGTTTTAGGAAGTGGCCTTTTAACTAATGAAGAACCTATCCATCTTCGCCATAGAAGGCTGATGCAATCACCATTTCACATCAGCAAGATCTCAACTTATGCCCAGACAATGCTTAATCTTACTCGCAAACACATCTCAAATTGGAGCGATGGCCAGGTTGTAGCTATTGGCCCTGAGATGATGTCGTTAACTTTCGACATAGTTGCAGATATTTTATTTGGTACAGATATATCTGCAGATACTAAGCGAGTTCAAGATTCTATGCATATTGCAATAGATCGCATCGAGCGCACCATGCTGCCAGGACTTGATCGCCTCGATAATCTCCCAATTCCATACTTTAGAAAGTTTGAAAAAGCAGCTAATGAACTCCATGATGTAGCAACACGAATTGTTAATGAGCGAATTGCAAGTGGAGTCAAACGCGATGACTTAATGGGAGTTTTACTTGAGGCACAAACTGTCGATGGTGAGAAGTTGAGCGCCCGAGAGATTTCTGATGAGACTCTAACTTTGATTTTAAGTGGCCATGAAACCACCGCAAATGTGATGACTTGGGCCCTTGCTTATTTGGGTGATCGGGATGACTTATGGCAACAAGTTGCGCTTGAAGCAGACCAATACTTACCAATGGATAAGGCACCTGACATCAGAGCGGTGCTTGGCGCTCCAATTACAAAAGCGATTTTTGCTGAAGCCCTGCGCCTTGCACCACCAGTTTGGGTTTCCCCGCGCCGAGCCATCGAGGATGTAGAAGTTGATGGTATTCGGATACCTAAGGGTGCTCACGTGATTATCAGTCAATACGCAAGCCATCGCAATGAAACATACTTTCCAGATCCAAATGAATTCAAGCCTGAGCGTTGGCATAATGATTTGGATAACACCTTGCCACGAGGGGCATATTTTCCATTTTTAGCTGGGACTAGAAAGTGCTTGGGTGATCAATTCGCATTACTCGAGGCACATCTTATTTTGTTAGAAATGGCGCGAACTAAGAGGCTTAAGCCAATTGCTTCCCAATTGCCGCGACCAGAACCAAGAGCGACTTTTCGTCCTAAAGGTGGCGTAGCTTCAGTTGTTATTGCGAGCTAGCGAAGGCACTCAAAGCATTCACGCGCAATACTTCCTAGTCAGTGAATCCTGAACCTCCACAAACCACACTCGCTACGATTAGCGTATGGAGAAAACTGTGGCACATGACATTGCAAAAAAGTACTTTGGAATTACTGGCACAATAAACCCTCTTGCTGGTGAACGTAATCCAAACTTCTTGGTTACCAGCGGTGCGCAGAAATATGTCCTAAAGATTCATAGTCGCGAGGAAGTCACCCAAGTCGAACTTCAAGAACTTGCGCTCGCTCAACTCAGCGATCTTCCAGGTTTCACCACTCCAAGAACTGTTCCTAATTCCCAAGGAAAAACGCTAGTTGCGATTGAAAATGTGCAATTTGCCAGAATGTTGACTTGGATCCCTGGTGAACTTTGGTCGGCAAGTGAGACTTCTGACAAAGACAAAGTTGCGTTGGGTAAATTGATCGCGACAGTGGATAACGAGCTTGGCAAAGTCGCTGTGGATAAGCATCGAAACGTGCTTGATCGACCATTTGGGTGGAACGCGCTGCAGGTGCAATCTCTTGTTGATGATATTGAATTAATAAAAGATGCAGATCTCAAAGCACATGTGAAATTGATTTTGGACCGGGTAATCAACGGCACACTTGCCAAAGTCAAGGCACTCCCCCACCAACTAATTCACAACGATGCAAATGACAATAATGTAGTCATTAACGAAGGCTCCGTTGTCGGTCTTATTGATTTTGGTGACTTGATTTATGCCCCGCGTGTTTGCGGTCTAGCAGTTGGTTGTGCTTATCAACTGGACGCTCGCGATCCGGTTGCAAGTATCTATTCGATTGTGCGCGGGTACCACGAAGTTGCGCCGCTATCACCTGCCGAATTAGAAGTCTTATTTGATTTAATTTGCTTGCGCGTAGCCACCAGCGTCGTGATGGCACATCGCCAACTTGCAGCTGATCCTGACAATGAATACTTGGGGGTCTCACAAGACTTTTTCCAAGCGCTACTTCCCGCTTTGACTTCAGTTTCTGATCGCTTGTCACATTATCGCCTGCGAAATGCTTGTGGTTACGAAGCACATCCAGACAGTCGCCACGTTCGTCAGTGGCTGGCGACAACTGACGCCAAGATCTCTGATGTTGTAATGCCACCGTTTGCGCAAGCCAAGAAAATCTGGTTGGACTGGTCAGGTGAGAACAAAAACATTGCTCGCTCGTGGGAGGCCATTGAGGCTGAAATGAAATCCGCTGGCGCTGATGTTGCTATTGGCCATTATTGCGAAGATCGAAATGTTTATGAATCAGATTTTTTTGTCGACGAAGGTAAAGAATCTCGTACTGTCCATTTAGCGGTTGATCTATTTGCGCCAGCTGGCACACCGGTTTACGCAGCCCTTGATGGCAAAGTCTTCTTATTTCATGACAACACTGCGCATCTAGACAATGGACCAATGATTGTCCTGGAGCATGAAACAGATCAGGGTGTTAAATTCCATACGCTTTACGCTCACCTATCGCGCGCATCATTAGATGGCCTATCGGTTGGCAAGGAAATCAAATCTGGTCAGCAAATCGCCACCATGGGAACGGAAGAAGTAAATGTTGGCTGGCCACCACATACCCATTTCCAACTCATCATAGATTTATGCGACATGGCTCATGACATTTGGGGCGTTGCTGCCGTCAGCGAATTACCGGTTTGGCGCAGTATGTGCCCGAATCCCAACTTAATTCTGCGAATTCCTGAGGGCACCGATGTTCACGCTCACATGAAAACCGAGACTTTGGCGCAAGAACGCGAAGTCGTGTTGTCTCGTGCACTCAGCCTGAATTTCCAAAAGCACCTAGAAATTGTTAGCGGCAAAGGTGCATATCTATATGACAGGGATGGTGGCAAGTATCTGGACTTGGTCAATAACGTTGCTCACCTTGGCCATAGTCATCCCCGCGTCGTGGCTGCGGCGCACAAACAAATGC
>DJBM01000077.1:5707-6147 GCA_002430405.1 Actinobacteria bacterium UBA5976
GGCTGCGGCGCACAAACAAATGCTTACGCTCAACACCAACACTCGTTATTGGAATCAGAACGCTATTGAATATGCGCGCGCGCTAGCTGGAACTCTGCCAGATCCACTCAGCGTTGTGTTCTTCGTGAATAGCGGAAGTGAGGCCAACGACTTAGCCCTGCGGTTAGCCAGAACGCATACTAAGGCCAACGGCATGATGGTTTTGGAACATGCGTACCACGGTCACATCACCAGCATTATCGACATCAGCCCATACAAATTCAACGGACCTGGTGGCGAAGGCTGTCCAGATCATGTTCGAGTCGCGCCTATTCCAGATGCCTATAAAGGTATCCATCGAGGCGAAGGTTCAGGCGAAAAATATGCGGCTGACTTTGCCAGCACTTTGAAAACCTTGGACCAACCACTTTGTGCATTTATTTCAGAATCCATTGTTAGTT
>DJBM01000077.1:6256-9285 GCA_002430405.1 Actinobacteria bacterium UBA5976
TCAGAATCCATTGTTAGTTCAGGCGGTCAAGTTCCACTTGCGCCAGGTTTCTTAAAGCAAGCTTTTGCAGTATCTAGAGCCGCCGGCGGGCTTTGCATTTCCGATGAAGTGCAAATTGGCATGGGTCGTATGGGTAAAACCTTCTGGGGCTTTGAATTGCATGATGTAGTTCCTGACATCGTGACAATTGGTAAGCCACTTGGCAGTGGTCATCCATTAGCTGCAGTAGTTACCACTCCAGAAATTGCCCACTCCTTTATGACGGGCATGGAATACTTCAATACATTCGGTGGCAACCCAGTCTCAGCAGCAATTGGCCAAACTGTTTTAGATGTGATTGTTGATGAATCATTACAGCGCAATGCGCTAACCGTAGGTAACTACTTAATGAATGGCGTGCGCGAACTTGGTAAATCAATCGAAACCATCGGCGATGTTCGCGGTAGTGGATTGTTTATTGGCGTGGAATTTGTAACGGATCGAGAGTCGCAATCTCCCGGTACGAAAGTAACGAAAGACTTGATCGAGTTCGCTCGTGAAAACGGAGTCTTCTTATCCAGCGATGGTCCAGCGGAAAATGTTTTGAAAATTAAGCCACCGATGATTATCGGGACCAAAGAAGTCGACATATTTCTTGATGTTTTGGAACGTGGCCTTAAATCAATTTAGCCAAAGCAAGAAGTCTTACTTTTTTGAATTAAGGCTAAATGCTGCCAGCGCTAGAACGACCGCGCCAGCGCCAATTCCGTAATACATGACATCATTCGCCGACTTAGCATCAACTAATTCACCAACAAAAATAACCGCAATGATGGCAACGATTACGCCAATAAGTTTGGCCTTTAAGTCATCCAGATTGTTAATTTCTAACCAATCTGGGACATCAATATTCGTGTCCACAAACAGTTCATAGAGTCCATACCCGATAACGAGTAACACGGTTCCCAACAAAATCGCATCAACGGATGCCAGCACATCGACAATGGTTTCTTTCATTGGAACTTGATCAACGACTACCCCTAAAGCGGCCAGCAGGATTTCGAATGAGCCCAAGATCATCAGCACAATCGCTCCAACTATGGCCGCCAATGCAGGCACAATTACAACGAATCGGGATACTTCAATTAATCTGCGCATTGCCCAAGTCTATAAAGATATGTTCTATCGAGCCCTATGCTAAGTCGCAATTATCTGGCTCGATTGGTGGCAAAGCAAGCACTTGCCACCCGAATTTCCCCAGCCAGTCAAGGATTTTCGCCACGCGCATCTAGTGTCCACATGGTACGGTTATTCCATAAAGTCCATTGTTTTCGGGAGGATTCACATGTCAGAAGAAACTGCAACGGCTGCCGAGGCAATCAAATCAATTTGGCAAGGTAATCCTGCCACCATGGCTGAGCTTGATGAAGAGTGCAACCCAAATAAGGTGTGTCGCAACATGAAAGATGTTACTTATGAGGGCTTTGGCGAAGAAGGAACTAGTGTCGCCACGGCGTGGAAAGCAAAGTTAGCTCGCGAAGGAAAGCTCGCCTCCGGCGGTTCAATTGGCGACCTAATTCTTGGCCAACAAAACTAACAAGTCGAAGAACTCGGATTTCTTATGAGTGATGCTCGCCCATTTGCAGATTTAACTGTTGAGAAATTAACTAAAGATCTGCGGGAACTTGGATACATTGCTGACCGCGGCCTCTCAACCTCGATTTTGATCGCATTAAAACTTGGCAAACCACTTTTACTTGAAGGTGAGGTTGGCGTAGGTAAAACTGAACTTGCAAAGACTTTGGCAGTTTTGTTCCAGCGCGAATTGATTCGACTGCAGTGCTACGAAGGCATTGATACAAATCACGCGCTTTACGAATGGGATTATGCCCGCCAGATGCTTCATATTCGCTCCCTGACAAATGCTGAACTTACTGGAAATTCTGATGAGCAACTTTTTAGTCCTAAATTCCTACTAGAGCGACCGCTACTTAAAGCTATTCGCGCCGGAGCAGGCTGCGTACTTTTAATCGACGAAGTAGATCGCGCTGATGACGAATTTGAGGCTTTTTTGCTTGAGTTGTTATCAGACTTCCAAGTTACGATCCCTGAAATTGGCACTATTGCTGCCGTCACCCGCCCGATTGTGATTTTGACTTCTAACCGCACGCGCGAATTGCATGACGCACTTAAGCGTCGTTGTCTTTACACCTGGATTGGCTTCCCAACCGCAGATCGCGAAATTGAAATTGTTCGGGCCCGCGTGCCAGGTATCAGTGAACGCCTTGCTACTCAAGTAGTTGGCGCGGTCAATCAGCTTCGAGACATGGAGCTTGAAAAAGTCCCGGGCGTTGCCGAAACTATTGACTGGGTTGAATCACTTGACGCTTTAGGCGCCACCGATCTAACCGAATCAAGCGCTGCTGACACGATTGGCGCAGTGATTAAGGATCGCGATGATCTGGACTTCACCCTTAAGAACCTAAATGACATCGTCCCTAGCTCCTGATTTAACTGGATTCGACGAGCTCTTCATTGAGTTTGCCCAAGACCTGCGAACTCACGGCATGGTCATTGGATCAGATGACGTAATCACTTTCCTCTCGGGCATTGCAGTCCTGGATGCAACTGACGTCATGGATGTCTATTGGAGTGGCCGCACAACCTTGGTGCGCAAAAAGGATAATGTTCCGCTTTACAACAAGCGCTTCCAAGCCTTCTTTCTAACGATCGAATCGGGCGAAACTGATCAACGAAAACTAAAGCTCAAGTCCTCAGCAAATGCTGGGGCAACTTTAGAAGTGCCAAATGTGGAACAAGGATTACCTGGAGACGTGCAAGAGGACGAAAGTCGCATGGGCTACATGGCATCAGCTGCCGATGTTGCCCGGCATAAAGCATTTGCGGACTGTACTCCCGAGGAACTTAATCGGTTTCGCAAATTGATCTCCATGCTTCGGGTCTCCCCTCCGATGCGGCGGACATTTCGCACGCAGTCCAGCCCTAAGGGGAAAATCCTTGACATGCGCCGGATGGCTCGCGAAACTATG
>DJBM01000077.1:9415-13282 GCA_002430405.1 Actinobacteria bacterium UBA5976
ACCAAATGAATTAGTTTTCATTAAGCGCAAAGAAAAACTACGACCTATAGTTTTCATTTTGGATGTTTCTGGATCCATGGCTGACTATTCTCGTAACTTATTACAACTGGCTTATTCCGCCCGGCGAGCAAACACAAAAGTTGAAGTTTTCTGCTTTGGTTCCCGGCTGACCCGAATCACTAAGTCCATTGATAAGCGCACTCCCGATGAAGCTATGCGCCTTGCTGGCGAAGCAGTTCTGGACTGGGACGGTGGCACTCGAATTGGCGATTCACTTACCACCTTTATTAAGGAATCCCGTAGGGCGCGATTAGGGCGCGGGGCCATTGTTGTGATCTGTTCTGATGGTTTAGACCAGGGACAACCCCAAGTTTTAGATAAGTCCATGCAGACGCTAGCTCGGCTCGCTCATCGGGTAGTTTGGGTGAACCCACATAAGGGTGACAACGAAGAATACGTACCAAATACTATTGGCATGATGGTTGCAGATCCATACATCGACAAGGTGTATTCGGGTCATAACTATAAAAGCATCGAAGAATTTGCACGCGAACTATCAAAGATGGGATAACAGATTATGAAATTTAGCGTTTCTTTAGTTGCACATGGCGATCGTGACATGACACTCGATGAGATCGTGGAGTTGGCTGACGCCGTTGCCCCGCTCAGTGGTATCGCATCCGGTATGGGAACGACTTCCTACGGCGCCCAAATTATGGTGGAGGCCGAATCTGCAGTCGACGCCGTTAATGAAGGTCGCAAGTTGTTTGAAGCTGCAATTGCCAAGACTTCCCTACCTAAATGGGAAATTACTGACGCCGACACCATGAGTGAAGAAGAAGATTTCTTCGATATTGATTTAGAGCTCGAATGATTCGTCTCGGCACGCTAGCGGGTTATCCATTCGAGGGGCCACGGGTACTTTCGGGATGGACTGCGCCAAAAGTTCCTGCAGTTTATGCAATCCTCAGCCGCAACGACATCGAAGGTAAACCGCAGGATTATTCGGTAATCTTCGTCGGACACTCTGAGGATCTAACTACCGTTGGATTTCCATTTAAGCATCGCCGTTCCCCAGCCTGGATTGCGCGCGCTGGTGATAAATATAATTTGCACGTTGCTTACTATGAAATACCGGGCGGATTACCAAAACATCGCCAATTAGTCTGCGAAGAATTGCTTGCAATTTATGCGCCAAGTTGTAACGAAGAAAAATTTGATAAGTCTTGGAAAGATGAATGGATTGGGGAATACTCAACTCAAGTAACTGATCCGCTTACAACTAATCGGGATCCAAACACTTCTAATTAGAAACACAAAAATGGCCCCACTTTCGTGAGGCCATTTTTTAGATACTTTTCTGTATTTATTTGATTAAATCTCGAAGAAATTTAATCTATGTCTACGCCAACGCCATGCATTTGACGCGAACGACGAACTCCCATCGCTGGTTTAGCAACTTCGCGTTCCGTGCCCGCAGGTTCTGCCACATAAGTTGCGCCAGTCACGATGCCTTCAGCCATTGTGTAAAGCAGTGGCAGTGCTCCGGCAACGATTCCGCCAGTTGAATTAATCTGGGTTAGGCCGCCGTGAATAACTTCGGCGTCTTTTTTAATTTCCCAAACTAGATCAGCAGCTTCTTCTAGGGTGCCAGCAACTTTTGTAAGTTGGCGACCAACTATGAATAAGTAGACGGCAAGTCCGGCAATTAGAGCTACTACATCTATTACTGACCACAATGCTAACGAGCTCATGAGCGCACCTTCTCTAGAACGCGACCTAAGAACAAGTGATGCTCTAGGCCTTCAGCTAATACGGCATCTACGCCAGCGGCTGTTACACCAATTAACGCAGTGTTTGAAGTATTGTCCTTAGCTGCTGCCAAGGTCGCCTTGATAGCTGTAACGCGCTTATCAATAGTGCGAACCAAGAGCACCAAGATTGTTAGAAGCGCAGCTACTGCTACGACAACAACAATGCCAAGGATGTTTGCAACGGTCCACAATGTTTCTACTGTGCTATCCATTTTCAGCCTCCAAGCTTAGTGCGACCGCGATTTAGGCCGGCAACGATGTTTGTTGCTGACTCAATCGTGGTGCGTAGTTTCTTAAGGCCGGCAGTATTTTTCTCTGCAGCCATTAATCCAGTGTTAATTCGTTTTGCTTGGCCACCGATGCGACCTGCCAACAGCAGAATCGGTACTACTAATGCAACGACTACTAGTACTACGACTAGACCAATTACATATCCCAAAAGCCAACCTGTATGGGTACCAAAGAAATCACTCATAGCTACCCCTAAATCGATTCTGCGAAGTTACGCACTGGCGCCAAGCTGGCATTAACTGAATCAACTGTGCTTGGCACGGTTGATGTTTGCGCGACAATTACCGCTACGCCACCATCGAGAGCGTCCAAAGTCTTTACGACTGCACGCAGATGAAGAATAACGCGGATTAAGCCAAGTGCGGCTGCAGCGATAATGATCGTAAAGATCACTAGTGAGACTACAAATACGGTTTCCATTGTTATCCCCTTATCCCAATAACTTTGCAACTGATCCGGCATAACGCACGGCTCCGTTTGCAACTTCTTTGATAGTTTCATCTGTTGTTTCCAACAGTGCAGGTGTGGTGCCGAGTTCGCCAATTAGGGCGACGCCGCCAGCGAGTGCATCATCTGCTGCGCCGCGGATTCGTTCCAATGCGCTAAGTACCATGTTTAGCAACCAAACCAGAACTGGAATGATTACCACAACAAGTGCGATGTTAAAAATTGCCCAAATACTCATCTCTGTCCCCTTCTACCGTCGTGCCAAAGGCTTGTAAGGCAGGAAGAAGCGAGCAAGTACTCGACCAGTAGCCCGCTTGAATGCGTTAACACCAATCGCTAGACCACTTGCTGCCTTTGCGCCACCAATTGAATTTGGATCCAAGCCCTTGGAAATTGCATCCATGCGAGCTTCCATGTTTTTAGTTGCAGTGTTTACTAACACCGCAGTTACGTCTGCAACCAGACCGCGACCATAGTTAGCAGCCGCGCCAGAGATTACAAGATCCATTGAAAGATCCACTTTGGTGCCACCAGCAATTTGGTTTAGCGAAGCCGTCAACAAGATCGAAGCAGCGCCGCGACCTTTCTTGTCCGCGCCTGATGCATCCAGAACAAGAATCTTCTTTGCGTTGTCGCGACTCTTAACTTCGGCAACACCATCGAATTCCAGTTTTACTGGTCCGGCGGAGACTACTACGCCACCTTCGTACTTGTCCTTAGTAATTTCCTTGGAAAGGTTAGCTCCTGGAATTGACGCTGCAACTTGTGGAATGTCATCAAAGAATTTCCACACAGCGTCAATTGGCTGCTTTACTTCAAACGATTGCGAGATCAGCATGATGCCTCCTTAAGGCCCGAGTTTGGATTAAAAGTTTTCACAATTAATCACCCATTTTTACTGGTGGCATTCCACTGATGTCTTTACCGGTGGTAAGTGCTTCGTATACCCGGTTTGGCATCATTGGCATGTCGATGTTACGAACACCGGTGTGACCAACGGCGTCAATTACCGCGTTTACGAAAGCAGCAGGTCCGGCAACGGTTGCGCACTCGCCAACGCCCTTGGCACCAATTGGGTGGTGCGGACAAGGTGTAACTACTTCATGCAACTCAAAGCCTGGAGTTTCCCAAGCTGTTGGTAGCAAGTAGTCCATGTAGTTAGCGCCGATGCAGTTACCTTCTGAGTCATAGGTCTGGTACTGCATGCTCGCCATTGCGTATGCCTCGGTAAGCCCACCCATGATTTGTCCTTCAACAACCATTGGGTTAATGCGAACGCCACAGTCATCAACTGCAACAACTTTTAGCACATCCC
>DJBM01000142.1:0-3415 GCA_002430405.1 Actinobacteria bacterium UBA5976
TTGGTGTAGTAACCAACGGACTCGAGGTGAGCTGCTGGAATGTCGTAGCACGCAAATGTTGAGTGCATCAGACCAATCTTGAACTTGCTTGGCTGGGCATCTGCATAAAACGCGCCGTGATCAGAGATCGTCTTCATGCGCATTCCAAGCATCTTGCCGTCTTTGCGAAGCGCTAATTCACCTTGCAGATAAACGTCGCGACCAAAGCCAGTTGAAATTAAGTTTCCGGTCTTATCTTCAATCCACTTAACTGGACGCTCGGTCAAAATCGAAGCAAGAATCGAAACTACGTAGCCTGGGTAAATTGGCACTTTGTTACCAAAGCCACCACCAAGGTCAGGAGAAACAATTCGGATCATGTGTTCTGGAAGTTCGGCAACCATGGCTACTGCGGCGCGCACAATGTGCGGTGCCTGCGAAGTCATGTAAACCGTTAACTTGCCAGTTGCGCGATCGAAGTCTGCAATTGAGCCACAAGTTTCCATAGGGGATGGGTGGGAACGTGGGTAGTGCAGTTCCATCTTTGAAATAACATCAGCATCTGCAAATGCCTTATCTGTGGCAGCCTTGTCGCCGATTTCCCAATCGAAAACTTTGTTGCCAGGCTGGTTTTCCTTGTCATCACGGATAACTACAGAATCTGCTGCCATAGCCTGCATTGGATTAACAATCGCTGGAAGTTGTTCGTACTCAACAACAATTGCTTCGCATGCATCTTTAGCGATGTATGGATCATCAGCAATAACTGCGGCAACTTCTTGTCCCTGGAAGCGCACTTTGTCAGTAGCAAGTACTGCTTGGGTGTCGTAGGAAAGAGTTGGCATCCATGCCAAGTTACGAGCTGCCATCATTTCGCCAGTGAGCACTAAGCGAACTCCAGGAATGTCGTATGCCTTGCTGACATCAATAGATTTGATGCGAGCGTGAGCAACTGGGCTGCGAAGGATTTCCATGTGCAACATGCCAGGTAACACGATGTCATCGATGTAGTTACCCTTGCCACGGATGAAACGGTTGTCCTCAACGCGGCGGCGGCTTGCACCAAGTCCACCAATTTTAATTTCGTCTAATGCCATGTCTAAAACTCCAACCTAGTTTGATTCTGCGCGCATTTTTTTTGCGGCCCAGAGAACTGACTTAACGATATTTTGGTAACCGGTGCATCGACATAAATTGCCGGAAAGTGCCCAGCGAATTTCGTCTTCTGTTGGGTCGTTGTTCTTGTCTAGAAGTGCTTTTGCAGCCAGCATCATGCCTGGAGTGCAGAAGCCACAATGTAAGCCGTGTTCTTCCTTGAAGCCTTCTTGAATTGGGTGAAGTTCACTTGCGGATGCAAGACCTTCAACTGTCTCAAGGCTATGGCCGTCGGCCTGAACTGCGAGCATTGTGCAACTCTTGATTGGTCGACCATCAAAGAGAATTACACACGCACCGCAGTTACTGCTGTCGCAGCCCGAGTGCGTACCGGTCATTTTTAGACCTTGGCGCAACAAGTGTGCAAGTAGTAAGCGTGGTTCAACATCTACTGTGCGATCATCGCCGTTGACCTTGATGGTCACCCGTCGAGTAACAACGCCAGGGGCTGGTGCTGCTTGTACTTCGTCATAAAGACTGGTCATTTTCAGGCTGCTTTCTGTGATGTTGTTGCAAGTCCGTTGAGAATTCGAGAAACAAATGTCTTTACTATCTGACGTTTGTAGTCCGATGATCCGCGATGATCAGTGCGAGGCTCAGCAGTTGCTGCAACTGCTGCCGAAACTTCCGCTATCAATTCCTGTGTGATCTTTTTGCCAACAAGTGCTTGACCTGCTGCGGAGGCATCAATAGTGCGACCCCCGACACTAGCCAATGCGATTCCAGCACTGATAACAGTGTCGCCCTTCATCTCCAGTGAAACAGCGACAGACGCAGTTGCGAAATCGCCTACGCGACGTTCCAGCTTTAGGTAGTTACCGACTCGAACACCCTTTGGCGCTGGGATAACCGCTTCGATTGCAATTTCGTTGAATGCGAGTGTGTTTTGGAATGGCCCAATAACAAAATCTTTCATTGAGATGTTACGAGTTCCCTTTGGACCTTGCGCAACTATGTGTCCACCCATTGCCGTCATTGTTGCAGCCCAGTCACCTTGCGGGTCTGCGTGGCAAACCGAACCAACGAAAGTTCCGCGGGTGCGAACAATTGGATCTGAAACCAGTGGCGCAGCTGCCGCAATTGTTGGCGCATGCTTTTCCATTAGCGCGCAGTTTTCAAGTTCTTCGTGGCGGCAAAGTGCGCCGATGTGAATGCTGCCATCCGGATCAACTCGGTGATAGTCAAGGCCTGCTATGCCGTTGATGTCAACTAGCATTTCTGGCGCAGAGAAACGAAGTTTGATCATTGGGATCAAACTTTGGCCACCCGAAAGGACCTTCGCTTCACCCGCGTATGAGTCTAGAATCGCGATGGCCTCTTCGATTGTCTTAGGTGATTCGTAACCAAACCTGGAGGGATACATTTTTGTCCTTTCGATAACTTATGTGCGTTTTAAAACTTTTACTCGCGTGCGAAAATTATTTATTGTCTCTAACTGCAACTGGCAGATCATTAGCATCTGGATCTGGTCGCTGTTCTTGACTTGGTGGCCAGGGGCCTTGCACGGGTTGCCCGGCAACTTTTAAGTACTCAGTAATTTGTGGCCAAGCCCAAATCGTTGGGGACTTGCCTGTCTTTGGAGCATTTTCGATCAAGGAGTAAAAGCGTGGATTACCACGTTCTGCGCCAGTGGACTCAATTGCCATTTGTTCTCCCGAGTTTCTATGCGGTAGATGGTGTAAAGATTTACATGACTTTAACACCACAAGTGCATATAGTTCGCGGGAATTGAGAAAAATCAAGAACGGCTAAATGACTCTGGATATCTCAGTATTTGGTCGGGGAAACCCTGCGTTGCTTAGTTTTGCTTCAAAACCGAGATGATTTCGGCAATTACCGAGACTGCTATTTCAGCCGGCGTACTTGCCGAGATTTTTAGCCCAGCGGGTCCATGCACCCGCGATAGATCAGTTACTTCTTGATAAGCCAGCCAATCTGCCCGATCCTGTTGCATTTTTGCCGAGCCAAGTGCGCCGATATATCCAGCATTACCCTCAATTGCAGCGCCTAAGTTTCGACTCGACATTTCTACTTCATGGCCCATGATGATGGCCGCATCTAATGGCGAAAGTGATGCGAGCAGGCCAATTGCCAAGTCATTTCGCATAACTACCGACACATTCCAGCCCAAAGTTTTGCCTAAAGCGGCGATCGCTTCGGCGTTTGGGCCTTGACCGGCAACGACCAGCCTGGTGACTGGGAATAGTACTGAGATGACGCGATCTGGGTGGACCTGGAAACCTGTCGCGCCCGTTGCAAATAATTCAGCAGTTTGCGGATC
>DJBM01000142.1:3543-4603 GCA_002430405.1 Actinobacteria bacterium UBA5976
GGCCAAGTGTCCGGATCAAAGGCGTCAGCTGGCACGACTAGGAACTGGGCATTTGTCCCAACTGGAATTCCGGAAATCGTGGCTTCAAATTCGTTAACGAGAACGTTCAACAATCTTCCTGATGGAAGTTTGCGATTTGAATAATCCGACATAACACCATCGAAAGCACCCTCAAAGATTTTTCCGATGCGACCGCCGCCTGGAGTTAGCGCCAAAGCGTTAACACCTAAATTGGGTGAGACTAGCCAAGCAATTTCGGCGCGCGTCTTTGATCGCACACATGCGTTGATACTTAAGGCGATGTCATACATGAGATCAGTATAAGTAGTTGTAAATTTCCGAGGTAATTTCGCCTTGGCTATGCTCGGTGCGGCATGATCGCATCAACTGGGATGTGACCGAAGCGACCTTTTTGGTAATCCTCCATAGCCTGCATAACTTCTTCGCGAGTGCTCATAACAAATGGGCCGTATTGGAAAACTTGCTCGCGCAATGGAATACCGCCAATTAGGAAAATATCCAGGGCATCAAGACGAGCTTCTTGGATTTGATCGGCTTGGATCGTGATGTGATCGCCATCTACAAGTACTGCCATTTGGCCCGTTTGGATTGGCTGATTAGCGGGTCCAATATTTCCAGTGCCATTTAATACATATGCCAAGGCGTTGAAGTCAGCGCGCCATGGAATATCTACTCGTGCTCCAGGGGCAAGTGATACGTGCGTAATTGTGATCGGAGTGTGAGAAATTCCAGGACCAGAGTGGCCATCAATGTTTCCAGCGAGTACGCGAACTAATGCGCCACCGTCACTGCTCGTCACCAAAGCTGAATCCAAACCCTGCAAGTCTTGGTAGGCCGGTTCAATTCGCTTTTTGGCCTTGGGCAAGTTAATCCAAAGCTGCACGCCATGGAAGATTCCACCAGACATAACTAAATCTTCAGGCGGGGTTTCGATGTGCAAAATGCCATCGCCCGCAGTCATATACTGCGTGCCACCTTCTTTAATAATGCCGCCACCGCCGTGTGAATCTTGATGCAGGAATCGGCCATCCATTAAATA
>DJBM01000142.1:4693-11117 GCA_002430405.1 Actinobacteria bacterium UBA5976
GGCAAGTATTCAACTTCACCCATTTGATCCATGAGAATAAACGGATCAAGATCTGCAGTTGGAATTCCCGCAAACGCGCGGCGAACTGGAAACCCTTCACCTTCGTAGGCCTGCGGCGCACTAGTAATCATTTTTACTTTGCGGGCTTTTGAATCAGGGGCGACCACTAGTCGCGGCAAAGTCAATGTGTCAGCGGTGATTGCAGGCATTGTGGCCTCCTAAGGCGGTAGTTGAACCTTCAACTAACTCCAGTCTAAGGGCTTACGTCCGTTTTCGCAAGACTTAATTCACGTGGTTGAGGGCCGTTTCAAAGTCTGCGATTAGATCCGCTGCGCTTTCTAAACCAACGGATATTCGCAAGATTCCCTGACCAGGTTTCGCCTCACTTGCAACTGGCCGATGAGTTAAGCCAGCTGGATGTTGGATCAAGGTATCTGTACTTCCCAGCGAAACTGCATGGGTAATCATTGAGAGGTTTTTGCAAAGTGTCTGCGCAGCCTCGAAGCCACCATGCATATTGATAGCAATCATTGCACCCGGACCTTGCATTTGTTTGCCAATCAATTCCTTAGCGTCTCCCCCTGGTAATCCTGGGTAATACACATCGCTGATCTTTGATTGCGTTAAGAACCAATTGGCTAATTCACTTGCCGTATTTTGCGCAGTCAAAACCCGAATCAAAAGTGTTGGAAGTCCGCGGTGCAGTAAGTAGGCAGATTGTGGATCTAGCAACGCTCCAGTGATTGCGCGGACTTGGCGAAGCTCAATGGCATGCTTTTCAGTTGTAACAACAACACCGCCCATTGCATCGCCATGGCCGCCGATGTATTTCGTAGCGCTATGCACAACAAAAGTAACGCCAAACTCCAAAGGCTGTTGGAGTACCGGGGTTGCGAAAGTATTGTCGACCATCACAGGAACATCTCCAGCTTGCGAGACGATGTCAGCCAAATCCAAAAGTTGAAGTGTCGGATTAGCTGGTGTTTCAACGACTACCAGTCCGGTCTCAGGAGTTATTGCTGCTGCGATTTGATCTGCCTCAACAAAACTAACACTTGCACCAAACAGTTCACTTGCCAAGAGATGATCAGTGCCACCATAAAGTGGGCGAACTGCAACGACATGATTTTTGCCAGCTTTAACACGTGACAAACAAACAGCACTGATCGCTGCCATTCCAGTTCCAAATGCGACGGCTTGAAATTCCGAAACCGACTTTCCATCTTTAGCCATACGCTGCGTCTCAAGTTGTGCCATTGCAGATTCGAATCGAGCCACGGTTGTGTTCCAAAGGCGTCGATACACTGTGCTGGATTGGCCGGCATGGACTCCGCCAGTTGCCATCACTTCATAGGCCTGACCACCTGAGTCAATATCGACCAGCGGCGCAGTGGTGGAAAGATCTATCGGCAACGCATGAACGCCTAAGTCCGTTAAGTCTTCTCGGCCGGCATGAGCTGCAAGTGTGGCAAATGAAATTGGCTTAGTCATGCTGAGATTTTGGCAAGTAATTTGGTGAACCGCAGATTAAACGAACATTATTTGGCACAATTGGCAAATTCACCTAAATATTCGTAAGGAATGCTAACAAATGAGAATTTCCAACAAAAATTCGGTGCTAGATGACCTGGATATTGAAATCCTCAACCAATTGAACACTGACGCCAGCGTTGCAAACTCGAGATTAGCCGAAATTGTTGGGTTGGCCGCTTCCACAACTTTGATGCGAGTACGAGGGTTGGTGCTGCGCGGAGTCATTCGAAAGTTCACACTCGATGTTGATTACAACAAAATTGGCCTTGGTGTGCAGGCAATTGTTTTTTTATCGTTACGGCGACAAGATGAAGTAACTATGCAACCAATGATTGAGCGCATCAGTTCAGCTGGAAATGTCGTGCAGATATTTCATGTGTCCGGAAACGAAGACCTGTTAATCCACGTTGCGGTGTCGGATTCTGAGTCTTTGCGAGAATTTATCCAGATGCACTTAACAAGTGATCCCAACGTTCGTAATGCCCAAACTCACCTGATCTTCGGCCACACGCGATAACTCAAACGCCTAGAATTAAGGCAAAGACAAGGAACTCGGCGTGGAGCCAATTATTCGCAAGTTATCTGAAGGTGACTGGTCCGGCTGGCCAGATGACCAGGTTGCTGCGCGCGGCAAAGTCACTTGGAAAGCTTTGCAAGGCGTCAATGATGACGAAGATACTGACATGGTGCTCGGAGTTGCGCGAGTGTTCAAAGGTGAATCCCTGGAAGCTCACCGGCATTTACAGCCCGAGACCTATTACGTATTAAGTGGAAAAGGTAAAGTCACCATCGAGCACGTTGAGTATGAAGTAGAAACTGACACCATGGTTTACATTCCTGGCGATGCGCTACATCAAATCAATAATTACGATGACGAACCGCTTCGGATTCTTTACTTATTTGCTACGCCGAATTTTGCAGACGTGATTTACAAGTTCTAGAAACTTCAGGCAGCGTAATCTGGCTGACTGCGATCTAACATTCGCTTTAATGCCGCAAAATGTAAATCAATTCGACTGTAGCCATTTAGATGTGTCGAATCTTTAAATTGTTCAACAGTCATGTCCACGATATCTTTTGGAACTTCGCGAATAGTCTGACCCGTTGATTGCGCAAGCACTTGAACTTCGGCGGTGCGCTCAAAGAAATATAGATGATGGAAGGCTTCAGCAACTGTTGCACCTGTTGTGACAATTCCGTGGTTACGAAGTAACAAGATTGACTTGTCCCCCAAGGCTCGCGTCATTCGCTCACCTTCCGAACGATCTAGTGCCAAGCCGTTGTAATCGCAGTCATAAAAAACATCGTCGCGATAGCCAAGGGCATTCTGGCTGGCCATAACTAAATCTGGTTCATCCAACATTGCTAGCGCAGTCGCGTAAGGCATGTGGGTATGCAGAACTGCGCGCAGCTTTCGAGCACTACCGTGCATTGGCGCGTGAATGAAGAACGCGGTTTCTTCGACCAGGCCATTGCCTTCATAAACGGTGCCATCTAAATCAACAATCATAAAATCACTGGCTTGCATTTCGGACCAGTGCAATCCAAATGGTGCTAAAAAGAATCGATCTTCATAACCTGGCACTAGCAAAGTGAAGTGGTTATCGATTCCTTCGTGGAATCCATAAAAGACTGCTAACCGATGAGCGGCAGCTAGATCTATACGGGCTTGGCGAATTGGATCTGGATCAACCCGCAGCATTTCATCTGGTGAAGTTAGCGACATGGCTTAGCCCTTCTTGTCCGTAACGTTTAGTGCCATTAGCGACATGATTTCGTAAGCCAAAGTTGCTGCGGCAAGCGATGTTATTTCGGCGTGGTCATACGCTGGCGCAACTTCCACGATGTCAGCGCCAATCATCTGCTCTCTTGGCATCCCGCGAACCAGGCTCAATAACTCGCGTGAAGTAAACCCACCCATTTCTGGAGTTCCAGTGCCTGGCGCAAATGCTGGATCAAGCACATCGATGTCTATAGATAGGTACATCGGGCTGTCCCCTACGCGCTTGCGAGCTAGACCGATAACTTCTTCCACGCCCATGCGATCAAAATCAGCGGCGCGAACTGTCGAGAAACCAAAGTTTTTGTCATTGATTAGATCTTGTTGGTCATAAAGCGGACCGCGAATACCTACGTGAAGTGACTTGTCTTCGATTAGCAAACCTTCTTCGAATGCCCGGCGCATGAAAGTTCCGTGGGTGCGATCGGCTCCGAAATAGCTATCCCAAGTATCAAGGTGGGAATCGAAGTGAATCATGGCAATTGGACCATGAACCTTTACTAATGCGCGAAGTAAGCCAAGGGTTACGGTGTGATCGCCACCGAGCGTTACCAGCTTGCGACTATCGCTTACCAACTCACTCGCGCCGTCATCAATTTGCTTAAGTGCACTATCTATATCAAATGGATTACAAGGAATGTCGCCGGCATCAACTGCTTGAATCGTACGGAAAGGTGCAACCTGTAAATCTGGATGATATGCCGGACGCAAATGGCGAGATGCCTGACGAATTGCCATCGGACCAAAGCGAGCTCCGGGACGATACGAAACTCCACCATCAAATGGTGCACCCAAGATTGCTACGTCGTAATCAGAAACTTGATCGATACGCGGCAAGCGAGCAAATGTTGATTCACCAGCAAACCGTGGAACCTTAGTTCCTTCAACGGGACCGACAATGTCTTCAGGATTCATTTCAGGTACCTATCTATTGCGAGTTACTTCTTGAAGCGTCGAATTACAAACATTTTGCGGATTGGCTCGTGCACAACCCAAGTTCCGCGCCAGCCTTCTGGGGTAACGATCGTTGAATCAACTTTCAGTTCAACTACAGTTCCGTCTTCGCCGGTAATTGTTGCTGAACCCGAAAGGATTTGAGCGATTTCGTCATAGCCATCGCGATGCACGATAAATGTGCCTGGTGAACATTCCCAAATACCAGTTTCAATTGCTTCATCGGGCGAGATCCAGGCCATAAGTACTGATTCCATTTGGCCGTCAATGCTGTTTGGCTTTGCTACCGCCTCTGGAACTGGAACTTTACTTCCAGCTAGGACGGTAATAGTTGGTTCGATTCGATCTGACATTTGGCAATACCTTTCAAGAATGATTACCCCAAGTGTATGACGCAGTCGTCCATTGATTCAGGGGTGGTGGATCCAGAGTGGCCTCATGCAGGACCCTGATTAACCGCTAATAAGGCACAATTGCTGTATGGCTAAACCAACTGACATCGCCTTGCTGAGTCGTCGCACAATTACTTCAAGCTCGATCCTTTTGGGCACCGTTTGGCTAACTGCCTTTGCTTCAGTGTCGGGAGCACAAAGCTACCGGGATCAATTGGATGCTGGTGTTGAAGCCACAAAGATTTTAACAACTTATGACTCTCTTGCCTCGCTTGTTCCAATCGCAATGATTGCAGCTTGGATTTTTACCACGCGCTGGTTATACGAACTTTACAAAGTTGCGCAAGATACTGATCCAGTTGCTATGAGATTAAAGCGACCATGGATTTTTTGGGGCTGGATTGTTCCAGTGGTTTCCCTCTGGTTTCCCAAGTTAATAATCGAAGATTTATTGAAGTTTCGTAACTCGGAGCAAAGCAATGAACTTGTCGGACGAGAAACCCTAACTTGGTGGCTAACTTGGGTTGGTTTTGCATTAGTAAATAATGTTGGAATTGTTTCGGCGTTTAGTGCCCCTGAAGGGTACATACCAATTCGCCCGGAGCTTGAAATAGCTGGCGCTTGTATTTTGACCGCTTCTTATGTTGTCTGGGTGCGAATCGTTAAGGCACTAAGCCAAGAGGTCTATTAATTAACGAGCAAAAGTTTTAATCAAATTAGAGCGCAGGAAAAAGACAACCAAAATTGCTACCGCCAGCAAGATTGCGCTGACCACAAAGGCACTGCCCTGGTCGGACTCCATTGCGGAGTAAACCGCCATTGGCATAGTGCGAGTAACACCTGGCAGTGAACCAGCAAACATTAAAGTTGCGCCAAATTCACCAAGTGCGCGAGCCCAGGCTAAGACAGCTCCAGCGATTAACCCAGACTTAGCAAGTGGCAGCGAAATCCGCCAAAAAACTTTTACAGGTGGTGCGCCAAGTGTCGCGGCCGCTTCCTCTACTTCTATCGGGGTCTGGCGAAATGCAGATTCCAGTACTAAAACTAAAAATGGCATACCCACAAAAATTCCAGAAACGACTACTGCCGCGGTCGTAAATGGCATCGAATAACCAGTGGCTTCGTAGATGTATTTTCCAAACATTCCGTTTCTGCCCATAAGGGTTAGTAACGCGATTCCAGAAACCGTCGGTGGCAAAACAAGCGGGGCAATAACAATCGGACGAATCCACCTAGTTCTTGCCTGAGGCCCACGCGCTAAGTACCAAGCAAGTGGGACGCCCAAGAAAACTGAGATAACAGCAGAAACGATAGAAGTTGCAACTGAAACCTCCAGAGCAAGCAAAACACTTTCCGAAATTGCTATTTCAAAAAATGAACTCCATGGGACTCTGGTTAATAACGCAAGGACCGGCAGGGCCAGAACAAGAAATCCAACCAGCGCGAGCAATGCCAACCCAGGATTTAGTTTTGAACTCTCTTGCGGATTACTAGTCTGGTGGCGCATCGAAACCTGCTGCGATCAAAACATCTTGGCCTGATTTCGATAGTACATAAGCTGCAAAAGCTTGCGCAGCAGGACTTGCCGCACTTGATGTGCCAATTGAATAGGAAGTTGCTGCGCTGACTTTATCTTTGAATTCCAGTGAAGTTAAATTCGAGTTCGCAAACACATCTGTCAGATAAACGATTGCTGCATCTACTTCACCGGCAATGAGTTTGTTTAAAACTGAATTCACATCTGGCTCAAGTGACTTTGGTTGCG
>DJBM01000142.1:11179-13943 GCA_002430405.1 Actinobacteria bacterium UBA5976
CTCAAGTGACTTTGGTTGCGCAGTAACCCCATCTACTGCCAATGCTTTATCAGCCGCTGCGCCACATGGGACTTGATGGTCGCATTGAATCCAAATTAGATCTTTGTTATTCAAATCTTGCGAAGTAACAATGTTCTTCGGATTGGCACTGGGATAGGCAATCACAACTCTATTTCTTGCGAAATTTTTTGGATTTGGAATTTCATAAGCAACGCTAAGCATTGCTGAACTTGAAGCGGACGCAAAAACATCAGCTGGGGCGCCCTGTTTAATTTGCTCAGCAAGAGTGGCAGACCCAGCGAATGAAATCGTGACTTTGACGCCGGGATTTGCTAACTCAAAATTGCTGGAAATTTCCGTAAAAGTTTGGGTCAGACTGGCGGCAGCTAAGACGACAATTTCGGTATCAGCACTTGGGGCCAAGCTCTGTGTTGCATTATCTGTGCTGGCTGAACAACTGGTTAGCGTGAGCACGCTTGCTGTAAGTGCCACAATCTTCTTGACTATCACTAGTTCCAACTAACCTTTTTCGATGACAACGTCGGTAGATTTCACGCTGGCAATTGCTTTGCTACCAACTTCAAGTGCCAATGCGCGAGCAGCATCAGCAGTAATCATGCTGACAATGTGGTTTTGCCCAGATTGGATTTCAATAACAGCAGCTAGGCCTTCAATTTCAACACGGGTAACTATTCCAACGATTCGATTGCGCGCACTAACTGATGCCCCGCGCTCATCCCGTAGTTCTTTGGCTAATTCAACAGCTAGCCCAGCTAAAGATGCGCCATCCACGCCTTGGGGTCCTTGGCCAGCAGCTGACTTAAGGCGACCTGATTCCACCCAGCGTCGTACCGTGTCATCGCTGACGTTTAATAAGGTGGCGGCTTCGGAAATTCTGAAATGAGGCATAATTCGTAATTATTCACCGCATTTCAGGAAAATACAACTCACTTATGTCGAATTTGCGTGAATGATGTGCTCGTTTGCCGTTGTTTCGCGTGGAACTCTGCTAACTTCTATTGCGATGAGCAACTCCAGCGAATTGATTGTGACTCCCCGATTGGACTTGCACTTAATCCCAATTCCTGAGTTATTGCTGCTGCACGAAGATCCAGATAACCCATCACTTCTCGCTAATCGTAATTTCACCAATCCACATAATGAGTTGTCGCATGAGCATTCCGGTCCCCTGCGCTGGCGAGTGCCACAGGTCAAAGCGGACCCAGCAGTAAACATTTGGTTCATTCGCTGGATCGTCTTGCGTGAGAGAAAAGAAATCGTTGGCTCAATAAGTTTTCATGCCCCACCTGATGACTCAGGGATGATTGAAATTGGATTTGGAATATCCCAAGCTTGTCGCAATAACGGTTTTGGTACCGAAGCGCTGCTGGGTATGTGGAGTTGGGTGATAACTCAACCTAATGTGAAAATACTGCGTTACACGGTGAGCGCAAGCAATCTGCCTTCGATGGCAATCATTTCTAAATTTGGTTTTTCGCACATTGGTCAACAACTAGATGAAGAAGATGGACCAGAGGAAATCTTTGAAATGCCAGTTGCTGATTTTAAACTAGGCCTGAAAAACGGTTTCACCGCTAACAACCGTTCTTAGTACGGGCAGATCGATCACATCATTGGGGTTCACTAGCGATGGATCTTCTTGCCACATTACTAAATCAGCTTGCATCCCAGGCTTTAACATTCCACGTTCATCCTGCGCTCCAACGGCCAGCGCAGCATTGCGGGTGTAACCGCTAAGAGTTTCAGCTCCAGTTAACGCGCGAGTAGTTCCAATTGGTCCGTCAAATGAAACGTCATGTGCGCGACGTTTTTGCGCAGCAAAGAATCCCATTCGAGGATCAAAGGGTGCAACTGGCCAATCAGAGCCGAGAACTACTAACGCGCCAGTGCTCATAATGTCGCCAGAGCGCCAAGCATGAGCACATTGCGTCGTGTCTAATCGCTGGGACCATGGATCGCTTAAGTCATGTTCAACCCAGCGCACGTGCACTGGTTGCATTGACGCCGTTACTTTCAGTGGTTTGAATCTGGAGATTGTGGCATCGGGGGAGGTCTCAATGTGTTCAATTCGGTGTCGGCCATTTGAACCACCTGGCAAAGCTTCATAGACATCAAGAACTTCGCGTACTGCGCGATCTCCGATTGCGTGCGTTGCAATTCGAAATCCTGCATCATGAAATTGTCGAGCGCGCTGGTGGTAAAGCGAAAGTTCGGGCCACATTGGTTGCGTTCCCGCACCTTGCGAGTCTGGGTGTTCCAGCCACGCCGTTCCCGTGTCAATTACGCCATCGAGCATAAATTTCACGCCGTCAGCCTGCCAACGCAAACCACGCAAATTACGGGTTTGCATCATTGCTTCGACTTCTTCAATTGGTGTGTACGGATAGACGAAGTGGTGCAACAGAATTCGTAACTTTAGTTGTTCCTGCTCTTCCATATCGCGCATCACACCAACTGTGTCAACGTTGCCATCCATCAAGTGAACTTCAGTGATACCGAGTGCATTTTGCTTTCCAATAGCTTCGGCGTACCACTTCAATCGCTCACTGCGAGTGGCAACGGGCACATGCGCCAATACAAGTTGCATCGCGGTCATTTCAAGTAGTTCACCTGTTGGCCTGTCATCCTGATCAACAACGACTACTGAATTATCGGCAACCCGCATCGGACCCGTTACGCCAGCAATCTTCAAGGCTTCGGCGTTGACCATTCCAGTGTGAACATCAAGGGTGTATAAAAACAT
>DJBM01000044.1:0-7562 GCA_002430405.1 Actinobacteria bacterium UBA5976
TCAACAGATTCGGGTGTCAACCGTCGCGCAATGGGTGGCCTAGATTTTGCTCCAATCGCAAATTACGAATTACTCACAGCTGCAGTTGCGGCGGCCAAGGCTCACGGAATTAATTACCATGTTGGCGGTATTGCGTCGATGGATGTGTTTTATGACGACAGCAACGCATTCGATGTGCTTGAAGCTCATGGTGTGCTTGGCATTGAAATGGAAGCTAGCGGACTTTACACAATTGCCGCAAGGTATGGTCGTCGGGCATTAGCTATTTGCACGGTTAGCGACTTGATACGCACTCACGAAAAAACTTCTTCCGAGGAACGTGAGACTGGTTTTCAAGCAATGGTTGAAGTTGCCCTCGAAGCGGCATTTGCTTAACTGGTTTTCACCCTAATTAAGAATTCACTGGTTGATAAAAATTTGGAAATCTTCAGGTGTTCCGTTAAAAACATTTAAGTCAGTGGAACTTGAGGGAACGGCGTCGATTTCTCCGTCAGCGGTGAATTGCCAGATCGTCCAATTATTTTTCCAGATTCGATTCTCGCTTGGGTCAGTTCCCAGTTTTGGACCCCACTTAGCTAACCACAACGGATAACGCGCCAAATCCGTTGCACCCGCATCTTCTAGTCGCCCAATGAAATTGCCATTGGCGTAAATCATTGGAGTGCGACCCGTAATTCTCTGCGCCTCTTCCAGGAAGGCACGTGTCCAGGTAGCGAGTCTCGTTATGGTCCAGCCACATGGCAGCTCCTCGATATCGAGAGTGAGTGGCAGCTCTCCGATTGGAGCGCCGTTAACTTGTTCCGCCGCGCGCTTAGCTTGGAGTTTCGCGTCCGTGATCGTGTTTTCATCCAAAATTCCTGGCAGCGCATAGTGATAACCCCCAACAACTAGTCCTGCAGCTTTTGCGGCAGCACTATCGATAGGAAACCATTTCTTTGCATTGTCATTTCCTCGAACACCACCGTCAGAGGATTTGATGATCACAAATGAGACATCGTATTCAGACTTGAGGCGTGCAAAATCAATTGATTGATTATTAGGGTGTTGCCAAACCGATATGTCGATTCCCCTGACTTCTTGGGTAAATCCTTGCTGTTTCCAGGAAAGCGCATTGGGGACATATTTTCCTGGCTTACTCTTTGGGTAAGTGCAAGACAGATACTTATTTGCAACAGTGGCGTTGGATGCGATCGCTGGTTTGGCCGGAACAAAAAAAACGGCTGGCAACGCAGTCAGCATTATTATTCCCACAAGTAAACGGATTGGGCGCGACATTCTTTAAGTTTACAATCTGCCATTTGACATTTAGATTTTCCAATCTGGGTTAAATACCACCAGATGAAATAAGCCAGAAATAGTCTCCCAAGTGCTCCCCCGATTGGACTCGAACCAATAACCACTCGATTAACAGTCGAGTGCTCTGCCAATTGAGCTACAGGGGATTAACTAGTCAATCCTAACAAAATGAAGTCGCTCTGGCGAAACGACCTAGATTCCAAAAATTGACTTTAGTTCGTCAATGGCGTGGGCGATATCTTGCGCACCTGCTTCGCTTTGCGTGGCGCTGGTATCCTCGGCAACCGTAAGCCATGTGACATTTTGGCCATTGCGCCTTGCGACAAATCGAACGCTGCCCGCATTCGGCAATTCATACACTCGATCAACTATTACCGTGCTGGTAACACGATCCCGGACTGCGCTTGGTATTTTTCCTGGCTCAACCAGGGTCCAAGTTTGCGAATTAGTACCTGATGAACTATCTAATTGAGTGACCAAAGTAAGTATCGGTGGCTCCCATCGAGCCTGAAGCGCAACCGCCCAAGGGGTTAGGGTTGGCGTTGCATCAACAGTGCAAACTAGATTCTTATCAGTCACCGCAAGAAACCCGCCAGGACATGGCGCCCAAGCAAGCAGTCGATCGGCTTTAGGAATAGCCACAAGCAGATCACTTGGAACTTTCGCATCTTTAGTAAACCAAGACATTAGTTATCTCCTACTGCAACATTGCGCATATCACGACGATAACTTTCCAGCGAAAGCAAGTCTCCTAATAACCGTGCTTTATCAGCGTCATCGGTGCCATCTTCGGCTCGAGTCAGCGCTGCCTTTATCTCTGCCACACGTCGGCCCGCATCCATTTCTAATATTCGCGCTAAAACTGCCTGCACGTAGCGCTCATCAGGTTCATCATTGGGCAATGGTTCAATTGCCATGGCCCTGATGTGAGATCGAGTCTCTTCATCTGGCGCTTGTTCTAATACTTTTGCAATCCAGATTTGTGCCGAATCAAATTCCAATGGATTTCCTGCTTGCACGCACGCTGAATAGACGGCAGTTGCAGCGGGTACCAAGAAGACACTTGGTTCAAGGGATTCAAACCAATTGCCCACTAAATGTGGAGTTTGTAAAACACACTTGAGTGCCTCTCGTTCCACATGAGCCGCTTGCGAAGAAGCCGTTGCCTGCGTTCTTGTTTGAGTTGAGGCGGACTTCTTTCCTGCTGCATTCATTTCATTACGAATAGTGGCATCATCCATGCCAAGCCAGCCTGCGACCATTCGAATATATTCTGGTCGCAGCGCTGTGTCCTTAATTCCAGCAAGTATTGGGGCGACCGCTCGCATGCTTGCGACTCGCCCTTCGGCAGTAGCTAAATCAAAGTCTTCGACAGTTGAGCGCATCACGAATTCAAATAACGGAACTTTAGCGGCGATTAATGCTTTGACCGCTTCATCGCCTTGCTTTAAACGTAAATCACATGGATCTAGTCCGTTTGGTTCTATTGCAACGAAAGTTGAAGCAACAAACTTCTGATCTTCACTAAATGCTTTAAGCGCAGCTTTTCTACCAGCAGCATCGCCATCGAAAGTGAAAACAACTTCGGCATGCTTAGTGTCATCATCCATTAAAATTCGTCTTAAAATTTTCACGTGATCTGGACCAAATGCTGTTCCACAGGTGGCGACTGCAGTTGTGACTCCAGCTAAGTGACACGCCATCACATCCGTATAGCCCTCGACAACTACGGCTTGCTGTTGCTTCGCCATGTCACGACGAGCTAAATCAATTCCGTAAAGGACTTGGGATTTTCGATAAATCGGGGTCTCCGGAGTATTTAAATATTTTGGACCTTGATCTGCCTCGGTTAATTTCCTGGCTCCAAAACCAATAGTGTCACTGCTCGAATCTCGGATCGGCCACATCACGCGATCGCGAAACCTGTCATAAGCGCCCCGCTGTCCCGCCACTGCAAGTCCCGCCGCAATCATTTCGTCTTCAGAGAACCCCTTACCTCGTAATTCATTACGGAGTCCATCCCAACCTGCGGGCGAGTAACCAACTCCAAAATGCTCCCAAGATGCTTGATCAAATCCGCGCTCAGTTAAAAATGTTCGAGCATGCTGGGCATCAGGAGTTAGAAGTTGAGCGCGATAAAAGGCACCGGCCACTTTATGGGCTTCAATTAATCGAGCTCGCTGACCTTGTTGGCCTGCTGAAGAACCACTACCTTCTTCGTAGCGCAAAACAATGCCGCACTTGCTAGCAAGTTTTTCAACTGCTTCGGTGAACGACAGAGCATCGATCTTACGAACAAACGTAATTACATCGCCGCCTTCTCCACAGGAAAAGCAGTGGTAAAGCCCTTTGCTTGGAGTTACATGAAATGACGGCGATCTTTCATCATGAAACGGGCATAAACCTTTGTAGCTTCCGCCGCCTGCGGCTTTAAGCGTGACTGTTTCCCGAACAATTTCATCGATGCGGGTGCGCTCTCGAACGCTAACTACGTCCTCTTCGCGTATTTTCCCAGCCACAGCGCCTACTTTACGTGCTTAACTTTGCGTGCCAATGCACAAGGCTCACGTCTGTAAGCGCAGCAACTTGGTCAATCACAACTCGGGCTTTAGATTGCGAAGAATCTGCATTGACCCACAATTCTTTGTGGAAACGATCTAGTCCAGCCATTGGATCCAGCGAAAGGACGCCAACAAGGTCATGGATTTGTTGGCGTTGCCTGGCATACATTTGATCTGCGCCATCACGATTCATTACATACCTTGCCGCCAAGGCTTTAAGAGCAGTTACTTCATATCGAGCATCATCTGGAACTATTAGATCTGCGGAGTATCGAGTTAATGGTTTGCTACCAAACTTCGCCTGAGTAGCTTTTTGCGCAGCCAAACAGAACCGGCCAATTAAAGTGCTAGTCAAGTTTTTTAATGAAGCTAGGGACGCCATGGTTCCATCGAAGGATTTAGGCCAACTAGGAAGCGAACTGATTCTTAGCAACGCCTCATCCAGCAATTCAACGGCAAACTCATTCCCGTACCAACTCTGGGCAACTTCAATGATTTCGCTTCGCCCTGTTTTGGACTTGAGTATGTCAATGTTTACGTGACCTGCAAATACTGCATCTTCGACATCATGAACGCTGTAGGAAACGTCATCAGACCAGTCCATAACTTGAGCCTCAAAGCAGGTGATGTCATCTGTTCGGTCATTTCTTACCCAGTTGAACACATCGACATCATCGTCATACACCCCAAATTTCACTTGTCCGTAGCGCTTAGTCCACGGATATTTAGAGGCCGCATCAAGAGCTGCGCGCGTAAGATTCAAACCAATTGATTGACCGGCGCGCGGGCCAGTTGCCACATCGAAAGCTTTAGGTTCTAACCGAGTTAACAATCGAAATGATTGAGCGTTACCTTCAAACCCGCCGATATCTTTTGCCAATTCATTTAACGCGGTTTCCCCGTTGTGGCCAAATGGCGGATGGCCTAAATCGTGCGATAAGCATGCGGTGTCAACTAAATCAGGATCGCAGCCAAGCGCTGCTCCAAGCTCTCTGCCAACTTGTGCTACTTCAAGAGAATGAGTTAGCCGAGTGCGCGGAAAATCTTCTTGACCTGCTTCCATAACTTGAGTTTTGACGCCTAGCCGGCGAAGCGCGGAACTATGCATAACTCGAGCGCGATCACGGGCAAATTCAGTTCGCTCAACACTTTTATTAGGTTCGTTAACCCACCTCTGGGTATCTGTTACTAAATATTCACCAAGCAATTAGCCACCACTCACTAGAAGCTCAGCTTCGCGAACTGTTTCTTTTTCAGAATTAGAAATAAATTGTGAATCCAACCAACCATCTGGCAGATTAACTTTTCGATCTGGCGTGGTGCGCCCACGCGGTAACTTGGCAAGCTCTTCATCTAGCGTTTGATCCCGGTCAATTTTGGACAAAAGAGATTCAAGTTGATCCAAGCTAGATATTAGCGAGAGCGCTCCTCTTGTTTCGCTTCCGGCAATCACGCCCTTCAAGTACCAAGCCATGTGTTTGCGCATTTCCTGGCAACCGCGGAATTCATCACCATGCATTTGGACCAACAACTGCGCATGGCGTCGCATCAAATCTAAAATCACACCTGCTTTGGGTTCTGCTGGCACTATTTCCCCGGCAAAAGATGCACGGATTTGACCAAACAACCAAGGTCGGCCCAGGCAACCTCGACCAATAACAACACCCCGCGCACCAGTTTGATCCAACATCCGCTGCGCATCCTGGGCGCTCCAAATGTCGCCATTACCCAATACTGGAGTGTTTGGAATATGTTCTACCAGCTGAGCTATTGCGTTCCAATCAGCTTTACCGCCGTAATACTGCGCAGCAGTGCGGCCATGCAAAGCGACCCAAGTTACGCCCGCTTGCGAAGCAATTCGCCCCGCATCTAGATATGTAATGTGGTCTTGGTCAATTCCAATTCGCATTTTTACCGTCACTGGCACTTTTCCTTGGGCGTTGGAAACGGCAGAATTTACGATGCTGGCAAACAAATCACGCTTCCAAGGAAGCGCACTACCACCACCTTTGCGCGTTACTTTTGGAACTGGGCAACCAAAATTCAAATCAACATGATCTGCCATGTCTTCATCAACAAGCATCCGCACCGCAGCGCCAACTACATCTGGGTCAACACCATAAAGTTGCGCACTTCTAACTTTTTCATCCCCGTCAAAAGTTACAAGATCTAAAGTCTCTGGATGGCGCAATAGAAGTGCCTGCGACGTTGTCATTTCCGCAACATAGACAGTGTTGTCGTGGTCAACTTGTCCATCAGAAAGTCTAATTTCAGCGGAGGCCTCGCGACATACCCTTCGAAATGCACGATTAGTAACCCCAGCCATTGGAGCAAGTTCGATGACTGGATCAGTTGCTAGCAGGTCGGCATACATCAGCAGCCTACGAGGCGTTGGCCTAACCAAGTAACTATGGAATCTAAGCCAACTCGCTCTTGCTCCATGGTGTCGCGATCACGAATAGTGACAGCGTTATCTTCCAGCGTCTCAAAGTCAACTGTGATGCAATATGGAGTTCCGATTTCATCCTGGCGACGATAGCGACGCCCAATTGCACCTGCGTCATCAAATTCAATGTTCCAATATTTACGAAGTTCGGTTGCTAAGTCACGAGCTTTTGGACTTAAATCAGCGTTGCGTGAAAGCGGCAGGATGGCAGCTTTTACTGGAGCAAGGCGCTTATCAAAACGCATTACGACACGTTTATCAACTCCGCCTTTAGTATTTGGGGCTTCATCTTCGTCGTAAGCCTCCAGCATGAATGCTAAAACAGCACGAGTTAATCCAGCAGCTGGCTCAATAACATATGGCACATACTTCTCGCCAGTTTCTTGATCAAAGAACGATAAATCTTTTCCAGATGCTTCCATGTGAGCTTTTAGATCAAAATCTGTGCGGTTGGCAATTCCTTCGAGTTCGGCAAATTCGCTACCACCAAACTGGAAGCGATATTCAATGTCAGTTGTGCGCTTGGAGTAATGCGAAAGTTTTTCTTTTGGATGTTCAAATCGGCGCAGGTTATCTACTGATAGCCCCAGGTCTAGATACCAATTCCAGCGCTCTTCTAACCAGTATTCGTGCCACTGTTCATCGGTTCCAGGTGGGACAAAGAATTCCATTTCCATCTGCTCAAATTCCCGCGTGCGGAAAATAAAGTTACCTGGTGTTATTTCATTTCGAAATGATTTTCCGGTCTGGCCAATTCCAAATGGTGGCTTTTTGCGCGCTGAGGCGGCAACGTTCGCATAATTTGTGAAAATTCCTTGCGCAGTTTCAGGACGCAAATAGTGCAACGAATTTTCATCAATCACTGGGCCGAGGTTTGTTGACAGCATTCCATTAAACATTTTTGGTTCGGTGAATTCACCTTTTGTGCCACAGTTTGGGCATGGCACACCAGCAAGCCCACCTTCGGGAGCCCGGCCTTTGCGTTCTTCGAATTCTTCGAGCAAGTGATCTTCCCGGAATCTCTTGTGGCATGAAGTGCACTCAGTCAACGGATCGGTAAATGTTGCTAGGTGACCTGATGCTGCCCAAACTTGCGGCGCCAGAATTACGGCGGAGTCAATTCCGACTACATCTTCCCGGGCTTGAACTACAGATTTCCACCATTGTCGTCGGACATTTTCTTTTAGCTCGACACCAAGTGGTCCGTAATCCCAGGCGGAACGTGAGCCACCATATATTTCACTACTTGGGAAAACAAA
>DJBM01000044.1:7714-8167 GCA_002430405.1 Actinobacteria bacterium UBA5976
ATCCATGAAACTCAACATCCGATTAGGTCATCCGACTGGTTGCCGGTGAACGTGAAATCCTATTCTATCGAGAAATTATGGCCAATTTCTTGCAGGCAGTTACGATGCATTGTCCCGAAGGTTGCGAAGGAAAAGGGCTCTCGCTGCGCGTTGCTGAAATCGCACTTAGTTAACTTCATAATGACGAGTGAGTGAACTTGGCGCATCTGGTGCAACCACGAAATCCACTGCGTCATAAACCTGTAACAGTTGCGGAACAAGGGAGCGTGGGCAAATTGGAACCATCAGCGCAGTCGAAGTTGCTCCTTCCGTTTTTAGCATTGCTCCAATTGCCATTGCTGTTGTGCCAGTTTCCACACCATCATCAAGCACTGCGATCCGAAGATCCGCTACTTGCGTTATTCGAGGTATGACCACACCGGCGGCCGTTCTGGAAATCATTAAATCTCTCAT
>DJBM01000044.1:8372-8664 GCA_002430405.1 Actinobacteria bacterium UBA5976
GGTATTGCTGTTTCAGAGGCAAAAGCAAAGGCGATTTCGCTGGCTGCAGGTTGCACAACAACTATTAAGTCATAGTTCGAAATCTTTTTACCAAAATTTTCGAACATCTGGCGGCCCGCATCTGCCCGATCTAAAAAATCAAATTTACTCATTGACACTAGATTCGAATTCCAAAGTGGTATGAGTAGTCATGGCGAATAGCTTTTCAAATGCCGTTACCTCGTCCTGCATGTCCGCTAAGAAAGGCCAAACACCGAGTTTGGAATCCATAGATCCCATGGCCCGTCGATAT
>DJBM01000044.1:8831-22373 GCA_002430405.1 Actinobacteria bacterium UBA5976
CCCATGGCCCGTCGATATGAACCGACATCGAGCCAGTCTGATTGCACTAAATAGCGCTGCGGTTCGTCGGCACTACGCAAAATAGTGGCTGAAATAAATCCTGGCTGTTTTTGGAGAATCGAAAGCGCACTCTGCGCATTTGCATTCCATTTTGAATCGTCAGCAACTTCAAAAGTCCATAGCGAGTGGAAGGTACCTAGCATTAGTTAGGAAATGAAATTTACAAAGGTGGCAGCGACCAAGATTAGGAATACGGTAAACCTAATAAATTTTGAACGGTGATCAAGTAGTGGCCAGGATAGATACATTAACCAAGCAACAAAAGTAGTAACAACCGTCAGCGCTAATCCTGAAAACGGTGGCTGCAAAAACAGCCCCAGCACCATAAATGCTGCCATTAGTGCTGGAACAACAAATTTCGGTAACGTATGAATTCGCAGCAACAGCGGTGCGCTGATATTGGTAATCTTTTTGCGCAAAAGTGAGTGCGTCACCACTGGGACCGTAGGTTTTGGCTTTTTAGGCTCATTATTCTTGCTCACCCACTAATTCAAGCATGGATTGCGGAGTCTGTACCCGATTGGCGTGAGTTGGACACGCACTCTTAAGTCGCTAAGTGCGCCCGCTGGCACAAACTTAAATTCAGTTAGTTGGAAGTGGATTTGGCGCAGCGCCGCCATAGCGGCGATCCCGAGACGCATAAATTTCGCAGGCATGCCATAAGTGGCGACGATCAAAATCTGGCCAAAGAGTTGGGAGAAATACGAATTCTGCGTATGCACTTTGCCATAGTAAAAAATTACTTAAACGCTGCTCACCACTTGACCTAACAAATAGATCAACATCTGGCATGTCTGGTTCATCTAAAAACTTCTTTATAGTCTTTTCCGTTACTTTTTTGGGATCAATTCTTCCAGCTGCAACTTCATTGGCAATAGATGAAACTGCATCGACAATTTCAGCTCTTCCGCCATAATTGACACACATTGTCACGGTAAGTCTTGAATTCTTGGCAGTTAGTCGTTCACAGGCTTCAAGTTCTTCAATTACTGAGCGCCAAAGTTTTGGCCGCCTGCCAGCCCAACGAATTCGCACCCCCATCTCATTCATTTCATCACGTCGACGTCGAATAACATCTCGATTAAAATTCATCAGGAAGCGAACTTCTTCTGGCGAGCGCCGCCAGTTCTCAGTTGAGAAGGCATACGCCGAAAGCCAAGAAACACCGAGTTCGAGCGATCCATAAATGCAATCCATCAAACTTGCCTCGCCAGCTTCGTGACCAGAAGTTCGAGGTAAGCCGCGCTCGTTTGCCCATCTGCCATTGCCATCCATGACCACCGCAACGTGGTTTGGAATTAGTTCCGAAGAAATCTTGGGTGGCTTTTGCCCGGTTGTATGTGGTGGCGGTTCAATTGGCACGATCTTAGTCTGCCATGTTCAGGTTGCTTGCTGGTCTACTATCTGACGGTCAACAAGTGATAACGAACGTAGGCCACGCTCGAGATGCCATTGCACATAGGCCGCAACGATACCTGATACTTCATTTTGATCTCGGGATAACGAAATATCGGCCAGATCCCAATCACCTGTTAGTAGTGCTTGCATTAACAATATGGATTCGGCGCGCGGAGCCACGCTTCCCGGCACTCGATGCGCAACACAAAGAGCTCCACCAGTTGCTACATGAAAGAAAGGCTGAACTCCCGCTGCGCCACAGGTTATGCATGCTTCAAGTGCGGGCGAATAGCCAGCCATCGAGAGTGATCTAAGTAAGTACGCGTCAAGAACTAATGTGGCAGCATGTTCACCACTCACCAGGGTGCGCAAGGCGCCAACAAGCAATAGATATTGAGACTCAGCTGAAATAGATTCCTCTGGTGCCAAACGATCAGCAGTCTCCAACATGGTTTGCCCAGCCGTCCATAGCGAATAATCCAATGCAAGATCTTGACCATAAGCATTTAAAGATTCGGCTTGCGTAATTATGTCAAGATTCTTTCCAGCAAATACCAAGAGATCTACCCGACTAAAGGGTTCTAAGCGGGCACCAAATTTACTTTTTGTTCTACGTACACCTTTTGCTACCGCCCTAATCTTTCCGCGCTCACGAGTAAGAAGCGTAATAATTCGATCTGCCTCACCCAACTTATGAGTGCGCAGCACGATGGCTTCCGCGCGATAGCTAGGCATACCCCAATGGTGTCACGCAAAAGGTGAAAATAAGTGATCGGGTAATGTTGTTACATGGAGAATTTGCCCGAACGACCAATTGGTGTTGCAAGTCTAGATAAAGCAGCAATTAAGTGGGTGCTACGTACAGTAATCATCTTTATTGCAATGGCAACGTTTGGATTTTGGGTATTTAGTCAAAACCTTAATTTCATATTGCTACTTGCAGTTTCGTTGCTAATTGCTATTCCCATGGACCCAGCCGTCACTGCCTTGGCTGTTCGAGGCTGGCGTCGAGGCGCCACTACCGGCCTAATTATGTTCGGAATTCTCCTATTAATAATTGGATTCTTGGCGCTATTTGGTGGAATTCTATTTTCGCAAGCCGCTTCATTAATTTCGAATTTACCCCAAATCGTAACGAACTTCACTGCCTGGGTGAACCAGAGTTTCAATCAACAACTTGATCCAAATACCATAATGGCTCAGTTAAATGTCCAACCATCCCAGTTAGCTGGAGCTGCTGGGAATTTTGCTGGAGGCATTGTTGGTGTGATTTCAGGAATCATTGGGGCCCTGTTCCAAGTTCTTACCCTGGCACTGTTTGTTTTTTATTTTTCAGCAGATGCGCCACGCATTCGTCGCCAGATTGGCAGCATGATGAATTCAAATGCGCAACGTGTACTTGATACAACTTGGGATATCGCCGTGAAAAAAACTGGTGGGTATGTCATATCTAAACTGCTTATGGCACTTGCTTCTGGAACTGCTCACGCAATATTCTTTTTTATAATTGGAGTTCCTTATTGGCTTCCATTAGCAATTATTACTGGAGTCACAAGTCAATTCATTCCAACTATCGGAACTTACTTAGGTATTTTAATTCCAATACTCTTTGTTATTTTCACGGATCCAAATTTGGCACTATTTATAACTATTTTTGCGGCGCTGTACCAGCAATTAGAAAATTATTTGATTTCACCTCGACTCAGCAAAATTACTATGGACATTCACCCCGCGATAGCCTTTGGCTCAGTTATCGTTTTTGCAAATTTGTTTGGTGTGGTTGGTGCATTTGTGTCAGTTCCCATCGCGGCTGCCATAGTCGCGCTCTTTGACACCTACCGGAAACGATACGAGCTAATTTCGAAAGTCGAATAGCAGTTACCTTCCGAGTAAAAGCCAACCCGAGTAATGCTTAGATAATCTAAAACCCAAGTCTGGAAAGTTGTTTTGGGTCGCGTTGCCAGTCCTTGGCAATTTTTACTCGGATGTCCAAAAACACTGGCACTCTAGTCACTGTCAAAGACCTTTTTAAGTCACTGCCCGTGCGTCTGGTNNCACTGGCACGCCGAGCATTTTACTAATCGCAATTCGAGATTGAGTTCCTACTTCTTTTAGACGTTCGCCTCCCTTGCCAATAACAATGTGTTTCTGGCTTTCCCGCTCAACATAAATTATGGCGTAAATATCCATCAGTGGTTTATCTGGTGAGCGATCAGCCCGCATCGCCATTTCGTCAATAACCACGGCAATTGAGTGTGGAAGTTCGTCATGCACGCCTTCAAGCGCCGCTTCGCGGATCAACTCCGCAATCATCACAAGTTCTGGTTCATCCGTGATCTCACCGTCTGGATAAAGAATTTGACCTTCGGGCAGCATGCCAAGCAATAACTCACTCAAAAGATCCACTTGGTCATCACGTACAGCTGAAACTGGAACAAGGTGCGCCCAATCAATTCCAAGTTCCTGCCCAAGCCCCTGAACAGCTAGCAACTGTTCACCTATCTTTTGTTTGTCAGTGGTATCGGTTTTTGTTACTACTGCAACTTTGCGAACCCGGGGTAACGCCGCGATTTGCTCAACAATAAAGCGATCACCAGGTCCGATTGCTTCATTGGCCGGGAAACACATAACTACGACATCTACTTCAGACCAAGTGTCTGCAACCAATGCGTTTAAACGTTCACCAAGAAGAGTCTTTGGTTTATGTACTCCTGGAGTGTCAATCAAAATAAGTTGGCCCTGGGGGCGAGTAATAATGCCTCGAATTGTATGTCGGGTAGTTTGTGGTCGATCTGAAGTGATTGCAACTTTTTGTCCAACGAGCGCATTTGTCAGTGTGGACTTACCTACATTAGGACGACCCACAATGCAGGCAAAACCACTATGCATTTGTTTGCTCCAATTGGTTCTTTGATTTACTTCCGGTTTCAACGATACCTAGCAGGGCAAGCGCCGAAATAATCGTGGCGCAGCCAACCCATCCCAGCAAATTCATTGGTTCGCTCAAAATGAAAACTCCAAGAACTGTTGCAAGTACTGGCTCAGCAAGGGTGAGAGTTGATACGGTACCTGGGCTTAAATGTGTCAAGCCATTTCCAAACAAGATATAACCCAATGCTGTTGTAGCAAGCCCGATGTATAAAACAAAACCAACATAAACTCCACTATTAATCCAGGCACTTGTCATTAGAACTATTGGCAGCGACAGAACCGCGCCTATTCCAAAAACCGCACCGAGAACTTGTGCACCAGGAATGTTGTGTGTGCGCGCTATGCGCACTCCAAATACTGTGAAGACTGCGTACATTACTCCTGAAATAAACACTGCAAAAAAACCAAGATTATCTCGGACTTCAGTAACTCCAGTGATTAATGCCAGCCCAATGACTCCCAGCAGAGTTGAAACAATCCAAACCTTCGTGGGTTTACCTGTTCCAACAATCCAGCCAAGTAGACATGCAAAAAATGGCGCCGTCGCTAGCGCACCAAGCGTCCCCATTGCCACGCCAATCCGCGCTGCCCCAATAAAGAATGAAATCTGATATGCCAAAACAGCGACTGCCATGAGCCAAACTGTTGGCTCCCTTACCAATCTGAAAATGCTCGCAAAGCCATATTTGATTCCAACAAATGTTGCTAGGCCGATTCCCCCAAGAAAAACGCGCCAAGCTCCTACCGAAATACTGGTGCCAGGGAAATCCAAATATGCTCTGCTAGTGGCGCTCGTGCTAAATAAGACACAGGCCAACAAAACGGAGGCAACCGCAAGACGATTGCCTCTTACTGAAGTTGATGTCACGTTAATTGCGAACTAACAAGCTCACCAGTTACTCCCAATAGGTGCACTGGCACACCAGGACCGCCTATTGAGCGCACTATTTCAATGTCAATCACATCAAGTTGATCCGAATCGCCCAGAACTACAACGGCCTCGATACCTACCGCGCCTGATGCCACTGCTTGACCAACGGCAAGCTGAACAGCAGAAAGAATGAGATTTTCTCTGGAAACATTTGCGCTTGCATAAGTGCGACCGGTGGTGTCGCGAACTGCCGCGCCTGAATTAGCTTGGATTCGACTGCGCGCACCTTTTGCAAGGGTTGCAAGTTTGTCATCTTCTGCGGTCCAACTATTTTGCATCATTTTCGCTGACTTCAGTGTTATCTACGAAGTTATCTCGAGAGATTAATACAGTATCAATTCGATGGCGTCGCCCGGCTGTCGATTCAGCCGTCAAAGTCCAGTTTGAGATCTCCACGCTTGCCCCAGGTATCGGAACAATACCAAGTTGCTTCGCCATCAGGCCACCAACAGTATCCACGCCTTCATCATCAATTTCAATGCCAAGTAACTCTGCTAGGTCATCGACAGAAATCCGAGAACTTATTCGATATTCACCGTTTGGAAGTTCTTCAATTTCCGAACCCAATACATCATGCTCATCTGCAATCTCACCGACTATCTCTTCCAGCACATCCTCGATGGTTACTAAGCCAGCAGTGCCGCCATATTCATCAACAAGTACTGCCAAGTGAGTGCGAGCACTTTGCATGTCGCGCAATAACTCATCGACACTTCGGCTATCAGGCACCATAAACGCTGGGCGCATTAAATCTGATACTCGCTCAGTAGTTTGCGACTCCTGGTGTTCAAAAACCCGGCGCGCAATGTCCTTCACATAAATTACGCCAACAATGTCATCAATTCCATCGCCCACGACTGGGATGCGCGAGTAACCCGAACGCAACCCGAGGGACATCGCCTGCCGCAAAGTCTTATGCGTTTCAATCCAAACCATTTCGGTTCTGGGAACCATTAGTTCACGGGCCACGGTGTCGCCCAATTCGAATACCGAGTGAATCATTTGTCGTTCTTCATCTTCAATAACTGAGTCAGCTCCAGCCATATCAACTAACTCGCGCAATTCTGCTTGTGTTGAAAATGGACCTTCTCGAAAACCTTGACCCGGCGTTATTGCATTACCGACCAAAATAAATAGTTTTGAAAGTGGACCAAAAACCATAGTGACGAGTTGAGTGATGCGAACTGTCGCAAGTGCGATTGAATCTGCGCGCTGGCGACCAATCGTTTGTGGAGCGACGCCGAGCAAAATGTAACCGACGAAAACCATGACAATTGATGTGACTATTAATGAGGTATTCTCATCCACAAAAATTCGCAAAAAAGCAGTCGTGACAAGTACTACTGCAATTGTGGAAAGCGTTAAATTAGCGAATAGCAGGGAGTTCACGTACTTGGCTCGATCATCGAGCAACTTAGACAGGCGTCCAGCTTTTCGATTTCCGTCTTTGCGCATTTGCTCTATCGTGGCCTTACTTACTCGAGCTAGCGCAGTTTCCGCAGCAACTAATCCAGCGGCTGCAAGCACCATTACCGTCGCAATTACTAACTGCAAAGAATTTGAATTCACTTTAGACCACGAGCATTTCGCTCATTTTCCCACTGGGTAAGCAGTTCTGCTTGCAGGTCAAACATGACTTTATGCTCATCTGGCTCTTCGTGATCATGTCCGAGTAAGTGCAAAACCCCATGCGTAAGCAATAAGCGAAGTTCAACTTCCATGGAATGTCCAGCTTGTTCACCTTGGCGCGCAGCCACTGCAGGGCAAAGTACGACGTCACCAAGAATTCCTTCTTCGCTCGGTTTATCTGATGTTCCAGCGCGAAGTTCATCCATTGGAAAACTTAATACATCAGTTGGGCCCGGTTCGTTCATAAATTTTTCGTGTAGTTCTGTCATGGCAACTTCATCTACGAGCATCACGGATAATTCAGATGCTGGATTCATGTGCAGGCTGCGCAGTAAAAAAGTAGCATGTGATGAAATTTCTGATTCATCAACTACAAAATCAGATTCATTTTTTACATCAACTGACATGATCATGAATTTCGGCGTTCAAATCTAGGATCTTGCGCCGAGCGTTTCTCTTCGTAACGACCATAAGCATCAACTATTTGACCAACTAATTTATGTCGAACAACATCTGTTGACGTCAATTCGCAAAATGCTACATCAGCAATGTCTTCCAAGATATCGCGAACAACTCGCAACCCACTAGTTGTGCCACTTGGCAAGTCAATCTGAGTGACGTCACCAGTGATCACCATAGTTGAGCCAAAGCCCAGTCGAGTTAAAAACATTTTCATTTGTTCGGCCGAAGTATTTTGGGCTTCGTCCAAAATAATAAAAGCATCGTTCAAAGTGCGGCCACGCATATATGCAAGTGGCGCGACCTCGATAACTCCACTTGTCATAAGTCGTGGGATTGAATCTGGATCAACCATGTCATGTAACGCGTCATATAACGGGCGAAGGTAAGGATCGATTTTTTCGCTCAAAGTACCTGGCAGGAAGCCAAGTCGCTCCCCCGCTTCTACGGCAGGACGAGTAAGAATAATTCGCGAAACTTGTTTACTCTGTAGCGCTTGCACAGCTTTTGCAACAGCTAGATAAGTTTTTCCAGTACCTGCTGGACCTATTCCGAAAACCACAGTGTTTTCATCAATTGCATCCACGTACCGCTTTTGATTTAGCGTCTTGGCTCTGATTGTTTTACCGCGATTAGACAAAATGTTAGAAGTTAAAACATCAGCTGGACGAACGTCAGAACGCAACATTGAAATTGAACGATCAACAGATTCAGGCGTTAACCCTTGGCCAGTTCGTAGCACAACCAACATTTCAGATATCAAAGTTTCAATCAGCACAACACTTGGCTTTGGTCCATCAAGTGTGATTTCGTTGCCACGAACCAAAATTACACAATCCGGAAATGATTTCTCAATGACCCGAATTAATTCATCGCGAGCACCGGTTACCGAAACCATCGGGGTGGCAGTTGGAATTACTACAACTAAGTGAGAAGTCGACGGTGATGCGGTCATTTGTCCTAATTCTATGGCACTAATTTAATTGCGCTAATTTTTGGCCAAATTCAAATGCCGTGAATTAACTACCCTGGGGGCCAAGTTAATGGCCTTCCACCCAATACATGTAAGTGAATATGGTCAACTGATTGACCGCCATCAGGTCCAGTATTGGTCACAATTCGGTAACCCCGTTCCAGTCCCTCGTGCGATGCCACTTGGGTTGCCAAAGCAAGTACCTGACCCGCCAAGTCTGGATTCTCTTGTGTGAGAGTTTGCAGGTTTGCAAAGTGAGCCCGTGGGATTACTAAAACGTGTACTGGAGCTTGTGGATCGATGTCTCGAAAAGCCAATGCAGAATCAGTTTCAAGCACTACTTCAACTGGGATTTCGCCAGCTGCGATTTTGCAAAACAAACAATCACTCATCATTTTCCTTACGACCAGCGCTGGCTTCGCATTAATAATCCACCCACTGCAATCGCACCAGCAGTTGATGTGCGCATTACGCTCGCTCCCATATGAACAACTCTGGCACCGGCTGTCGCGAAGGCAGCCAACTCGTCAGGTGAAATTCCACCCTCGGGTCCAACAACGATCATGATGGTGCCTTGTTCCCGGATAGCACACGCTGCAAGAGCCTGGTCTGCACTTTCATGTAACACGAAAACACTCTGAGCCTGAGACATTAATTCACAAATCTGTTGCGTTGTGTGAAGTCCTGAAATTTCTGGAATCCAAGCGCGACGCGATTGTTTAGCAGATTCTCGTGAGGTGCGACGCCATTTTTCAAGTCCCTTACCATCAGCGTCCAACTTTCCTATTGAGTGTTCGGCCTTCCAAGGAATGATCGCATCTGCGCCAACTTCGGTAAGCATTTCAACTGCTAGCTCTGCTCGTTCACCCTTTGCGAGGGCCTGCACAACCACAAACTTTGGTTCTGGTGCTTCTTCGAAACTAACGTTGGAGATATCTACATCGATGCTGTGCTTGTTAACTTTTGTTACCGTGGCAATCGCACGAATTCCCTTTCCGTCACACAAGTTAATAACTTCACCAGCGCGCATGCGCTTTACTGTGGCAGCATGACGACCTTCGTCGCCAGCCAATGTGAAGGTTTTTGATTCGCTAGTAATTTCGCCAGGACTTACCAGAAATTCTGCAGCACTCATCGGGTTGTAAACGCATCCTTGAGTTTGCCAAACAAACTTGAAGATTGCTGATGGAGTTGTGCCATGGGGGCTTCTTCATTACGTAGTGTTGCCAGCTGGCGAATTAATTCCTCTTGAGCAGAATCTAAATTTGTTGGTGTCAAAACATCTAAGTGGACAACCAGGTCGCCCCGACCCGAACTGCGTAGACGCGGCATACCTTGACCGCGCAGTGTGACTGTTGCACCCGATTGAGTTCCAGCTTTGATATGGATTGGAACCACACCATCCAAAGTTTCAAGTTCCATAGTGGCGCCTAACGCGGCGGCAGTCATTGGCAACGACATAGTTGCATGAAGCTGATCGCCTCGACGAGCAAAAATTGGGTGTGGGATTTCAATTAATTCCACATATAAGTCCCCTGCTGGTCCACCGCCAGGACCAACTTCGCCCTGACCAGTCATTTGAATTCGAGTGCCACCTTCAACTCCTGGTGGAATCTGTACAGACATTGTGCTTCTGGTTCGAACTCGGCCATCACCGGCGCACTCTGAACACGGATGTGGATTCAATGTTCCAAAGCCTTGGCACTGCGGACATTGCCGCGACGTCATAACTTGACCTAAAAATGATTTCTGGACAGATTGCACTTCACCGCGGCCCGCACACATTGAGCAATCTACAATCGCTGCTCCCGAAGTCGTACCTTTTCCAGTACAGGCTGAACAAACAACTGCAGTGTCAACAACAAATTCGCGAGTGGTTCCAAACGCTGCTTCTTCAAGTGTGACCTGAAGTCGAATCAAGGCATCTTGACCGCGACGCTTTCGTGACCGTGGACCACGCTGTCCCCCACCACCAAAGAATGCATCAACAATGTCACCAAAGCCAAAACCTGCTGCAGTATTAAATCCGCCACCAGAGGAGTAAGGATCCCCGCCGAGGTCATACATTTCACGCTTCTGCGGATCTGATAAAACTTCGTAGGCAGCAGTGACTTCCTTAAATTTCTCGCCTGCTTCTGCGCCAGGATTTACATCTGGGTGAAGTTCGCGAGCGAGCTTGCGATATGAACGTTTAATTTCTTCGGGCGTAGCGTCACTTTGAACGCCGAGTGTTTTGTATAAGTCAGCCATGATTATTGATCCTGCAAAATCTGGCCAACATAACGAGCTACTGCTCGCACTGCGCCCATTGATCCTGCGTAATCCATCCGAGTTGGACCCAAGACTCCCATCGTGGCAAGTGCTTGATCGCCAGAACCATACCCAACAGTGACAACAGATGCGCGCTGCAACTCTTCAACAGAATTTTCATGTCCAATTCGAACAGTTAGCGCATCAGGAGCGGCGGCCTCTCCGAACAATCGCAGCAATACAACATGTTCTTCTAGTGCCTCTAGAACTGGGCCAACTGTTGCGGTGAAATCCTCGCCAACGCGTGCCAAGTTTGAAGTGCCGCCAACGACGACGCGCTCTTCACTTTGCGTTACCACTGCGTCCAAAATTGTGGCAATTATCGTGTTAACTGCCGGTCTTTGATCTGATTGAAAACTGTCACTCAATCCAACCAGGCGATCTGGCACCTCGGTGAATAGTTGACCATCTAGTGCAACATTTAGTCGAGTCCGCAAATCATGTAAGAAGTCTTCGGAAACAGTGTGAACTAAATCGACTGTGCGTTGCTCGATACGGCCAGTGTCCGCGATCAAGATCAAGAGCAGTTTGCTTCGTCCAGAGTTGACTAACTCAACGTGTCGCACGAAGCTACGACCAAGTGATGGGTACTGCACAAGTGCAACTTGTTTAGTTAACTGTGAAAGCAGGCGAACCGTGCGATTCATTACGTCATCTAGGTCAACTGCTTGATCTAGAAAAGTTTGAATTGCTTTGCGTTCGGGCGCTGACATTGGTTTAACCGAATTTAGTTTGTCTACGAAAAGTCGGTAGCCCTTATCCGTTGGAATTCTGCCAGCGCTGGTGTGTGGCGCGCTTATGTAGCCATCTTCTTCTAGCGCTGACATGTCGTTTCGAATTGTTGCCGAAGAAACACCAAGCGAATGTCGATCAACTAATGCTTTTGAGCCAACTGGTTCGTGAGTTTGAACGTAGTCGTCAACAATTGCGCGTAAAACCGCTAATTTGCGCTCTTCCATGTCAACTCCTTCCGCGGACCGCTAGCAGTCATATTGCTCGAGTGCCAGTCTAACCTTGGTCAAGCCCATAGCCGGGCGACTAAGCCATCGGCTAATAAACGACCTTGATATGTAAGGACTGCCTTCCCATTCGCAAAGTCCGCGGCCTCTAATAAGCCTTCGGTTACAGCCAACTTCGCTTGCGCAATTCCCGCTTCATTTAGGACTTTAAGTTCAAGCCCTTCGCGAAGTCGCAAGCGCAACATAATTTCTTCGTGCGCGATGTCAGTTTGATCTAAATATTCAAGATCAGCAGTTGGCGAGGAGCCCGCGTCAACCAGAGCCGCCCATGCTGCGGGGTGTTTTACATTCCATGACCTAGTGCCGCAATTGTGGGCATGTGCCCCTGGCCCGATACCAAGCCAATCTTGATTTTTCCAATATGCAATGTTGTGTCGGCATTCACCACCTGGTTTTGCCCAGTTACTGACTTCATACCAAGTCATTCCCATATTTTTGAGGGCAGCATCAATAATTCCATATCGATGCGCAGCTACATCATCACTTGGTTGCGCCACTTCCCCACGCGCCACGCGAGCCGCCAACTTTGTTCCTGGCTCCACGATTAAAGAATAAGCACTCACATGGTCAACGTCCGCTTTGGCAACATCATTTAAAGTCTCAGCTAAATCCTGATCTGTTTCACCCGGTGTTCCATAAATTAAATCCACGCTCACATGTTCGAATCCCGCTTTGCGAGCATCGCTGATAGCTTGCCAAGTTTTCCCAGGGGTATGAGTGCGTTCTAGAATCTGCAAAACATTTCTCGCGCTACTTTGGTGACCGAATGAGATTCGGGTAAAGCCACCGTTACGCAAAGTCTCCAAATTCTCCAGCGAGACTGAATCAGGATTTGCTTCCGTTGTAATTTCTGCATCATCGGCAAAACCATAAGCAGTTTTTGCTGCGTCCAGAATCCGTACCAAGTTCGCTGCTGAAATCATGGTTGGAGTTCCACCACCAAAAAATACCGTGCTTATTTGACGATCCTCAGCCAAACTTTGATTTCGTAGCCAATTTATTTCGGCAATAACTCGATCTGGGTAAGTAGTTGTCGTGATTGAAGTGCCATCACGCGAAAGTTCTGCTGCAGTGTAAGTATTGAAATCGCAGTAGCCACAGCGCGAAGCGCAAAATGGAATGTGAATGTATGCGCTTAAAGTACGCATCTGCTATTTAAGATACCCAGAAACTTGAGTGCGCATCTCTTCCGGGAGTTCCGGGCAGGCAATTACTCGGGCCAACCGATCGGCATCACGATCACCAGCAACCAATTGATACACATCGCAGACAGTGACACCGTGTTCGGGCGTAGCTACGATTTCAATTTCATCGCCTGCCGTAATGGTGCCAGGTTCTAATACTTGAAAATATGTACCAGGCATTCCTTCCGCCATAAAGCGCTTAACCCACTTGTCAATGTCCATCCAACGCGCAAAAGTGCCACATGGAATTCGCGGACCGGTAACTTGCAGCAAAGTTGTACCGATTCGCCAAGTCTGACCAATCACAGCGTTTGTCACATCAATGCCTACAGTTGTTAAATTTTCGCCGAACTTGCCGGCTGGAATACTTACTCCAAGTTCGGCTTCCCACCATTGGTAATCTTCGATCGCATATGCGTAAACGGCCTGTTCAGGCATGCCGTGATTAGGTATGTCAGCGCGCTTATCTCCGGCAACGCCAGCAGTAGTTACTTCGCGCGAATCACTAACTGGGCGCTTGTCTATTGCAGTTACTCCAACTTCGCCACCAACGTCTGGAATTATGGCGTGCATAACGTTGAGTGAAATAACTTGGGAAGTCACTATTTCGCCTTAGCCTTTGTGCCATTATCGTCGGTAGAAAGTGCA
>DJBM01000014.1:0-3391 GCA_002430405.1 Actinobacteria bacterium UBA5976
GATGCATCGCTTAAATACAGTCGAGAGCGCGAAGCATTTGGGCAACCAATATCAGATTTTCAGGCGATTCAATTAAAGCTGGGAGAAATGGCAACGGAATTGCAAGCCGCAAGGTTGCTAACTTATTGGGCTGCTAGTGTGCAAGGTTCTGGCGCACGTTCAGATATGCACAGTGGAATGGCTAAGTATTTTGCCTCCGAAGTTGCAATCAAGGCAACGCTTGAGGCCATGCGAATTCATGGTGGATACGGTTACTCGACCGAATACGTTATTGAACGTCTGTACCGCGATGCTCCCCTAATGGCAATTGGTGAAGGAACCAATGACATTATGAAAATGGTTATTGCCAAGTCACTTATTTCTGGCAAGGAAGTTATTAGTTAATTATTCTTGACAACTTACTTATTCCAGATGCGAATACATCTCCAGGTTGAGCCCGTTTTCACCTGCATCGAAAACGTAAATGCCTCAACGGTTCGATCTAGCCAACTGACGTTTAGTCGAGTACCGAAGTGCATCGAAAGTAAGCAGTATAAGTGCCACCCAAGTTAGAACAAAACCTGCAAATCGTTGCGTAGGCATGGCTTCTTGTGTCAGCCAAATTCCAATAAAGAATTGAATAGTTGGTCCGATGTACTGCAACATTCCCAAAGTAGTAAATGGCAGTCTGACTACGGCAACACCGAAAGCCAGAAGTGGCAAAGCTGTGACAATACCCGCACTTGCCATTAGCAGTGTGTGATCAAGACCATAACCGAAAAAGGTATTACCACCGTTGAACTGCAGCCACATTAAGTAGCCAATAGCTAGGGGTGTCAAGAGCATGGTTTCGATCATCAAGCTCTCGAGGGCTTCGGCATTAGCTAGTTTTTTGGCATAACCATACATTGCAAAACTAATAGACAGCGAGAGTGCCACCCACGGCACAACGCCAAGTGCAAGAGTAATAACAAGCACAGCCAAGGCGGCGATCGCGATTGCCGTCCACTGCAGTGAACGCAATTTCTCCTTGAAGAAAAATACACCGAGACCCACATTTAACAACGGCGTTATGTAGTAGCCAAGAGAAGAATCTAAGACGTGGCCATTCATGCTTGCCCAGATGAATAAACCCCAATTAATTGAAATAAGGATCGAAGCAAATAATAGAAGCCTTCGTTGTCGTCGATTTTTTAACACGACTTTCAGTGCGGCAACTCGTTTTTGATAAATCAGAATTGCAGCTACAACGAGTAAGCTCCACAAAACTCTATGAGCCAAAATCTCAAGCGGTTTTGCTGGAGCCAAAAGTGGCCAATAAAGAATTACTGCGCCCCAAATTACGTAAGCAAAGTAACCATTGAGAAGTCCGATTGAATGTTCAGAGCGTTTTTTCTTTTGCAATGCAGTGCTCATGATTACTCAACACTATTGCTCATAGCGGCGGTTGACGAATTTTGCTTAAACCTTGCGGTAAGCAACACTGTCGACAAGTGAGTGCATCGCAGTTTTTGCATCACAATCTGGAAGTGCTGTTAGTCTTTCCCGTGCGCGCTCTGCCCATTGTTCTAAAACCTCGCGCGCTTGATCCATGGCTGGATGAACTCGAAGCGCTGCAAGTGCTTCGGCATGCTCTGCGTCATTTGGCAAGGGTCGAGATAATAATTCTCGAAGCCGGGCTGGAAGTGTTGAATCAGCTAGCGCAAATAGCACTGGCAACGTGCGGATACCTTCGCGTAAATCAGTTCCTGGCGATTTACCAGAAATTTCAGATTCGATATCAAGCAAGTCATCACTTAATTGAAATGCGATTCCAATACTTTCGCCAAAATCTGCAATCCGATCCGTAAGCTCTGGTGAGACGCCAGCCATCATCGCGCCATAACGTCCTGCTGCCGCAATTAATGATCCAGTTTTATCTGCCAGTACCGCCAAGTGATGAACGACCGGATCTTCATCACCTTTGGGACCTACACTTTCGCGCAATTGACCGATTACTAAACGCTCAAAAGTTTCAGCCTGCACGCGAACTGCGTCGGGTCCTAGATCAGCAAGTAATTTTGAGGCGCGCGCGAAAAGAAAATCTCCACTTAAAATTGCAACGGTATTTCCCCAACGACTGTTAGCGGACTCAGTACCACGACGAACAGTTGCCTCATCCATTACGTCATCGTGATACAAAGTTGCAAGGTGAGTTAACTCCACCACCACAGCGGAGGGGACTACTTTTTCGGTGTTGGGATCACCAAAATGTGAGGCGAGTAAGACCAGCAGCGGACGAAATCTTTTGCCGCCTGCTTCAACTAAATGTCGCCCTGTGATGTCAGCCAATTCATAGTCGCTGACGATTTGCACCAGAAGTCGATCCTCAACTGCGGACAACCCAGCAAGCAACTGCTCTTCAAGATCAGCTAGTTCTTCTGGAAATAACAGGGACACACGTTAATCTTTCCACTTTGCGACTAAAGTTGCGACTTGAGGTTTAACGAATGAATAGCCCAGCGTTAATTATTAATTCCAGGACTGGCTGGGGCGCAATTCCCAGTAACAAAGTGAAGGCAGCACTAATTCCTATGGCAACTGTTGTTAAGCCACTTGGAATTACTACTGCCGGACCATCTGTCGGTGGCTCAGTAAAGAACATCAAAACTATAACTCGGGCATAAAAGAATGCGGCAACTGCGCTTGCCAGCACCGCAATTATGACTAGCGGTGTTGCCCCACCCTCAACTGCTGCTGTGAATATTGCAAACTTTCCAGTGAAACCACTGGTTAGCGGAATACCAGCTAAGGCCAGCAGGAATAATGCAAAAATACTAGCCATCCATGGGGATTTTTTTCCCAGCCCAGCCCATTGCGACAAGTGTGTTGCTTCCCCAGATGCATCGCGCACTAAGCCAACAATTGCAAAGGTTCCTAGTGAAGTGAAGGCATATGCGATGAGGTAGAACAGCGAACTGGAAAGTCCTGCAGCACTAGTAGCGACAACACCGAGAAGAAGGAATCCCGTATGGGCAACTGAAGAAAATGCCAGCATCCGCTTCATGTCAGTTTGGGTCACCGCAAGCAGTGAACCAATGATCATGGTCAGTCCGGCAATTACCCACATCATTGGTCGCCAATCCCAGCGCATGCTTCCGAAAGCAACATAGAAAACTCGAAGTAGGGCTCCGAAGGCAGCCACCTTTGTGGCAGCGCTCATGAACGCAACTAACGGGGTTGGCGAGCCTTGATACACATCTGGAACCCATTGATGAAATGGGACTGCGCCAACTTTAAACAGCAAGCCAACTGCAATCATTGCGATGCCAGAAATTATTAAGCCGTCTTGGGAAGAGTTTTCCATTGCAATAGATACAACACTGAAATTAACAGATGAGGTAGCGGCATAAATAAGCGCTGCACCAAATAG
>DJBM01000014.1:3466-6408 GCA_002430405.1 Actinobacteria bacterium UBA5976
CAATAAGCGCTGCACCAAATAGAAAGAATGCACTGGAAAATGAACCCAAAATAAAATATTTAAGCGCTGCCTCTTGGCTGAGCAAACGGCGGCGGCGAGCCATACTGGCTAACAAGTAAAGCGGCAGTGAGAAAACTTCGAGAGCTACGAACATAATCAGGAAGTCATTTGAAACTGGAAATAGCAGCATGCCACCAACGCAGAATAAATAAAGTGGCCAAATTTCAGTCTGCATCCAACCGTTTGCAGTGAACTGACGTTCATCCTCACTGCCCGGAAGAGCTGAGGCACGAGCGGTGAAGGCATCGCCCTGCGGATCGATTTGTCGCTCTGCAAGAAGTAATGCAGCAGAGAAAGAAATCAATAAAATAATGCCCTGGATTACCATGCCCGGACCATCAACTGCAATTGCGCCAGCAGCTTCGATCTCTCGCAAGCCCTTGATTTGTCCACCGTTAATTAGCAGATCTCCAGCCAGCACAACTGTTGAATTGAATACAAGGTAAGCAAAGGCTAAAACTATCGAACCAAGAACTAAAACAAGCTGAGCTGGTCTACGAAAACTTCGTGGTACCAAAGCTTCAATTAGAACCGAAAGGACTCCTGAAGTTAACAAAATAATAATGGGAGCTAAAGCTTGATACGAGATATTGACACTCATGATTCACTCCCTTCAATTTCAACTACAGCTTGTGGATCAGAAAATCCAACATATTCTTGAACTTGCTGCACTGCTGGATTTATCGCATTAAGTGCAACTTGCGGGAAGAATCCCAAGCCAATCAAAAGTGCTAGTAGTGGTACTACTGCAGTTAATTCACGACGGTTTATTTCCGTAATAGTTTCAGTGATCTCTTGCGAAGGAACACCGGTCATCATGCGTTGGTACATCCACAAAATGTAAATTGCAGCAAGCACAATTCCTAGTGTTGCAAAAATTGCTGCGGGTTGATTCACGGCAAAAGTTCCTGCTAACACGAGGAATTCTGAAACGAAACTAGACATACCTGGAAGTGCTAACGAGGAAAGTCCCGACAGCAAAAATACCCCAGTCATTAATGGAGCAACCTTTTGTATGCCACCAAAATCTGCAATTCGCTTTGAACCACGCCGGGACACTAAATATCCCGTGACTAAGAAGAGTGCACCGGTTGAGAAGCCATGATTAACCATGTAGAAAGAAGCGCCACTTAAACCTTGAGACGTGAATACAAAAATACCTAAAACTATGAAACCAAAGTGTGAAATAGAAGTGAAAGCAATCAATCGCATCACATCAGTTTGGCCAATCGCAACTAGCGCGCCATAGAAAATACTTATCACTGCAAGCACAATAATTATCGGTGCATAGAACTTGCTGGCTTCTGGGAAAATTGGCAACAAGAAATGAAGCATTCCAAAAGTTCCAACTTTATCCAGAACACCCACTAGCAAAGTTGATGTTCCTGGTGTTGCTTCAGCCGCAGCATCTGGCAACCAAGTATGAAATGGAACCATGGGGGCTTTGACTGCAAAAGCAAAGAAGAATCCAAGAAATAACATTTTTTGGGTAGCGGGATCAATGTTCAGAGAAGTTAGAGTCACCACATCAAAAGTTCCAGCGCCAAGTTCGCGAGCTGAAACGACATACAACCCGATCATGGCAGCAAGCATAAATAAGCCACCGACTAGTGAATACAGCAAGAATTTCATTGCCGCGTACGCGCGCTGTGGTCCACCAAATCTTCCAATCAAAAAATAAATTGGGAATAACATTGCCTCAAAAAATACGTAAAACAAGAACAAATCATTAGCCGCAAAGGCGCCAATGATGCAAGATTCAAGAATCAGAATTAGCGAAAAGTAACCTTTAGCAGTTCCCCGAGTTGCATTTTCCGCATCCCACCAGCCCGCAATCATTGCCACTGGTACCAAAATCGTAGACATCACTATAAGTGATGCGGAGATGCCATTTACTCCGAGTGTCCAGGAGATTCCAAAGGCTGCAATCCATTCATAGGACTCTACGTATTGCAAAAGCCCCGTGGAACTATCAAGGCCTGCTACAACGACTAATGAGACCGCCAGTGTGATTAATGCAAAACCAAGGGCGACGTTCTTTGCCAATGCTGGTTTAGAAGTAGGTAGTAAGAAAACTACGATCGATCCCACAAGTGGAATGAGAAGCATAATTGTTAGCAACATATTTAAAGCCTCACTAAGAGAAGTATTAGTGCAATCAAGGTGGCTCCACCAAACATGGTTAACGCATAGGAACGAACTAAACCGTTTTGCAGTCGACGACTTCGCGCTGACAAACCACCAATTGCTGCCGCAATACCGCCAACAAATCCATCTATGGCTTTGGTATCAAACCAAGTTAATGATCGCGTTAAATACTGTCCTGGGCGCATTATTAAACTTTCATTAATTGCGTCACCATATGCATCTGCGCGCGCGGCTTTAGTTAACAAACTTACATTTGTGGGCGCAACAACGGGAATCGGCCGGCGACCGTAACGCAGCCATGCATAGCCAGCGCCAACCAAAATTACGGCGAGCGTAGTTGGGATAAGTACGTCATTTGAAACTGAATTTTGTGGATACGCAAACCCAGTAACTGGCTCTAACCAATGCTCAATGTCTCCGATGAATAGCATTGCCATGCCACCAAATGCTGAACCTAGAGCCAACACAATCATAGGAATTGTCATCGTGGCTGGTGATTCATGTGGCTTTACATCTTGCTCCCAACGAGCTTCTCCAAAGAAGGTCATTGCCATCATGCGTGTCATGTAAAAAGCAGTCACACCTGCGCCAAGAAGAGTTGCAAGTCCAATAAACATGCTTTGCCCAAATGCTGCATGAATAATTTCATCTTTCGACCAAAATCCAGCAAATGGTGGAATTCCAATTATTGCTAGGAACCCTAAGCCAAACGTTGCGTAAGTTACCTTCATCGT
>DJBM01000014.1:6604-8279 GCA_002430405.1 Actinobacteria bacterium UBA5976
AATATCATGTAGCCAATTTGACTCATTGTGGAACCAGCTAGTCCCTTTTTAATGTCATCTTTTGCAGTTCCAATAAAAGCACCAAGCAATAGCGTGATGGCTCCCACTGCAACCACGAAAGTCCTGGCAACCTCCGAAAGATCAAAAATTGCATGTGCTCGCACGATCAAATAGACACCAGCGGTTACCATCGTTGCTGCGTGAATCAAAGCGGAAACTGGCGTTGGCCCTTCCATTGCATCAAGTAACCAAGATTGCAATGGGAATTGCGCACTTTTACCGCAGGCGGCGAGTAGTAGCGCTAAACCAATCCAAGTAACTGTTGATGGCGCGGCAAGGCCTGCTCCCAGAGCGACACCTTCAAAACTTAAGGTGCCAAACGTGACGAACATTAACAAGATTGCAAGCGCAAGACCAACGTCTCCCACTCGATTAACTATGAATGCTTTTTTACCAGCAGCTGCAGCTGATGGTTTCTGTTGATAAAAACTGATAAGTAGGTAGGACGCTAGGCCCACACTTTCCCAACCAAGGTAAAGCAAGAAATAATTATCGGCTAAAACCAAAAGCAGCATTGCTGCAATGAAAAGATTCAAATATCCAAAAAATTGGCGACGATTTGGATCGTGCTCCATGTAACTAATCGAGTAGATGTGAATCAAAGTTCCAACACCAGTTATCAACAGTACGAAAACTATCGAAAGTTGATCTAAGAACAATCCAAATGGTATTTGAAATGCACCAACAGAAATCCAATCAAATAAGTGTTGACCAATTTCCCGTTCCTCTTCTGGCTTTGCAATCATTTGTACGAAAAGGATCACTGCGATAAAAAATGATGAAGCGGACATCGCAACAGCCAATAAGTGTCCCCGAGCATTTGTGCGGCGGCCACCAAGTAAAAGTGCTACGGCGCCAAATAACGGCAGTCCAATAAGTGCGGCAATCATTTCAATTTCCTCTAGTACTTCATCAGACTTGCTTCATCGATCGAGGCTGATCGACGGGTACGGAAAATTGTCACAATAATGGCTAGTCCAACAACTACTTCAGCGGCTGCCACCACCATTACAAAGAAAGCAGCAACTACTCCATCAAGGGTGCCACTATTACGCGCTGCTGCAACGAATGCCAAATTTGCCGCGTTTAACATTAACTCCACGCTCAAAAATACGATGATCGCATTTCGTCTAACTAATACGCCGTAGGCACCAATCGTAAAAATTATGGCAGCAAGGACTAAGTAATTATTTGGATTCACTTACCCTCCTCTGTGATACCTCGGGCGGTATCAACTTGTCCTTTAATTCCGAATGATCCCGGCAATGAAGTTGTGGAGATTGAGCCATCTGGTAACAGCGCCGGGGTATCAACGGCATTGGTACTGGCAAGAACTCCAGGGGCTGGAAGCGGAGTTACGTGTGTGCCAAGTGTGCGCTCACGCTGCATTTGATCTTGAGTTTTACGCGGCGCCCAACGCTCATTGTGTGCCAATATGATCGAGCCCACAGCAGCTGTGATTAGTACGGCTGAGAGTGCTTCGAAGGCAAAAACATAATCACGGAAAATCAGGCTGGCAATCGCCTGGATGTGTCCGCCGGAATTTGCATTCGCAGCCGCCAAGCCTGCGGACGGTGAGGCAAGAGAACTTGTAATTGAGCCAATTAGCATCGCA
>DJBM01000020.1 GCA_002430405.1 Actinobacteria bacterium UBA5976
CCAGTTGCTCGGATCGAAAACTATTTGCGCAGCAAGGGCATTTGGAATGAAGAATTGGCTAAGGAGATGCACGACAGTTGCGCCGAGCAAGTTGACGTTGCCATGAACCTGGCCCGTAATACCCCGCTTGCAACAAGTAATGCGCTATTCGATCATGTCTACGCCGAGCCACCACAGCGCATGATGGATCAACAAGTTGATTGGGCTAATCGAAATGGCGGCGCGGTATGAGCGAAAAAACAATGATCGAAGCAATCCGCGAATGTTTAACGCAAGAAATGCAAGAAGATGATCGCGTAGTTGTAATTGGTGAAGATGTCGGCGTTCTTGGTGGTGTATTCCGCGCAACTGACGGACTCCAAGCTAAATTTGGTAAAGATCGTGTGGTTGACATGCCACTTGCTGAAGGCGTGATTGTTGGATCAGGCATCGGATTAGCAATAAGTGGACTGCGTCCCGTTGTTGAATTGCAGTTTCTTGGTTTTGGCCATCAAGCGTTTCATCAAATCGGGCAGCAAGTCGCGCGCTTGCGTTATCGCTCACAAGGTCGCCATTCCTTGCCACTTGTAATCCGCTCACCATTTGGCGGTGGCGTGCGAACCCCGGAACTTCACTCCGATGCATTCGAAGCTTTTTACACCCATACCCCTGGATTGAAAGTCGTTGCGCCAGCAACTGCTTATGATGCAAAAGGATTGCTTGCCGAAGCAATGGCAAGTGATGATCCAGTGCTATTCCTTGAACCGCTTAAGGGTTACCGCTTAACAAAAGATGAAGTTCCAGATGAGCGCTACCGAGTTCCGTTTGGCAAGTTACGTATTGCACAAGAAGGTACGGATGTAACTTTGATTGCTTGGTCCGCCGCCGTAAATGTTGCGCAGCGAGCCGCAGATCAATTAGCAGCCCAAGGCATCAGCGTAGAAGTTCTAGATTTGCGATCGCTAAATCCGCTGGACATACCTGGCATCAAAGAATCAGTAAGTAAAACTGGTCGAGTCGCAATATTGCACGAAGCTCCATTAACTGGAGGATTTGGTAGCGAACTCGTGGCAACTATTCAGCAAGAATGTTTTTATGATTTACAGTGCCCAATTATTAGAATCTCTTCACCAGATACTCCGTATCCACTTGGTGGCGTTGAAGATTTATACATTCCAGATGTAGACCGAGTTGTTTCAGAAGTTGGCGCCTTGGCCAGGACCAGCGCATGAGTCAGATCGTCGATTACAAACTTGCTGATGTTGGCGAAGGAATCGCTGAAGCTGAAGTAATTGAATGGCTCGTAGCTGTTGGCGATATGGTCAAGGAAGATCAACCAGTAATTGTTGTTGAGACCGATAAGTCTCAAATTGAAATTCCAGCGCCGGTCGCAGGCAAGGTTATTGAATTGTGTGTCGTTGCTGGCGACGTACTTGCCGTTGGAGCAAGCCTGATGAAAATTGAAGCAAGTGGTGAAATTTCCAACGACATTAGCGCGCACGCCTCGCCGGCAACAACAGCTCCAAGTTCGGTAACCACAAACGATAAGGCAGATTTACCCTCTACATCGGGAGCGCGTGCGACAAACGTTCGTCCGCTTGCCAGTCCAAGCACGAGACGACTAGCTGCCAGCCTTGGTGTGGCACTGGAAAATGTTTCAGGTTCAGGACCGAACGGTCAGATTACTGCCGATGATGTGCAGGCTGCGAGCGCAACAGCGTCGCCAAATTCAACTCCAAAAGTTACGCCAACAGTTTCCGAACCAGGTGTAACCGTAATTCCACTTCGCGGGCTGCGTCGCCAGATTGCTGCCAGCATGTCCCAGGCACTAACGATTCCGCACATTTTGGAATTTAAGGAAATTGATGCCACGGCATTACTTGCTTTGCGTAACGACTTATCGAAAGACTTCGAAGACCAAGGACAAAAACTTTCAGTGACGCCTTTCTTAATGCGCGCCTGCGTGCTGGCACTTGCAAAACATAAAACATTTAATGCTCGTTTTGATGCCCAAGCTGCGGAAATTGCGCAATTCGAAAATGTTAATTTAGGTTTTGCCACAGCAACCGATGACGGGCTAATCGTTCCCGTGATTGACAATGCGCAGAGTCTTTCGGTGAAAGAACTTGCACAGGAAACCGATACTTTAGCCGCATTAGCAAAATCACGGAAAGCATCAGTGGAGCAACTTAGCGGTGGCACATTCACCCTTACTAATTTTGGCTCGTTTGGCACTTGGCTAGGAACTCCAATAATTCATGCACCAGAAGTTGCGATTGCTGGCTTTGGTCGCATAACTGAAAAAGTTTTGGCAGTTGATGGAATACCAACTGTGCGGATGGTTTTGCCGATAGTAGTTGCCGCTGATCACCGAGTAAATGACGGAGCACATCTGGGTGCATTTGTTTCTGAAATTGCAGACTTGTTACTACATCCACTTTCGCTTCTAGAAAATAAGTAGGTACTCGTGGTCGTTGGAGAAATGCCATCATCGGTTGACTTGCTAGTTATAGGCGGCGGACCTGGCGGATATGTCGCTGCGATAGCAGCAGCGCAATTAGGGCGCAGCGTTGTTTTAGTTGATAGCAACGGTGAAGCTGGATTAGGCGGCGTGTGCGTAAACGTTGGATGTATTCCATCGAAAGCATTAATCGAACTTGCGCATGCAACACACGGAGTCGCTAATTGGTCACAGCGTGGCATGAAAGTTTCGGCGCAACCAAGTGTTGATATGAAAGATTTTCAAGCCTGGAAATCGGAAGTTGTATCTGGTTTAAATGGTGGCGTTCGGCAATTACTAAAAACAGCGGGCGTTGAAGTACGACAAGGTTTTTTTAGATTCACTCGCAAGGATCAAGGCGTTCTAGAGTTTGGTGAGGCTCCTCCGACTCATATCCAATTCAATAACGCCATCATTGCAACAGGATCTCGTCCCACGATGATCAAAGAGTTGCCACACGATGGTAATCGAATCTTAGATTCCTCTGATGTCTTGGCGCTCGATACGTTGCCAAAGGCGATAGCAATAGTCGGTGCTGGTTACATCGGCGTTGAACTTGGTACGGCTCTTGCACAACTTGGATCGAAAGTTTTCATGATTGAGGCAGGCGAACGAATCCTGCCAGCGCTACCTGCAGCACTAGTTGCTCCAGTTGCCCGCCGGCTCACAGAAATCGGTGTCGAAGTTCATACTAAAACTACGGTTGTTTCAGATGATGGCAGTGCGTTGACTGTGACAACTGATGGCGTGACCGCGCAAATCGAAGTGGATTATGTGGTCGTAGCAATCGGACGTATCCCAAATACTGATGACCTAGGACTTGAGGTACTAGGTGTTAAACCAAATGCTCGTGGAATTCTAGAAGTTGGCGCTGATCTTTTGGTTACTCCAAAAATTGCAGCAATTGGAGACATCACACCAGGACCTGCGTTGGCACATAAAGCCAGCGCCGAAGCTCACATCGCTGCAGAAGTTTTGAGTGGTCATGCAGCTCGCTTTGATCCAACCGCAATCCCAGCTGTGATTTTTAGTGATCCAGAGATCGCTATGACAGGACTCACGCTGGAAGAAGCAAGCGCAGCTGGTTACTCCGCGCAAGTTGCAATGTTCCCGATGGCAGCATCAGGTCGAGCATTTACTTTGGGCGATAAAGCAGGCTTCACGCAGTTGGTTCACACCACAGACGGCGTTGTTTTAGGCGCCCAAATTGTGGGACCCCGCGCCTCGGAATACATTGCCGAAGTTACTTTGGC
>DJBM01000042.1 GCA_002430405.1 Actinobacteria bacterium UBA5976
TTAAGTTCCCGAACCCAGTTAGCAGATGCTCGCACGCACGCCAAAACTTGGGATCTCTTACGCCTAACCCGAATGCCAAGCATAAGGGTGGAACTTGGTTACGCCACGAGTCCCAAAGATAGTTTGGCCTTATGTGATCCAGCAGTTCGAGATAGCCTCGCGGCCGGCTTAAGTTCGGCTCTCACCCGAATATTGGCTCCCCGGATAGGTTGATTTCAAAGTTTCTTAAGCCTTAAAGCCCTCGCAAAATAAATCTGCTAAAAGTTCATTATTTAACTGGCTAACTAAACATGCCCCGAGCTTTTGGATCAATCACATCAACGATTCTTTTCAGGTCCTCTAGCGTTGCAAATTCAATCGTGACTTTGCCTCGAGATTTACCAAGTTGAACCGTAACGCGCGTATCGAGTTTGTCAGAAAGTCTGTCCCCAATTGATTTGAGTCCAGGCGCACTGATGGTGCCCGCTGATTTCTTGGTGGCCTTCGCCGGTTTATCGTCTTGACCTAACGAAACTATTTCTTCAACTGTTCGAACCGAGAGTCCCTCGGCAACTATTCGACTAGCTAATCTTTCAATCGCACTTTGGTCTTTGAGTCCGAGCAATGCCCGTGCGTGACCAGCGGATATCACGCCTGCTGCCACACGGCGTTGCACGGCAATCGGCAAGTTAAGAAGTCTAAGTGTGTTTGAAATTTGCGGCCGGGAACGACCTAGTCGGGCGGCTAACTCTTCTTGGGTGCCGCCAAAATCTTCCAAAAGTTGTTTGTAGGCGGCCGCTTCTTCAAGGGGGGTTAAAGCTGCGCGGTGCAAGTTCTCAAGTAAGGCATCACGCAACATTGCATCATCAGCCGTCTCGCGAATCAAGGCTGGAATGGTGGTAAATCCAGCCTTCTTAGTTGCCCGTAATCTCCTCTCACCAGCAACTAATTCATAGCCACCACGTGGTGATGGCCGAACCACGATTGGCTGGAGGAGACCAACTTCTTTAATCGAATGTACCAATTCGGCTAAAGCTTCATCGTCAAAAACGTGGCGTGGTTGCTGTGCATTTGGAACGATAGAACGCACTGGTAATTCGGCAAAGGTTAAACCCGCGATTGGTTGTGGCTGATTTGTTTGCGAACTATCAGCGCCAGTTTTTGTGGTTGTGGACTTACCTGGGTAAGACGCGGCTTTAGCCGAAACTGTTCCTTTTGATGCGGCTCGCTTTGGTGGTAATGCTGAGGGTTTCTTGCTGGACTTACTTGGCGCAACTGGGGTTCTTGCGGCCGGATTAACCGCCGGCTTCTTGGTCGAAGTTCCACGTGAAACATCTGGAACTAGTGCTCCAAGGCCACGTCCTAAACTTTGTCTCTTAGCCATAAGTTACCCCTTCCACTTACGATCGGTGATTTCGCGAGCCGCCGCCAAGTAGGCGACCGCCCCAGTCGAACCTGGGTCATAAGTCATAACTGACTGACCAAATGATGGTGCTTCTGCAACATAAGTCGATCTTGGTATCACGGTCTCTAAAACCTTGCTTCCAAAATACCCACGAACTTCCTCAACCACTGAAGTAGATAAATTTGTTGACGGGTTGTACATAGTTAACAAGATTGTGCTTACATTCAACTCTGGATTTAGCCGTTCCTTCACGAATTCGATGGTGCGTAGTAACTGCTGAACACCTTCTAGTGCATAAAACTCACATTGAATAGGAATTAATACCTCTTGAACTGCAGCCAAGGCATTGATAGTTAAAAGCCCCAAACTGGGTGGGCAATCAATGAACACGTAATCCATCTCGTGATCAGCCAAGAATTGAGTTAGGGCAACCTTTAACAAAAATGGCCGTTCCAGTTCTGGTACTGAGGTGATTAGTTCGATGTCTGCGCCAGCGAGATCTAGGGTTGCTGGTAAAACCCACAGCGAATCGAAACCTTGGGCTGGACTTATCATTTCCGCGATTGAAGCGCCATCAAGTAAAACGTCAAAGGAACCGCTTGCGTCTTCGTAATGATCGATGCCAAAAGCAGTGCTGGCATTTCCCTGCGGATCTAGGTCGATTACTAAGACGTTGAGTCCGGCCAGACCCATGGCAGCTGCTAAATTAACGGCCGTAGTAGTTTTACCTACCCCACCTTTTTGATTAACGATGGTAATGATTCGCGTAGTTTTAGGTTTAGCAAAAGAACCTTTTAACCCGCGGCGCACAAAAACTGCCGCAGCGGCGGCGCTCGCTAATGGAGTCTCTTCTTCTTCGGTGTTAGACATTTTGCCAACCTATTTGGTTACTTATTAATAATTTGTTTAGAGGTCTAAGCGTAGAGCAAACAACCAGAGGTTTGCTAGGCAGTAATCCGAACAACTGTCGTTTGCGGGTCAACTAGACCGCGGCCACATTGCAAGATTTCTACTTTGCGGCTCTTAATAATATCCGCTGCATCTGCTATTTCAGTAGCTGCCGAACTTCCTTTCATGGCTAAAATCTGACCACCTTTAGAAGTTAGTGGTAGCGCCCAGGTGAGTAGTTTGCCAAGTGGCGCCACTGCTCTGGCCGTTACAACTGGGGCACTTAATTCTTTCAATTCCTCTGCTCGCGCGCGGATAACTTTAACTCGATCCGTTATTCCTAAGTCAGTTATTACTTCTTCTAAAAACTGTGAACGACGCATTAGTGGCTCGATAAGTCCTATTTGAATATCTGGACGCACTATGGCCAGAACTACTCCCGGTAATCCAGCCCCACTACCTATGTCAAAAACTTTGGAGTTTTTTGGGATCAATTCTTCAACTACTGCGCAGTTAGCAATGTGCCGATCCCAGATTCGATCAACTTCTCGAGGGCCTAAAAATCCTCGCTCTACACCTGCGCCAGCTAACCAAACTGCAAATCGATTAAGGTTTTCGGCAGCCTCTGGATAAGCCTCAAATATAGGTTTCAAAAACTTAAACTCTCGATACTAGTTTCACGTGAAACATGAAACTAGGCGGGGAGCACTACGATTCGGCGCTTTGGATCCTCGCCCTTAGAAATACTTTTTGCCCCAGCTTCGGCAACTGCGTCATGCACCACCTTGCGCTCAAATGCATTCATAGCCTTCAACTCAACTTCTTCGCCAGATTCCAATGCTTTGGCAGCAGCAGTTTTAGCCACTTCTACCAGTTTCGTTTTCACTTCGGCGCGGTAACCAGAGATGTCGAGCATTAAACGCGAGCGTTCACCTGTTTCACGGGTTACTGCAAGTCGAGTTAGCTCCTGTAGTGCCTCGAGGACCGCACCTTTTTCTCCAACTAGTTGGTTTAGGTCTGCTCCAACAATGCTGACTGTGGCTCGATCGTTCTCAACATCCATATCAATGTCACCATCGAAATCCGCAATGTCTAATAATGCCTCGAGGTAGTCTGCAGCGATTTCGCCTTCTTGCTCAAGTAGTGAAAGTTTCTCAGTCATCTTGTGACCTTTCTTAGTAGGAAGTTTTTCTCAGGTAAGTATTGGTGAGTCGTCTTAAATTAATTCAGGGTGTTTCACGTGAAACTACTAGCGCTTCTTTTTTGGTTTCTTTTTTGGTTGCTGGCGAATTGCCTTAGTTTCTGGAAGTGGTTCAGTCTCCACAATAGATTGCGGATTTTTGCGAGCGTTTTTACTAGCGCGACGAGCTTCCAAAGCCTCGGCGGCGGGTGTTCCTGGTTGCGGACTATTTCGAATTACATAGAACTGCTGTCCCATAGTCCAAACGTTGGTGGTAAACCAATAAAGCAGTACACCGATTGGAAAGTTGATACCGGTGACAGCAAAAATAACGGGGAATACATAAAGCAAAATCTTTTGCTGCTTAACCATTGGGTTATCGGGCGCCGTGTTTTTCACAATTAGTTGCCGTTGAGTTATGAAGGTTGTTGCCGTCATAAACATGATCAAGATCATGGTTACCCAAAATGTTGCACTTGGCGCTGCCGTCTCACTGCGATTCATGAGTGTGCCATAAATCGGGGCATTAAGGATCGTGGCATTTCGCGCCGATTCGACTAATTGATCAGTCAAAACACCTTTTGGTTTACTTTGCGCTATCCCTTGCAGCACCACAAACAAAGCATAGAAAATCGGTGCCTGGGCCAAAATTGGTAAACAGCTTGAAAGTGGGTTGGTGCCAGTTTCCTTGTAAAGCTTCATGAGTTCCTGAGATTGCCGCTCACGATCGCCTGCATACTTTTTTTGAATTTCTTTTACCTGTGGCTGAATGATTTGGAGGTTGCGCTGGCTTTTGATTTGTTTTACAAATAACGGAATTAAAATTATTCGGATTAAGACCACGAGAAGAACTATGGCAAGTCCCCAAGCCCACCCACCATCAGAATCAAAGACTGAAGAAGTTAGTGAGTGAAAACTCACTAAGACCCAGCTAACTAAAGTTTCTAACCACACCAATGGATTTAAGCTCATGCGCCTACAACCTGCCTATCGTTATTAGTTGAATTTTCAATTTTCTTCTTGCTAGTCCAAGTTCCTTTTTCTGGGATAAATTCCACCCCGCCGGCTGCCCATGGGTGACAACGTAAGATCCGCCAGATTGTTAGCGCGCTGCCTTTAGTTGCGCCATGAACCCTTACTGCTGCTAAACCGTAATGGGAACACGTTGGGTAATAACGGCACACTGGCCCAATTCGGGGACTTAATAAAACTTGATAACTTCGGATTAATGCAACCAAAATCAATACCAAAATTCGCCCAATGGATTTATCCCATACTTGCTTTCCTGTTAGCGTTATTTTGTTCATGGCTTTGGAACCTTTGTCATGGCAAACTCAAGATTTTCTGTTAGTTGAGTAAATGTTGCGGTAGCTGCTGGTGGCAAAGCTCTAACAACCACGTGGGAGCCAATCGGAAATTTACTTAGTACTGGTGAAACTATGTGTCTTAGTTGCCTAGTTACTCGATGTCTAATAACTGAGTTGCCTACATTTTTTCCGACAGCGAAGGCAACCTTTGATTGCCCAGATGTACCGTTAGCCACGTGTAAAACCACCAATTTTGCTGAAAACCGAGTACCCGATTTCATTACTGCTGAGATTTCCGAAGACTTACGCAACCTTGCCGAGGCCGGAAGCATGTTAGTTAAACCGCTTGGCAGATTAAGCAGATAATTTAGCGCGACCTTTAGCGCGACGAGCGGCAAGAATGCCACGGCCGGCTCGGGTGCTCATGCGGTTACGAAAGCCGTGCTTTTTTGCGCGGCGGCGTTTGTTTGGTTGATAGGTGCGCTTTGACATGATTGTCACTCCAAGAAATAAAGTTTAGGCGATTAGCCATCGGATGTTCGCGAGAGGTTAAGTTCGCGAGCATTCGACGAAATACTTATCGATCTACTAGTTAATTAATTAAAGATAAGGGTAAATGCTTCTATTGGTCAAACTAGATGTTGCTCTAAGTTCCTGTGGAAAACAACTTGTCAATAGGTATCCACAGGCAATAGTCTGCTAACCCTGAGCAATCCACAGGCGAACTATTAGGCAACTTGTGGGGAACTGAACAAAGTTTAGTTAAGTCACTGAAATTACGGTTTTCTCAGTTGTCGTAAATGTGCTCGGAATTTGAAAGTGGGTGTGCCTTGGACGACATAGATCTAAATGATGTTTGGACAAAGACTTTAGAGTCACTATCTGCGGGCGCCCTGACTCCGCAGCAGCGAGCTTTTGTAACTCTGACTCGACCGCTTGGAATTGTGGGGGACACCGCCTTAGTAGCAGCCCCAAACGAATTCACTAAAGATGTTTTAGAAAGCCGGTTAAGTCCAATTGTTTGTGACGCACTTTCGGCAACCTTAGGCCGAGAGATGCGCCTCGCGGTAACAGTGGATGAGACGATTGCGCCCTATCTTGATGATGAAGCTACTGATGATTTAGCTGACTCAACATATGCAGACATTGAGAAAGTTGGATTGCGCTCCGATCCAAACCCAGCTCTACCACCTCAAGCTTCTCGGGGACCAGCACCAGCGCCCAGAACTTCCGAAGAAGGAAGTAGGTTGAACCCAAAATATACATTTGACACTTTTGTGCCTGGATCATCTAATCGATTTGCTCACGCAGCAGCCCGGGCGGTTGCCGAGCAACCAGCTAAGGCATACAACCCGTTATTTATTTATGGTGAATCTGGACTTGGAAAAACCCACTTGTTGCATGCGATCGGACATTACACCCGAACTTTGTTTGCTGGATCGAAAGTTCGTTATGTCAGTAGTGAAGAGTTTACAAATGAATTCATTAATTCGATCCGCGACGATAAGGCAAAAGAATTTCAACGTCGTTATCGAGATGTTGATGTCTTGTTGGTTGATGACGTTCAATTTCTTTCTGGGAAAGTTCAAACTCAAGAAGAGTTTTTTCACACTTTTAATACGTTGCACAACGCCAATAAACAAATAGTTGTTACTTCTGACTTGCCCCCAAAGCAGCTTCAAGGTTTTGAGGATCGGATGAGTTCAAGATTTGAGTGGGGTTTAATTACAGATGTTCAACCACCCGACCTGGAAACTCGAATTGCAATTTTGCGAAAGAAAAGTGCGCAAGAGAAATTAAATGCTCCTCCTGAAGTTTTAGAATTTATCGCATCTAGAATGTCTACGAATATCCGTGAGGTTGAGGGTGCTTTAATTCGAGTAACAGCATTTGCGAGCTTGAATCGAACACCAGTTAACTTAGAGTTGGCAGAACTAGTCTTACGCGATTTAGTTTCTGATATTGCTGGTCCAGAAATCGGCGCGAGTTTAATTATGGCGCAAACCGCAAATTACTTTGGTGTTACGTTAGATGATTTAACTGGTCCTAGTAGGTCGCGAGTCCTGGTTAATGCCCGGCAAATCGCTATGTATTTGTGTCGCGAACTCACGGACTTGTCGCTTCCAAAAATAGGGCAGCAGTTTGGTGGTCGTGATCACACAACAGTTATGCACGCTGATCGTAAAGTTCGCCAACTAATAGCTGAACGAAGAAGTTTGTATAACCAAGTAAGTGATTTAACGGCCCGGATTAAAGCCCAAGCACGAACTTTGTAACTTTTAAAGCAGTCACACCAGTAACATCTGAAACTTCTATACACAATGTGGACAAGCTGGGGATATCTTTATCTTAAATTAGTTGATTAATTAGCTTTTGTGGATTAGGTCTGGGATAACTAGTTTTTTAACCAGGGGTTCTGTGGATGCCTGTGGAAAACCTAAAATTTTAGCTAGTTTGAATGGTTTAACTGGTTTTTATCCACAATATAAGTTTTTAAATTGTGTTATTTAATGCCGTTCTAGGGGGTTATCCACAGTATCCACAACACCTACTACTACTACTAAAGATATATAACCAGGTTTAAGGTTGACCGATGCTGTGGGGAAACTCGTGGATGAATAATCTAGTAGGAAAGTAAAAACATTGACGTAATTAGATTGGTGTAATTAGTCAGTCAGACGTGGCACGATAAGGGATCTAGAATTTTAAGCACTAGAGGGTGAGTTGTTAGTGAAGTTCCAAGTAGACCGTGACGTAATGGCCGAGGCAGTGGCATGGGCTTCACGTACCCTTCCAACAAAGTCAACACAGCCAATTTTAACTGGTATGCATTTAGTGGCTGACAAATCAGGGTTAGTTCTTTCCGGTAGTGACGCAGATGTAAGCGCCCGCGCTAACCTAACGGCGGAGGTTATTGAGGCTGGAACAGTTTTAATTCCTGGGCGACTCCTAGCAGACATAACCCGATCCCTACCGTCGGCAATTATTGATTTCGCACTAGTTGGTAATCGAGCACAAATTACCTGTGGCCGATCAACCTTTACCATCCCAATCATGCCGGTTTCTGAATATCCTCCCCTACCAGCAATGCCATCGATAAGTGGCAATATTTCTGGAACAGACTTTGCTAGTGCGATTTCTCAAGTAGCAATTGCTGCCTCACGCGATGAAACTTTGCCAGCTTTCACCGGAGTAAAAATTGACGTAGATGGATCGACCATAACTATGGCCGCAACTGATCGCTACCGGCTCGCAGTACGTGAATTAAATTGGTCGCCAATTTCTACATCGTTAAGTACACACGCATTAATCCCCGCCAAATTTTTAGCTGAATCTTCAAAGTCCTTGGCACACAGTGAATCCATATCACTCGCATTCGCAACTGGTAATGAAGGACTTGTTGGGATTGAAGGTTCAGGTCGACAAACAACAAGCCGTATGTTGGCGGCAGATTTTCCAAAATATCGCACACTACTCCCAGCTGAGTCCAACACGGTTGCGCAACTTAGTACCAGCGCGCTCGCAGAATCAGTAAAACGAGTCTCACTCGTGCTTGAGCGAGAAGCACCAATTAGGATCACGTTCACAAATGGTGAGGCAACAATTACTGGCGGCGGCGGAAGCGGGGAGCTCGCTGAAGCGAAAGAATCCATTGAGTGCACGTTAACTGGCGAGGAACTAACAATCGCATTTAACTACCAATTTTTACTTGATGGCTTAAACGCTATCGACTCTTCGATATCTGTCATCTCAATGACTACACCAATTCGGCCAGCGGTAATTTCTGGGGCAAGTGACTTTGGCGTTCCAGCAGATAACAGTTTTAAATATTTACTGATGCCAATCCGGCAACAGTAAAAAATGCAAGTTTCTAAACTTTCACTAAACGATTTCCGCAACCACAAAAATTTAAACCTCACTTTTTCCCCTGGCGCAACTACCATCGTGGGACCTAATGGTCGCGGTAAAACCAATATTGTTGAAGCAGTGCACTATTTAGCCACCCTTAGCAGCCACCGAGTTTCTCAAGATGGACCACTGATTAGGAGTGGACTAACAACTGCAAATGTTGCAGCTACCGTCATTAAGCATGATCGGCAAGCGCAAGTAGATCTCACAATTAATTACCCTGGTGTAAACAAGGTGATATTAAACGGAGCAGCGCTGACCAAACCCAAAGATATTCTTGGCTTGATTAACGTTGTCATATTCTCTCCGGAAGACCTCGACTTAATAAAAGGAGAACCTACAACACGTAGGCGATTTATCGATGAGTTCTCAACGTCTTTATCTCCTAAATTTGTTAACACGAGAAGTGAATATGAAAGAACTTTAAAACAACGAAACACATTACTTAAATCTTTAGGACGTAGAAATCCAACAGAGTCAGCCAGAGCTACCTTAGAAGCATGGAACGAGCAACTTGTTACACACGGAAGTGAGTTAGTTTCAACCCGACTACAAAACTTACAGAAACTCGAATCACATATTTTAAATTTCGGAAACATTATTAGTGGGAATAGCGAACCGCTAGTTATTAACTACGCCTCGAGTTGGTTGCCCAGTGAATCAATTTCAATAATTGATATAGCGAACAAATTTCAAACCCAATTAGAAAAAATTTATAAAGATGAAGTTGAACGTGGTGTAACACTCGTAGGTCCACATCGAGATGATCTAGAAATTTTGTTAAGTAATATGCCGGCAAAAGGATATGCCTCACATGGGCAATCTTGGTCAATTGCTATTGCTTTACGACTTTCAATTTTCACAGCTCTTCGTATTCATGATGATGATCCAATTTTGATCCTCGACGATGTGTTTGCTGAATTAGATGAGAAACGACGCTCTAGGTTAATTGACGTTATTTCTGGAGTTGAACAAACTTTAATCACGGCAGCAGTTTTAGATGATGTCCCAAAAGTATTGCTTTCCAATCAGCTTTTATTGGATGATAATTAACATCGTGTTAGAAAAACCTCAGCAAGAGTTTTTGCGCTCATTATTAAGTCGGGCAAGGGTACGCGCCACCTCTAGCCCAGTTCGCCGCCGAACAAATTCGCCAAATTATGATGAGCAGCGTAGTGGATCTGGCCCAGACGAAAGAGATCCCGCAATGCTGTCAGGATTAATTCAACGGTTAATAATTAACAAAGGTTGGGACCTACAAGTTGCGACCGGCAAACTTCAAGGTCAATGGGGTTTAATCGTTGGCCATGATGTCGCCAGCCACGTAATTATTGAGTCATTTAACTTGGATCCAAGTGGACAATCTGGGACCTTAATTTTACGAGCCGACTCAAGCGCCTGGGCCACCCAAATTCGCCTACTTTTACCAACAATCTCGCAGCGTTTAGGCAACGAAATTGGTCAAGGCAGAATAAGTGAAATTAAAGTTCTCGGACCAACTGCGCCCTCTTGGAAACATGGTCTACGAAGTGTAAAAGGACGCGGGCCAAGGGACACCTACGGGTAATACCCTAAATACAAAAAACTCAATAAACGTAATAGAATTGAAACAATAGCGTGCCTGAAAAACTCCCAATTAGGGTCTGACCTTCAAGTGCCAAAAATGCTCGATGAAAGGCTCAATAGTGTCATATGATGCCAGCGCCATTCAGGTCCTTGAAGGCTTGGACGCAGTTAGAAAACGCCCTGGTATGTACATCGGCTCAACTGGTGAGCGTGGACTTCACCACTTGGTATACGAAGTAGTAGATAACTCAGTTGATGAAGCGTTAGCGGGCCACTGCACTCATATTGAAGTAACAATTTTGTCCGATGGCGGCGTTCGAGTTGTCGATAACGGCCGTGGAATTCCAGTTGACATCGTGCCTTCTGAAGGAAAACCTGCAGTAGAAGTTGTGTTAACTGTTTTGCACGCAGGTGGAAAATTTGGCGGCGGTGGATACGCGGTCTCTGGCGGACTCCATGGGGTTGGCGTGTCCGTAGTCAACGCATTGTCCAAAAAAGTTGACGTGGAAGTTGGCCGAGAAGGATTCAGCCACACCCAGTCTTATAAGTACGGCGTGCCAGTTGCTCCACTAAAAAAAGGCAAGAAAGTAAACACCACCGGAACCACAATTACATTTTGGGCAGACAGCGATATTTTTGAGACCACAGTTTACGATTTCGAAACTTTATCTCGCCGATTCCAAGAAATGGCATTTCTAAATAGAGGCCTAACACTTAGCTTGACCGATGAACGTCCAGCAACTGGTGTAATTCTGGATGAAGAAACAGGCGAACCTAAAGAAGCAGGTCCACGCCACGTTTCTTATATGTACGAAGGTGGCATTACTGATTTTGTTAAATACTTAAATACTCGCAAGACTCCAGTTCATAACGATATTGTGGAATTTTTCTTAGAGGACACAAAGCGTGGATTAAGCCTTGAAGTTGCTATGCAGTGGAACTCAACCTACTCAGAGTCAGTTCACACCTTTGCCAACACAATTAACACAGTTGAGGGCGGAACACACGAAGAGGGATTTCGAACCGCACTAACTTCACTAGTTAATAAGTTTGCGCGGGAATGGAACATCCTTAAGGAAAAAGACACAAACCTTTCTGGTGAAGACGTCCGTGAAGGCTTAACCGCAATAGTTTCAATTAAGTTGCACGAGCCGCAGTTTGAAGGTCAAACAAAAACAAAACTTGGAAACACAGAAGCAAAAACATTTGTGCAAAAAGTAGTCAATGAAGAATTAGCTGCTTGGTTTGAAAAGAATCCGGCACAAGGAAAAGACATTGCTCGTAAATCATTACAAGCAGCAACCGCCCGACTCGCGGCACGAAAGGCTCGCGACTTAGCTCGCAATCGAAAAGGTCTGCTTGGTAGCAGTAGTTTGCCTGGAAAGTTAAAAGACTGCTCAAGTAATCAGCCAGCCGAATGTGAAGTTTACATAGTTGAGGGAGATTCCGCTGGCGGATCTGCGGGTCAGGGCCGCGATCCTAGAACACAGGCGATTTTGCCAATTCGGGGAAAAATTCTTAACGTTGAAAAAACAAGAATCGATCGAGTGTTGGCAAACACCGAGGTACAAGCAATCATCTCGGCATTCGGTACCGGCATCCAAGACGAATTTGATATCAACAAATTGCGATATCACAAATTGATTTTGATGGCAGACGCTGATGTTGATGGACAACATATTCGCACCTTGCTGCTTACATTTTTATTTCGCTACATGCGCCCGCTAGTCGATGGCGGCTTTATTTATTTGGCCCAGCCTCCGCTTTATAAAGTTAAGTGGTCTCGGGAAGCACCTGGCTACGCTTACTCAGATCGTCAACGTGATGAATTAATTGAAGCTGGCTTGACCGCAGGCAAAAAATTAAAAAGTGAAGACGTCCAGCGCTACAAAGGACTTGGTGAAATGAATGCTGACGAACTATGGGAAACCACTATGAATCCAGCCACCCGAGTGCTGCTTCAAGTTTCAGTTGACGATGCTGCTCAAGCAGATCAACTCTTCTCCACGTTGATGGGTGAAGATGTCGAAAGCCGACGGAACTTCATTCAGCGCAATGCGCATGACGTACGGTTTTTGGACATCTAATGACTGAGATAAACGACTCACCTTATGACCAGGTCGAAATTGTAGACCTTAATGTTGAGATGCAACGGTCATATCTTGACTATGCAATGAGTGTGATAGTTTCGCGCGCGTTACCTGATGTTCGCGATGGATTAAAACCAGTTCACCGCCGTGTTATTTATGCAATGTATGACGGTGGATATCGACCAGATCGGGCATTTAACAAAAGCGCCCGCGTGGTTGGCGAAGTTATGGGTCAGTATCACCCACATGGCGACAGTGCAATTTATGACACATTAGTGCGGCTAACGCAATCCTGGTCACTGCGCTACCCATTAGTTCAAGGTCAAGGTAATTTTGGATCTCCAGGTAATGATTCAGCAGCAGCCTCTCGGTACACCGAATGCCGAATGGCGTCTCTTGCCATGGAAATGGTGCGCGACATTGACCAAGACACGGTTAACTTCGTTCCAAACTATGACGGTAAAAACCTCGAGCCAACAGTTTTGCCGGCTCGTTTTCCCAATCTCCTAGTTAACGGCTCATCTGGAATTGCCGTAGGCATGGCAAC
>DJBM01000122.1:0-414 GCA_002430405.1 Actinobacteria bacterium UBA5976
TATGCAACTGAAATTATCCGGGCAAGCATTAACAGCGTTCCCCCTGGGCAAATTGAGGGCGCAAATTCAATTGGGTTAAGCCCCCGAGACCGATTTAGATTCGTGGTTTTGCCACAAGCCGCCCGAATCGCATTGCCACCACTTATGGGTCTAGCGATAGTGATGTTCCAGTTGACTTCACTTGCTTACGTAATTGCAATAAGTGAAGTAATGCAGGCGGCATACTTCCTTGGCACAAAAACATTTGATTACCTTCCTGTTTTTGTTGCAGCAGCCGCTGTTTATGCAGTAATTACAATTCCCGCTGCGATTTTAGTTGCAAGTCTTGAAAAGAGAATTTCCAGATTCGCGACTTAATAAAAGAAAAGTTTCCCGAGGGGCCACCGAGGGAGAATACAAAAGAGAGAGTGAAAA
>DJBM01000122.1:475-4155 GCA_002430405.1 Actinobacteria bacterium UBA5976
GGTTTAACAACAGTAACTGAAGGCCAATTAACCATCGCTGCTTACGAGTACGCACCATTCTCGGGTATCGATGGCGACAAGGTAACAGGCGCAGAGGGTGAAATCCTAAATGCAATTGCAGCCCTTGAGTGCCTCACAGCTGTCGCACAACCTGGCGCAGCTGCTGCAATGATCCCTGCTGTAGAAACTGGTCGCGCTGACACCACTTTTGGTAGTTGGTACCGCACTGCAGATCGGGCAAAAATTGTCATTCTAAGTGATCCTGTAATCATCGATCAACTGACACTTATATCAGTTGAAGGTGTTGACTCAATTGCTGGATTAGAAGGTAAGAAAGTTGGTTCGACTCTTGGCTTCTTATGGAATGAGGATCTAGCAAAGATTCTTGGCGACGATCTTGCGCTGTACGAAACTACGCAAGCACTTTACGCAGACTTGGCAAGTGGCCGAATCAGCGTTGTGGTTGATACCTTCCCATCGGGAACAGCTGCGCTTAAGAACACTCCAATTGAAGGCGCTCAGTTCAAAGTACCAGCGCCGGATGAAAGAGTTGTAGCTACCACATTGCCAGGACAGACTAACTTCCCAGTTAGCCTTTCTAACCCAGACTTGGGCAAAGCAATCAATGACAACTTGGAAACACTCCGTAATTCAGGAGAGCTAGCAAAGATTGTCGAAAAATGGGGATTCTCTCCATCATCAGTAGATAAGACTGAACCGAATTTATTGTAAATCGGTTGAGGCACGTTGATTAAATAACTAAGTTGGGGCTTGATTGAATCTTTTCAATCAAGCCCCAACATTTTTTCAAATCTAAATGATTACAGATAAGCACAAGTTCGTACTTCAATGGAAAGTATTTGAACCGTAATGCGACTCAGGGCATTAGAGGAGTTTAATTCTTTTGCTAGCGGTCTTCCCAAATGGTGCGTGAACCTTTAACCTGAATAACAACACCTCGGCACAAACAGGGAGTGGACTTGGACTTTAAAGAAGATCAGCTGGCCATTGAGGCTTATGTCAGGATGCGCAGTGGGTGGCGCGATGAGAGCGAGATCTCCGAAGAGGAGTACTTGGCTTACGCGCTCGAATACATCCAAGACAATCCTTTTGCTGATGACTTAATTAAGCTCGAAAGAGAAGCGATTTTGTATGACCGGTTATCTGGGGAATTCACGACCTGGAAACGCATCCCGTACACAGAGATCTACTGGCAGCCAGGGGAGTTCTGGCAAGGGGTGAGCGTTTCGATTTATTGCTTGCGAGTTAAGTATGGACTTGTGCGAGAGCGTACTTACAAAGATCCAAATGAACTCTCGATACTTAGAAAGCTTGGGGAGTATTTCGGTTTAGTTGCACCGGCTTCCCAAGACTAGATCTGATGGCGAATTTTGCTGACTACACCGTGGTGGACCTGACGCTTGCGTTAGGACCTGAGACGCTGATGTGGCCGGGAGTTTTGGCTCCTTCTTCTGAGGTGGTCGAAACTGTTGGGCGCGATGGTAACTATGCCCGACTTGTGAATTTTTATGAACACAGTGGCACTCATGTGGATGCGCCAAATCACTTTGTTGCAGGTGGTCAGTCTGTGGCCGATCTGCCATTACAGACTCTGATTAGTCCAGCAGTTGTAATTGATGCATCCGCTGATATCAATGGTGATGGTGACGCGGTATTGGAATTGGCAACCGTTGCGGCGTGGGAAGAAAAGCATGGCTTAGTCCCAGCAGGTTCTGTGGTGTTACTTCGAACTGGTTGGGAGGATCTTTATGATCAGCCGCAGGTTTATGGCGAAGGACCAGATGGCTTGCATTACCCAGGGTTTGGATTCGAGGCTGCTAGTTATTTAGTGGCGCGCGGTGTTGTGGGGATTGGGATAGACACTCTTGGAATTGATCGGGGTGTGGACTTGGACTTTACTGTGCACCGGCAGGTAACTCTTCCCAAGCAGGTTTGGCACATCGAAAATCTAACTAACCTAAAGCAGTTGCCGGCAACTGGAGCGTTGGTGTTTGTTGGCGTACTTCCATTAGTGGATGGGTCTGGTAGCCCGGCGCGAATCTTGGCATTGGTGCCAAAGAGCTAGCTAACCAACTCAATCTTTACTCTGGCCTGCAGGGCTTGGAGCAACTTCGCCAGTGTTTCGGTAGTGGGAAAACTGTGTCCATTCTCGATTCGGCTAATGTCGGCTTGCTGAACTCCAGATAGTTGGGCGAGCTGTAGTTGCGTGAGATTGCGCTGCTTGCGCGCGCCGAGAACCTGCGAGGCAATTTGATATTGCTGGCGCAGTAGATTGTGAAACTCCAAATCTTTGCGCGACATCTTTGCGATCCGCGTATTTGAGTATTCATTCCATGTTTTTGTCATTTTTCTCACCCTGTTTTAGTGTATGTGTAATTACACATAGTGTCACTACCTTGTTTTTGGTCATTGACAACTCGAAATTAGAAGAGGATACTTTGAGTGTTGGTGGACACGTAGACTGCCAAAAGTGAGCCAGGATTCCTGCCAATGTGGGAGTGCCTGGCTTCGCGCATTCCAGAGCGAAGTGTTTGACAAGTCTTTGCGATTGACTCAAACTTATGTTGTTGGCGGACACGTAGACTGCCAAAAGTGAACCAGCATCGCTGCCAATGTGGGGGTGCTGGTTTTGCGCTTTCTGGGACTAATCGAGATCTGAAATTCCCTGCGCTTAGGATTACTAGATGAGTAAAACTTTGACCCAGAACTTACCTGCTGCCGACATATCGTTGTCGGGGGTTTCGCGGATTTATGAACTTGGCGATGAGAAGATTCATGCGCTGCGTAACCTAACTCTTAATATCCGCCAGGGTGAGTTTGTGGCCATTAAGGGCCCATCGGGTTCTGGTAAATCAACGCTGGCAAATGTGATCGGTGGCCTGGATACTCCAAATGAAGGCAAGATCGTAGTTGGGGGATTGGACTTTAGTAAAGCTAAAGACAAAGAGCTCTCGCGGTATCGCTCAAAAACTATTGGCTTTGTGTTCCAGTCCTTTAACTTGCAATCGCATTCAACGGTTTTGGAAAATGTGTTGTTGCCGCTGGTAATTGCTGGTGTGGACCGAACTACTCGCTTAGCTCGTGCCAAAGAATGCTTGGAGTTGATGGGGTTATCCGATCGCGCGGAGCAAGCAACCAATAAATTATCTGGTGGACAACGTCAGCGCGTTTCAATTGCTCGCGCCTTAGCTAATTGGCCGCAGATCATTATTGCTGATGAGCCAACTGGAAACTTAGATCAAGCTAATGGGCAAATTGTGATTGATCATTTGACTAAGTTGAATCGCGAATTGAACATTACATTGATTTTGATTACCCACGATGCCAATGTGGCAAAGAAGGCGCCGCGAATCCTAGAAATTGTCGATGGCAACGTAACAGATCGGAAGAGCGCATGAAACTTCGCGATCAAATTTCCATGGCTCGTCGAAACCTTAAGCGGGCAAAAGGCAGAACTCGACTAACCCTGATTTCGATTGTAATTGGCTCATTTGCTGTGATTTGTGTGTTGACGATTACATTTACTGCAAATAAGACAATCAGTGACTACTTTGAGAGAACTGGCCTGCTCTACAGTATTGATATTTCTGCTGCCAGTTCGGAAATGATTGATAACGCAATGCTGGACAAGATCGAAGCGCTGCCAGGGGTGGAAAGCG
>DJBM01000016.1:0-4830 GCA_002430405.1 Actinobacteria bacterium UBA5976
TCTAAGCAAGCCATGGCTAAATTTCGATTGGTTGACATTAACCAAGTTACCCCTGTTGAAAATATAATCAGGATAACGAGCATGCCAGCTAATCCCCCTAGAAAAGCTCCTGCACCGCTTAATGTGACTGTGCCATCGGCCGCGATATCACCGCCGTAAACGGTAAATGCAGTCTTTAGGGCATCAACAAACCCGATAAGGCCATCAACTTTGTTAACTACTAAGACAAGTAGTAGGGCAAAGATAGAAATCGCATAATAAATGATAGAAAATGTTGCTGTCCGAAAGACGGCGTAAGGCAAATCGCGCTTTGCATCTGTCATCTCAGCACTTGCTGCACTTACATTTTCTAATCCAAGAAAAGCAAACAAAATAATGGGAATAGCTAATATCAGTCCATCAAAGCTCAACCCAAAATCAGAAAATACGACACCAGACGCACCATTCACAACACCGAAAGCAATCAGAGTAATTGTAAATAATGGAAGCAGAATTAAACGAGAGAGGACGCCGAGTACGGGAATCCATTTACCGACTCTAAAGGAATAGTTATTCGCAAGAATTGCAAGCCAGATGAACGCTAAAGCGAAGCGATAAAACGAGAACTGCGACATTTGCGCGCCAGCCATAAAAAATGTTTCAGCGGTAACGATCGTGGCAATAGTTAAAACTCCACCAAGCAGAATTGGGCTTTTTAGCCAACTGATCGTTGAACTTACAGACCCTGCTAGATGACCAAAAGCCAAACGTATCCAAAGGTAAGGTCCACCTTGATTCGTAAATGTGGAGCTCAATTCGGCAATAACCATGGCGGCTGGAATTAAAAATACGAAAGCAAGTACAGCCATCCAAGAAACTGCTTGTGGACCGGCAGCTGTGACTAACAAAATGGTGTCTAAACCAATTACCGAGCAAAGGGAAAAGAACAACACCTCTTTTCGGCCAAAATCTTTGCGGAAAAATCTTCTTTCCTTTACGAAGATAGGAGTCAGGCCGAGTTGGTTAGCAGATTTGTTGGCCGCAGTTACAGTTACCATAGGAAAAACTTAACGTGTGCAATTTATATTGCCAACGGTAACCCCAGCGATAAAATAGTGATCAAGTAATAACCCTGTGTTTTCAGGACTAAATTCAGGATTTCAGCGAAAAAATTAGGCAGTTTCTTCCGTCTTCATTACAACAGGATCGCCCACCAGGCCAAGCTGGGTTTCATGCGTGGAATAGCGCGACTCACGGACATCAACCTCCAACTTTTGTGCCATTGGCAACTCATCAGTAAATCGACCAAGTTCCTCAACAGCCTTTGCCTTTGGCATAACGGAACGATCAAAAGATCCAATCGCATTGTTATAGGTGTCCATAGAACGCTTAAGGTTGTCGCCAACTTTGCTGAAATGATTTATGAATGTAATTAAGCGACTATAAAGATCGCCCGACTCCTTAATCATTTCTTGGGCATTGCGAACTTGAGTATCTTCTTGCCACAGCATCGCGATGGTATTTAGTGCGATCACAAGTGAAGTTGGCGAAGTTAGGACAACTTTTGCCTGCGCTGCATCTTCAATCAAATTTGGATAAACCTCAAACGCTGCGGCAAGTGAAGATTCTGTGGGAATAAACATAATGACGTAATTCAGGGACTCTTTATCATCTATATAGTTGCGATTGGCTAAAGCTTTGATGTGACCCTTAAGCGCATTGGCGTGAGCGTCGAATAAAGTTTTGCGTCGGTCTGGATCAACTTCGTTTATTGCATCAAGATAAGAATTCATTGGCGCTTTACTATCAACATATAAAACGCGATTGTTTGGCAAGTGAATTGTTACATCTGGCCTGCCCGAGCCATCGCCAACTTGTTGTTTTTGTTCATCAAAGGAAACATGCTCCGACATCCCAATCATTTCTATGATGCGACGAAGTTGCAGCTCACCCCAACGACCACGCGCATCATTACGACGAAGTGCGCTAGAAAGATTTGTTGTCTCAGTTCGCAAGGTATCAAGCAGCCCGGTGGTATTTGTGACTTGCTGATCTAGTCGGGCATAAGCGTCAGCTCGCTTAGTTTCCAAATCGCCAACTTTGGCATCAAGTGCTTTCAAACTTTCACCAAGCGGTTTGATTATTTCTTGAATTGAAGCCGATGCGGCGCGATTTTGTTCGGCGACGGAAGTCGTAGTTGTCTGCAATCTAGCCTCAGTCGAAGTTTCGAGCATTTGTGCTGCGCTCAGATAGTGCTCTCTAGAGGCATCAGCAACTTGCTGGCGAATGTCCTGAACTGATATCCCACCTTGACTTTTCATTGCTCGACTAACAACAAGTCCAACGATGGCTGCAGTGGTTAGCGCAGTAACTAATACGATCACTAAAAGCGAGGTTAAGTCCATGTAATGAGTCTCTCATTGGGCAGTGACAAAACGCTGAAAACCGCCATGGCGATTAGGTTTTAGGCTCTATTGCGCCTACCGTTAGAACATTCCCCAAAGAAGGTTTTAATGTCCACTCCATCAAGTCCAAAGAAAAAGCCGCGCGCCCGAAAGTTAGAGCGGGATCGAACTCGCGAAGGTGAACCAAAAGCTGGTTCAACCCGTCACGCAACGGCAAAAGTCACTGCGGCCAAGAAGCGCGCTAAACCAAAGTCCAAAGTAAGCAAAGCAGAATCGCGCGCACCACGAGATTCAAGTTCCCGAAGTAAGGCAGAATCTGGTCGCGCCGCTGAGAAAAGTAGTGATCGCAGTAACGATATTTGGAATCCCTCGGGCAAACCGCAGCGAAAAGGTGGAGAAAAACCAGCTGGCAGTCGCGGCACACGCGATCGATATGAAGACGAGCGTCCGCCCGCATCCCGTTCCCGCCGCGATGATGCTCCGGCATCACGTTCTCGCCGCGATGATGCTCCCGCATCACGTTCCCGCCGCGATGATGCACCTGCGGCTAGAGCTCCCCGTAAAGCTTCAGATTCGCGTCCAACAACGCGCGTTCGTTATGAAGATGAAGCACCAAAGCGCGCACCGCGTAGTTATTCAGAGCAGCGTCCGCCCGCATCAAGTTCCCGCCGCGATGATGCACCGGCGGCTAGAGCTCCCCGTAAAACTTCAGATTCGCGTCCAACAACACGCGCTCGATACGAAGATGAAGCACCAAAGCGCGCACCACGCACAAAGAGTGATGACGTGTACGCCCCAAAATCTCGATTGCCGCGCGAAAAAGTAGACCGAGATTTCGAAGATCACGCAACTGGCGCGATGTCTGAGAACACCGCAGAGATTGCACTAGATACAGCATCAAGTAGCTGGGCCGAACTTGGCGTTTCCACAGAATTACTGGGCACACTAAGACGTCAAGGTATTGATACGCCATTCCCAATTCAGGCGAAGACCCTGCCGGATGCAATCAGTGGCCGCGATGTCTTAGGTCGAGGACAAACTGGTTCTGGTAAGACACTCGCATTTGGCTTGGCAATGGTTACTCGCTTGGCACATCGTAAAGCAACGGCAAAACATCCACTTGGCATAGTTTTAGTACCAACTCGTGAGCTAGCTATGCAAGTCACCGACGCCCTTATGCCTTATGCCCAAGCAGTTGAACTTGATATTCGATTAATTGCGGGTGGCATGCCGTATGCAAAACAAATTGATGCGTTAAAGCGTGGCGTGCCAATTGTTGTTGCAACCCCAGGTCGGCTAAATGACTTGGTAGAACAAGGCCACATCAACTTAAGTAAAATCGAAATCACGATTCTTGATGAAGCTGACCAAATGTGTGACATGGGATTCATGCCACAAATTGTAGAAGTGCTCGACATGACTAAGCCTGGATCCCAGCGCCTACTCTTTAGCGCAACGCTTGATAAAGATGTAGACAAAATTGTAAAGAAGTATTTAAAAAATCCGATCGAGCATGCCACCAATTCTGGCAAAGCCTCCGTCTCAACCATGACGCATTATTTATTCATTACTTATAGCGAGGACAAGCCAACAATCTTGGCTGAGATTGGCTCCCGTAAAGGTAAGACAATGTTCTTTGCTCGCACACAAGCTGGCGTGGATCGCATAGCCAAAGACTTAGCAAACAAGGGTGTTCCAGCCGGGGCACTACATGGTGGCAAAACTCAAGCAGTTCGAACACGTACTTTAGCCGCGTTTAAAGAAGGTCTAACTGACGTTTTAGTTGCCACCGATGTCGCTGCTCGTGGAATTCACGTGGATGGCGTGAGCTTAGTGGTTCACATAGATCCTCCAAATGATCACAAAGATTATTTACACCGTGCAGGTCGCACGGCTCGTGCGGGCGAAACTGGCAAAGTTGTCACAATGATCGGGCCGCGCCAACAAAAGGCTGTGACTGCGATGACGAGCCGCGCTGGTGTTGACCCAGAAGTTGTAAAAGTTAAACCCATGTCCAAGGAATTAGTTTTAATCACCGGAGCTAAAGAACCAACAGGAATTCCTTGGAAGCCCCCTGCCGAAGCACCTAAACGAGGCGGAAGGCCAAATGGCGCCCGATCTGGTGGGTCGCGATCTGGCGGAAGGCCACAAGGTAAATCCGGTGGCTCTCGAGGGGCTAGTCGAAGCCGTTAACCTGAAAAATTTCCTGATAAAGGTAATTATCTTTGGAGGAAATCTGCTCTAGACTTTTAGTTACGTGGAAATGAGGATCTCAATTGAGTGACAACAGGGGTTTAGGGCGCTTTTTCAAGAGCGATGACAGCAAGAGCAACGCGACAAGCGAGCCACCACAGGCGCGCCTCTCAGAACTTGACATGCCTGCGGGTCGTCAGAGTTTCGTCAATATGGATGAAGACGAACTAACCAACATTGCGGCCGAAGATGC
>DJBM01000016.1:4903-9518 GCA_002430405.1 Actinobacteria bacterium UBA5976
CATTGCGGCCGAAGATGCCACTGTCATTATTCGTGCGGCTCGTACACGTGCTGGAAAACTTATTGAACAAGCCACAGAAACTTTGCAACAAGCGGAGTCAGAGCGTGAACAAATTCGCGCAAGTTGTGAGCTTGACGCTCGCCAAACTCGGGAGGCAGCAAACGTTGATGCCCGTAAACTTCGTGCTGAAGCTACCGCAACCCTAGAATCGGCGCGCGAGCAAGCAACTCAACTGTTAGAAGCAGCTCAAAATGACGCTGACTCACAGGCGCAAGAAAATCAGATAGCTATAGCAAGGCTTCTCGATGAGGCGACTCGTCAGGCAAATGAAGTAGCCGCCGAGGCAGAAGTCTTGAAGCTCAATGTGGAAAATGAAGTTGCATTACTTCGCGCAGATACCGATCGGCTTACTTCTCAGCAAAAATTAGAGGCTCAAGAAACATTGCAACGAGCTGAAAAGGAAGCTGAACAAATTGTTGCCCAAGTGCGTCAGGCTGCAATCAGGTACCGAGATTCGGTACTTATGTCCATAGATGCAAACCGTAAAATATTTGACGAATTGATAAAGCGGATAGCAGAGCTTCGTAGTCAATGGTTTGATACGCATGCAGCTTTGACACAGATTTCTAACCAAGCGGGAGCCCGTTTCTCGGACGCGGAATCTTCAGCAGCCGAAGTGTTTGCGCGAATCTCGGATACCCGAACTACGCTGGCAGATACTTTTTCAGAATTTACACTTGATGTCACCGCCGCAAAGCAGAGCAGGGAAAACTAGCTAGCGGCCGAATAAGTAATTTTCGCGGCAATGTCTTTGACAATCAAGAATCGCCATACGTGGCTAGCAGTGGTCATCGGGCTACTTGCAGGGGTGTTGGCAGGAATGTTCGGAGTGGGCGGCGGCTTTTTAATGGTTCCGCTGTACATCTCGTGGCTTGGGCTGGAGCAACGAAAGTCACATGCCACTTCACTTGCGGCAGTGGTGCCAATCGCACTGGCGGGTGCGATTGGATATGCAGGGCAAGGCAGCGTTGACATAAATGCCGCTGTTGCACTCCTAGCAGGTTCAGTATTCGGCGCACTTTATGGCGTTAAATTACTTGGACAGGTTCCTCTTAAGTTCCTGCAGTTTGGCTTTGCAACGCTTCTCTACTTGTCAGCCATACGCTTGATTTGGTCTTCAAATCCGCATGAACTCCTTGATGGTTGGGCAAGTATTGCCTTACTTATCGCAGTTGGATTTTTCGCTGGAGTCATGGCAGGACTTTTTGGCGTAGGTGGCGGCCTTGTTATGGTGCCCGCGCTAATAATCGCGGCTGGTATGAATTCAATAGTTGCCCGTGGCACCAGCCTGGTTGTAATTGTGGGATCGGGCCTATCTGGCACTTGGGCTAATTTTCGTAAGGGAAATATCGATATTTCCTATGCTCTGCTCTCTGGTCTGGCTGGTATTCCGAGCACATTTTTAGGGGTTTACCTCAGCCACCAGGTGCCACAGCGAATCGCCTTGATTTTGTTCGCGTTAATTTTGATAGGAATCGCTACTCAACAAGTACAAAAAGCCCGAGGCGGTTCTGCGGTTCATTAAAGTTCCCCATAGGCTCGTATTTAATTGAACGAAGGTGGATTTACGTATGTTGGTTTTTATTCCAGCTGAGACTAGAGCGGGCGAAAAGCGCGTTGGGTTAACTCCTGAAGGCGCTGCAAAACTCATCAAACTCGGCCTAAGTGTGTCGATCCAGGATGGCGCTGGCCAAGTTTCGGGATATCACAATGACGAATACAAAGCAGCAGGTGCGCAAATCGCGAGTATTGCGGGCATTGGTACAGCTGACGTAGTCGCAACCGTAAGACCTCTGGCATCTGATCAAATTTCGCAACTTAAGTCTGGCGCCCTCACCATTTCATTCTTGTCACCAACTAATGACTCCGAAGCCATCAAAGCACTAGCAGATAAAAAAGTAACTTCACTGTCTTTTGATGTGCTACCCCGTATTTCGCGGGCGCAGTCCATGGACGCACTGACTTCTCAGGCGCTTTGTGGTGGCTATCGCACCGTACTTATAGCAGCTGAACGCGCACCCAAGTTTTTCCCAATGCTAATGACTGCAGCTGGAACAATTCCGCCCGCAAAAGTATTGGTACTCGGCGCAGGTGTTGCTGGCTTGCAAGCTATGGCTACTGCGAAACGTCTGGGCGCAATCGTAAGTGCCTATGACGTTCGTGCATCTAGCGCGGATGAAGTTAAATCGATGGGCGCAACTTTTCTTGACCTGGGACTTGATGAAGTCGAAGGCGCGGGCGGATATGCCCGCGAGATGACAGCCGAGCGCGCAAAGGCGCAGCAGGATGCGCTAAAGAAATTCATTTCAGAATCCGACGTAGTCATTACGACTGCTGCTGTTCCTGGCCGTAAAGCTCCAACGTTAATTACCAGCGACATGATGAGTTCAATGAAGCCCGGTGCAATTATCGTTGATTTAGCCGCTGAGTCCGGTGGCAATGTTGATGGCAGCAGCGCTGGACAAGACGTTGAAGTTAAAGTTCCGGGTGGCGTAATAACGATTATTGGTTGCAAGGATCTAGCAAGTCAGTTAGCGGTGCACGCCAGCAAGCTTTACTCTCAAAACGTAGTTTCATTACTGACACTCATGACAAGTGAAGGTGTTGTAACGCCTGATTATGCAGATGAAGTCGTACAAGGTTCAGCGGTTGTATTTAATGGTGAAATCAAAAATGCAATGGCACGAGAGACTTTAAAACTGCCCGCATTAGCAACAGGAGAGGGTGAATAGTTATGGATGCTATTTCGCTGTTAACCATTTTCATTCTCAGCATATTTGTCGGAATTGAAGTTGTATCGAAAGTATCAGCAATCTTGCACACTCCTCTTATGTCCGGTGCTAACGCAATCCACGGTGTCGTTCTGGTGGGCGCCATTTTGGTAACTGGCAAAGCAACTGACAATGTGCAGCTTTATTTGGGACTCGTGGCAATTGTCCTAGCCACCATCAACATGGTCGGCGGCTTCGTTGTCACTGACCGCATGCTGGAAATGTTTAAGCCCAAGAAGGCGGAAAAGGAAGAGGTATCCAAATGACACCAACTTGGGTACGTGTTGCTGAGTTATTAGCTGCCGTTTTATTCATCCTTGCACTCAAGGGCTTGTCGTCTCCAAAAACTGCACGCCGCGGAAATCTTCTCGGCGCAGCTGGCGCAGCAATCGCCACGGCAGTTGCTTTTTTCTATGGCCAAAAGTTTTATGGTGGTCCAGTTCAGCACTTGCCGGAAATTTTGATCGCGATTGCAATTGGTTCCATAATTGGCTGGTTTGCGGCGCGTCGGGTACAGATGACCCAAATGCCTCAGATGGTTGCGCTATTTAATGGCGTTGGCGGCGGCGCAGCTGCCGTTATTTCGGTGATCGAATTCCTATCTGTGCATTCCGAAAGCCCAGCAATTTTGACGGCAACTATTTTCACTGTGGTTGTTGGCTCAGTATCTTTTACTGGCTCACTCTTAACTTTTGCGAAACTTCAAGAACTTATGACTTCGCGCCCAGTGGTTATTCCACTCGGACGTTTCATAACTATTGGGTCAGCGGTTGCAACCGTCGTAGTTGCAGTAGCTCTAATTCTTAATCCAACAAATTCACTGCTTTGGCTACTGCTTGGACTGTCACTAGTTCTTGGAATCTTGCTGGTGTTACCAGTTGGTGGCGCCGATGTTCCAATTGTCATTTCACTCCTAAATGCATTCACCGGTCTCTCAGTTGCCGCATCTGGTTATGTTCTGAACAACGTTCTACTAATTGTTGCGGGAACGCTGGTTGGCGCATCGGGAACTTTGCTGACGCGCATGATGGCGCAAGCCATGGGCCGACCACTTACAAATACTTTGTTCGGTGCGTTTAAGAAGCGGGTAGCTTCGGCAGCAGTGTCCTCAGAAGATCGCCCAGTTAAATCTGCATCACCGCAAGATGTTGCCATCATGTTGGCTTACGCCCGCAAGGTAATTATTGTTCCAGGCTATGGACTTGCAGTGGCACAGGCGCAAAACACTATTCGGGAACTGGTTGAACTTTTAGTGGCTAAGGGAATCGAAGTCGATTACGCAATCCACCCAGTTGCTGGCCGCATGCCAGGACACATGAACGTTTTACTTGCTGAAGCAAACGTGCCATATGAACAACTTAAGGAAATGGACGAAATCAATCCTGAATTCCCAGGTACTGATGTTGCATTAGTTGTGGGCGCAAACGATGTCGTTAATCCAGCAGCGCGCGATGATAAATCCGCACCGATTTATGGGATGCCTATTTTGAACGTAGATCAAGCACAACAGGTGGTATTCCTGAAGCGCTCAATGCGTCCTGGTTTTGCCGGTATCGAGAATGAAGTCTTGTTTGATCCAAAGACTTCCTTGTTGTTCGGGGACGCCAAGGACTCATTGACCAAGGTCGTAGGCGCGCTTAAATCTTTGTAGTGAGTTAGTGGTATCGGTGGGAACCGCGAACGTATCGGTGGGAACCACGAAGGCTTTGCCTTCGCTCCCAAATCCCAACAACATCTCCCAAATAAATAAAACCCCCCACTATGAACTGAACCCCAGAAGTTGG
>DJBM01000146.1 GCA_002430405.1 Actinobacteria bacterium UBA5976
GAATCAGATGTCGCTGCCTCCAAACAACGCGCTAAGTCCGCTGTTAAAGATGTCCTTGATGTTGCTGCTGAATTAATAAGCGCTGATGAACATAGCGTGACTTGGATTGATGTCTCCAGAACTGCAGTCTTGCATCATGCGCCACTTTCAGTTGCAGGATTTTTAGGTGAAGCGTTATTTGGAAAAAATACGATCATCCTAACAAGCGCAACTTTGGCGGTTGCAGGATCCATGGATTCAACTGCCAAGACTGTTGGACTTAGCGAATCTGGTTGGACTGGCCTTGATGTGGGCAGTCCCTTTGACTACAGCAAACAAGGAATTTTATATTGCCCATCACATTTGCCAGCGCCATCATCAAGTGGAATTGCTGAAGAAGCATTGGATGAACTTGGCGACTTGATCGACGCGGCAGGCGGGCGAACGCTTTCGCTGTTTTCTTCCTGGCGTGGTGTTGAGCGAGCCGAAGAATATTTAACAGTGAGATTTAAAGGACGAAGTGATCGGCCACTAATAGTTGCTCGAAAAGGTGACTCAGTTGCCGAATTAGTTCGCAGATTTAAAGAATCGCCCGAAGCAAGTTTGCTTGGCACAGTTTCGCTTTGGCAGGGTATTGATGTGCCTGGCAACACTTGCACATTAGTAACTATTGATCGCATTCCATTTCCGCGTCCAGATGATCCCGTGATGGCTGCGCGCTCAGCTCGGGTGGATGAGGCAGGTGGTAGCGGTTTTCGTTCAGTTTCCTTGCCGCGAGCTGCGCTATTACTTGCCCAAGGAGTTGGCCGCTTAATTCGCAGCACCGAGGACCGGGGAGTCGTGGCTGTTTTGGATTCGCGTCTTGCTAATTCGGGCTATGGCAGCACGTTGCGTAAATCGCTACCAAACCTTTGGTGGACAACTGAAAAAGCGGCAGTGGTTTCGGCGCTCGAACGCTTGGATGAAACAGCCAGCAATCCTGCTAGCTAATCGCTGGTAAGTTTATGGAATGGTTTTAATTCATCGCGCGCACCCGCGCAACGTTAGTTTGCTGGTCGCGTCATTGGCGCTAGTGCTTAGTGCTTGCGGGAATTCTGACCCAGCGGCGCAAGCAAGTGCGGACGCTGGTGCCATGGGTCCAAATGCATACACCGCTGATCAACAGGCTTATTTAGACGACATTACAAACGCTGATTTAGCTGCCAGCATTTTCTTATCTGCTACGGATTACCTCACAATTGCCGACACGGTATGCAATGGTCTTAAGCAGGACATCAAACTTGATGAGATTTTAAGTGCGCTGGCAACCTCTGGCAGGGAAAACGGTTTAAATGAAGATCAGCGCACCGTATTTAGTCTTTATACTTCAGCCGCAGCGGTAACTTATCTTTGTCCAGATCAAAAAGATAAATACAAACGAGACTCATAAAGAGCAAGACGTAAAAAGAAGCGCTGTTGGGCCAAGTTCCAACTAGCGCTTCTTTTTAGTTACGGCTGCGAAACCGAAGATTTATATTTTGCGAAGTACCGAAACAACTTTGCCCATGATCGTGGCGTGATCGCCAGCGATTGGTTCATACGCTGGGTTATGTGGCATTAACCAAACATGACCATCACGCTTTTTGAAAGTCTTAACAGTTGCTTCGTCATCAAGTAGCGCGGCAACTATGTCGCCGTTCTCACAAGTTGGCTGCCGCCGAACGACAACAAAGTCGCCATCACAAATCGCGGCATCAATCATTGAGTCGCCCGATACCTTAAGCATGAATAATTCGCCTTCGCCAACCAGTGACTTAGGTAATGGGAAAATTTCCTCGACAGATTGTTCTGCCAAAATCGGTCCACCAGCAGCAATGCGACCAACAAGTGGCACATAAGCAGTTTCTGGATTCAGATCGCCTTCGAGTAAATGTTCTGGAATTCCAACAACATCTTGCGAGAGTACATCAAGTGCGCGAGCGCGAGTGGCATCTCTATTTATGAAACCCTTTTTCTGTAAGACCCCCAATTGGTGCTGCACACTCGATGGGCTAGCTAGACCAACTGCGTCAGCAATTTCGCGAACACTTGGTGGATAGCCACGCTCGGCAGTTGTTGCGGTGATCATTTCCATAATCAATCGTTGCCGCGCAGTTAAGCCATCTGAGCCATCCGGACCATCTGGTAGCGAAAGGATCTGGGCGCTTGATTCCGGGGTGTTCGAATCATTTTTAGCCATGATTTACCAATCTTCTAATCAATTTTTGTTATTTCAATGGGTTTCTTGCAGGTATTACAGGTCTTAGTAGGAACAGATTAGAACACTTTAGAAAGATATTCAAACATTTGTTCGAATGAACTTGCAAAGTGTCGGAGCTGGGGTGTAGAAATAGAACATACGTTCGATTAGAACACTTGTTCGAATCATACGGGTAGACCACCAGGTCGGCAACTTCCTCAAATCAAGGAGAAATACCATGGCACTAGAAACTGCCAACCCAGCACATAGCGCTTCGCGCAACCTAGATCGACCAGTTATTTCAGGTCAAGTGCTTCGCCCAGCTCAACCGGGTATTAAATTAACGGTTCGTGGCCGACGCTTGGTGGCTTTACTTGCCTTGCTCCCCATCGTTGCAGCCTTCCTATTAATAGGTACCCGTAGCGCCCAAGCCGAGACCGCAATGCCAGCAACTGCCATCATTAAAATTGAAGCAGGACAAACCCTTTGGGATGTCGCGGTAGCGATCGCTCCAAATGAAGATCCCCGCGCAACCATATGGACTATCAAAGCCCTTAATGGACTAGCAACTAGTGAAGTTCAAGCAGGCCAGGCATTGGTAGTGCCCGCAAACTAAGGAAAAAATACTGC
>DJBM01000067.1 GCA_002430405.1 Actinobacteria bacterium UBA5976
TCATGACCAGCTAACGCACAAAATTCTTCGATGCGGGCCTTCACATCATGACGCGAAATTTTCTCACGATTTGAAATACTTACTAAATCAACATTTTCAATAACTTTTTCATAGGCTTCGATCGAGCCTGGCGACACTTCGATGCCTAGGTCTTTTTGGGCACGTAGTACTGCAACCCAAAGTTTTCGCTCCAAGATAATTTTGTTTGTTGGGGACCAGATTTGCGCCATCGCTGTCGAGGCGTAACGATCAGCCAGTACATTCGGGATATTCGGCTTACTCAATTTTCGGCTCCCAAGTTGTTGTCCAATGATTCACGCTGCTCTTGTGCAGCTAACAGTGCAATGTCGCTGCGATGATGTTCGCCGTCAAACTCAATTCTCTCAACTCCACCATAAACCTGACTACGCGCGTCGCTTAAGTCCTTACCCGTGGCGGTAACGCTTAAAACCCTGCCACCGCTTACCGCAATGTCGCCATGGTCATTAATTTTGGTGCCAGCATGGAAAACCGACAGTCCCATCTTTTCTGCCTCAGAAATTCCCGATATGACAGCCCCGGAAACGGGCGACTCTGGATAGCCCTGCGCTGCCATCACCACTGTTACTGCTGAATCAGAATTCCAGTCAAGATCTGGCCAGCGAGAAAGGTTTCCAGTGGCAGCAGCAAAGAGAAATTCGCTCAAGGACGAGTTAAGTCTTGCCAGCACAACTTGTGTTTCGGGATCACCAAATCGAGCATTAAATTCAATTACTCGAACTCCACGTGAAGTGATTGCAAGCCCGGCAAACAACAAGCCGACAAATGGCGTACCACGACGGTTCATTTCATTAATCATTGGTTGTAACACAGTCCTCAATACATCAGCCACAAAATCTTTTGGCACCCAGGGCAGCGGCGAATATGCGCCCATGCCACCAGTATTTGGACCTTTATCGTTATCACCAACACGTTTGAAGTCTTGGGCTGGACTAAGCGGTATGACGGTTGTGCCATCACTTACGCCAAACAAGCTAACTTCTGGGCCATCCAAGAATTCTTCAATGACAACTGCGCCACCCACACGACTTTCAATGCAGGAGAGTGCATGCTTGAGTGCTTCTGCTAGATCCGCAGTAACAACCACTCCTTTGCCCGCAGCTAAGCCATCGTCTTTAACTACATATGGCGCGCCGAATTCTTGCAACGCTAATTCAACTTCAGATTTAGTGGTGCAGTAAAAACTTGTTGCAGTTGGAACACCTGCGGCGTTCATAATTTCTTTTGCAAAAGCTTTACTACCTTCAAGTCGCGCAGCAGCTTTACTTGGGCCAAAAACATTGAAGCCTGAGCTAAGCAGTTCGTCAGCAACTCCAGCAACTAAAGGTGCTTCTGGACCAATGACCACTAAATCGGGTTTGTGTTTTTTTGCTAAGGAGACAACAGATGAAACGTCAGTTATATCGACTGCATCAACCTGTGCAATCTCAGCAATTCCAGGATTTCCAGGAGCGCAAATTACTTGCACATCGGGATCCCGCAGCAGTTTTTGGGTTATGGCGTGCTCTCGTGCACCTTGACCTATAACCAGGATTAACACTTTCCCAAGCCTATTGCTAGTGGCCATATGAAAGAAAATCCCAAACTTTAATTGTTATTCAAGTTTGGGATTTCTAACTTAGGACTTATTTTCCAGTGTAAAACTTTCCAAGACCAGCAAAAACTTCATCCAAAATAGCTAAGCCTTCTTTTGCTTCAGTTTCACTGACGTTACATGGCGGTACTACGTGTAGTCGGTTGTAGTTAGTAAATGGCATCAAACCATTCTTCTTGCAGGTTGCGACAAGTTCTGCCATGACTGGTGAAGTTCCACCGTAGGGAGCCACCATTTCTTTAGTGTCACGATCAGTTACTAAGTCAAGAGCCCAGAAGACACCCTTGCCACGAGCTTCGCCAATGATCTTGTGGCGATCTGCTAATTCTTTTAGGCCTGGGCCAAGAATTGTTTCGCCAATGTGCTTGGCATTCTCGACGATTTTCTCTTCTTTCATGACATCGATGGTTGCAACTATTGAAGCTGCTGCAAGTGGGTGTCCCGAATAAGTTAGTCCACCTGGGAAAACTTGAGTGTCGAAAGTTGCTGCAATGTCATCACTGATAACTACGCCACCAACTGGGACATAACCACTGTTAGACCCCTTGGCAAAAACAAACAGGTCTGGTTTTACATCAAAAGCATCAAAAGCGAACCATTCACCAGTTCTGCCAAATCCAGCCATAACTTCATCAAGGATCAACATGATGCCGTTGTCGTCACAAAGTTTGCGCACACCTTCGAGATAACCCGGTGGTGGAACTAGTACACCGGCGGTACCAACAACAGTTTCAATGATGATGGAACCTATTGTGTTTGGTCCTTCATATTTAATAACTTCTGCTAGATGAGCAAGTGCGCGTTCTGATTCTTGTTCCTGCGTCTGCGACCAGAAACTAGTGCGATAAAGATGCGGACCGAAGAAGTGTACGTGTCCTGCTGAGAATTCATTTGGCCAGCGACGTGGATCACCAGTTGCATTAATCGCTGATCCCGTGTTGCCATGGTAAGAGCGGTAAAACGAAAGTACTTTATGTTTGCGGGTGTGGATGCGAGCCATGCGAATCGCATTTTCAACGGCGTCAGCGCCACCATTGGTGAAGAAAACTTTGTTCATGTGATCAGGCGCAAGGTCAGCAATTCGCTTAGCTGCTTCGCCGCGCATGTCATTTGCGTGTTGTGGCGCAATCGTTGTTAGCTTGCCAGCCTGGTCTTGAATTGCCTTAACAACTTTTGGATGTTGGTGACCGATGTTTACATTTACCAACTGGCTTGAGAAATCTAGGTAGCGGTTGCCGTCATAATCCCAAACGTATGAACCTTCACCACCCTGAATCACCATTGGATTTAAGGCGCCTTGCGCGCTCCAAGAATGAAAAACGTGATTGCGATCTAGGTCGTAAACTTCCTTGCCGCGGGCTGTATTGGCTTCCATGGTTTAGCAACTCCTATTACCAAGTGGTCTAGCCAATGTTACGCCTGTGGCATTAACCTGGCGAACTTAATTGATAAATCCGCTTAGCGCTGGACATCCAAATTCAGGTTTGGCCAGCG
>DJBM01000009.1:0-10060 GCA_002430405.1 Actinobacteria bacterium UBA5976
TGCTAAAAAAGCACCTGCTAAGCGCAAGGCTGCGAAGCGTAAGCCAGCTGCGAAGAAGTAAATTTTCCCCTGCTTCAAAAAACCCCGTTCCCAGTTTTGGGAGCGGGGTTTTTGCTTTGGAAAACTAGGATAAAACTGTCTTATTAATCTTCGTCTTGCTCATCTAACTGCGCGTTACGGGTGCTGATTCTGGCAATTGCCCCAAGTGCTAACGCTTGGGAGTCGTAAGGACCTAATCGAGATTGATTGGGACATCCAGATTCAACTTCTACTGCTTTATGAATCAAGCAAAACCACCACTGCATTTTCTTATTGTGGCATCGTTCGCTACCAAAATAAACAATTTTGACTTCTGACTTAGTATTGAGAAATGAGCGCACCGGTTGGAACGTTGAAGCCCGGTTCCCTAACGCCAATGCGATCCGTTCCTGCAGGTATTCCACGTCCCGAATATGTTGGAAAAAAAGCACCCATGAAGCACGCTGGCTCAGATGTGCAGTCGCAGGAAATTATTGAAAAGATGCGCATCGCTGGACGCATCGCCGCACTTGCGCTTGCAGAAGTAGGCGCAAATGTTGTGCCTGGCGTCACCACAGATGAATTAGATCGAATTGGACATGAGTTCTTGCTTGATAACAATGCTTACCCTTCAACTTTGGGTTACCGCGACTTCCCAAAGTCTCTCTGCGCAAGTCTGAACGAAGTTATTTGCCATGGAATTCCTGATTCCACCGTGGTGCAAGATGGCGATATCTGCAATATCGACATCACCGCCTTTATCCATGGAGTTCATGGCGATACAAATGCCACTTTCTTAGCAGGGGAAGTAGACGAGCAATCCCGACTCTTAGTTGAGCGCACCCAGGAATCGTTAACGCGGGCCATCGATGCTGTGCGGCCAGGGCGGCCAATAAACGTAATTGGCCGAGTCATTGAGTCCTACGCCAAGCGCTTTAATTACGGAGTAGTTCGCGACTTCACTGGTCACGGAATTAGCACCACATTTCATTCTGGTTTGATAATCCCCCACTACGACACTTCGCACTTTGACACTGTCATTGAAGAGGGTATGACTTTCACCATCGAGCCAATGTTGACTTTAGGTACCCATACTTGGGACATGTGGGATGACGATTGGACCGTGGTTACTAAAGATAGATTGCGCTCGGCGCAGTTTGAACACACCTTGGTAGTCACCGCAACTGGCGCTGAGATTCTCACATCTGTGTAGTTCAAAATTCAAGCATTCCCGTTTAGACTGTCTACATGACGCGTTGGCTAACCAAAGAACAACAAGTGCATTGGCGCGCTTGGCTTACCGCATCCAAGGGATTGACAGACCAGCTAAGTCGCGAGCTCCAAGAACAACATGGCTTGACTATCACAGATTATGAAATTTTAGTTTGTCTCTCCGAGAGTGAGAATAACTCGATTCGAATGAGCGATCTTGCCGCCAAGACTTTGCTATCTCGCAGCCGGCTCTCCCATCAAGTTGATCGAATGGAAAGCGCTGGACTTATTGAACGGCAAACTTGCGCCGACGATCGACGCGGGCAACTTGCAGTGTTAACCAAAGTTGGCAGCAAAACACTCGAGGCAGCAGCGCCCGATCACGTAATGGGTGTGCGCAAGCATCTAGTTGATTTACTTTCTTATGAGGAATACCAGGCTTTAGGAAGTGCAGCAAAGAAAATTGCCGATCATTTGGATGGCCTGTAACTAATCGTGCCTGAATCTAAAGCGGGTTTTTCTTTCGAAATCGTAAGTAACCCAGAATCCAATAGCAGTGCGCGCGCTGGCACAATTGCAACCCCACATGGACAAATTGAAACTCCAGCATTTATTCCCGTTGGCACCAAGGCAACTGTTAAGTCTGTTATGCCAGAAACGATGAAAGATCTTGGCGCCCAAGCTTTGTTGGCCAATGCCTACCACCTTTATTTACGGCCCGGCGCAGACATTGTTGACGAAGCCGGTGGTCTTGGGGCATTTATGAATTGGCCCGGTCCTACATTCACTGACAGCGGCGGCTTCCAAGTTATGAGTCTTGGTGCTGGCTTCAAAAAGGTTCTTGCCATGGAAACGGATACTGTGCAATCCGATGATGTGATCGCAGAGAACAAAACTCGGTTAGCCCATGTTGATGATGATGGTGTGACATTTAAGTCGCACCTAGATGGCACGATGCACCGATTCACTCCAGAGTTTTCCATGCAAGTTCAACATCAACTCGGTGCAGACATCATGTTTGCCTTTGATGAATTAACAACGTTAATGAATACTCGCGACTATCAAGTTACGTCACTAGAGCGAACTCGCCTGTGGGCGCTGCGATGTATTTCGGAGCATCAGAAATTGACGGAGCAACGTTCCCATCGTCCATACCAAGCACTATTTGGAGTAATCCAAGGCGCGCAATATGAAGATCTTCGGCGCAAAGCTGCTAGCGACTTAGGCGCCATGGACTTTGATGGCTATGGAATTGGTGGGGCCTTAGATAAGCATGAACTTGGCACGATTGTCAGTTGGGTTACGCAAGAACTACCAATGACTCGGCCAAGACATTTACTTGGAATTGGCGAGCCCGAAGATCTATTTGTTGGTGTGGAATCTGGCATAGATACTTTTGATTGCGTTTCCGCTTCCCGGGTAGCGCGTAATGCAGCGGTTTACAACAACTCGGGCAGATTTAACATCACGAATGCAAAGTACCGTAGATCATTTGAGCCACTTGTTGCTGGCTGCCAGTGCTACACCTGTACGCATTACACCCAGGCTTATCTGCACCACCTAGTTCACGCTAAAGAGTTAATAGCTTCCACTTTGCTAACTATTCATAATGAATTCTTCATTGTTGGGTTGGTAGCCAAAATGCGAGAAACATTGATTGCAGGAACTTTTCAAGAATTTAAAACCGAATTCATGGGGCAATATCGCCGCCCTGGCCTAACGAACGATTAACTAATTGGGTAGGTAGGTTCGTTGGCCTTAACATAGGCAATTACGCGATAGGTGATCGGTAGCAGCAATACTTCTAATAAAGTCTTGTAAAAATAACCAACGATTACGTAATTCAGGAAATCGCCGCCGGTTATGATTCCATAAAACGCTATGGTGCAAAAAACAATGGTGTCAGCGAACTCCCCCACAACAGTTGAGCCAATTAAGCGCAACCAAAGTGAGCCCTCGTTTGTACGAGCTTTAATTTTGACTAACACGTATGCGTTTAGCAATTGGCCCACTAAGAAACCGCATACGCTTGCCAAGACAATGCGTGGCACAAAACCTAAAATTGCCTCAAATGCGCCTTGATTTTCCCAGCCATTTGCTGATGGTGACATCTGTATTAACCAGAATGTCAGGGCAGACAATATCGCCATTCCAAAGCCGATGTAAATAGTTTTGCGCGCTGCCTTAAATCCATAAACTTCGCTTAAGACATCGCCAGTGATGTAAACCAGTGGGAATAGAAATGCGCCACCATCAAGGATTAGTGGTCCTGCGCTAATTAACTTAACTGCACCGACATTTGATATAACTAGTAAAGCAACAAATACTGCAGAAATCACTGGGTAATAACTCCGCGTTACTTCTGCGAAAGATGGCACAGTTTCAGGTGTTTTTTGGGTACTGGTCACTAACTAATTAAACCACCTAAATAGAGTGATGAGTATGACCTCGGCGAGCGTTACCCAAGCACATCCACTTCAGAAGCGAACTCTACAAACTTTGGCAGGGGCTCAGTCACTCTCTGGTCTCGGATATTCCAGCACAGTTGCAGCAGGCTCTTTACTCGTAGCGAGTATTACTAAATCGGAGGCACTTGCAGGTTTAGCTCAAACATTTGGAGTTCTTGGCGCAGCCGCAATGGCTTTGCCACTTGCAAATTTAACAAGGCGCGGCGGACGAAGACTTGCGCTTAGTTCTGGCTACGCAATCGGCTCACTTGGCACAGTGCTAGCAGTGGTGGGAGGTACAACCGAGTTTCTACCCATTTTGTTTCTCGGCACGTTTCTAGTTGGAGCAGCGGCTGCCTCGGGCTACCAAGCGCGTTACGCCGCGGTTGACCTAGCCACGCAAGATAATCGCGCCCAAAGTTTGTCGTTGGTAGTTTGGGCTTCCACTATTGGATCAGTGCTTGGGCCAAATTTAATTGGTCCGGTCGGAGACTTTGCAACTTCAATTGGCTTTCCCAGACTAACTGGACCCTATATGTTTTCAGCAGTCATGCTCGGCATGGGCTCAGCAGTAATTTGGTTTCGACTAAAGCCAGATCCTTACTTAACTAGTACTGCGAGCCACAGCGAAGAGTCATCCAGCAAAACCAAGATTCCAACAAAAGAAGTACTCGCACACATTGCCTCTCTTCCAAATGCATTACTCGGACTACTCGCTCTTTCCATGGGGCACTTAATCATGGTTGCGGTAATGGTTATGACTCCAGTTCACATGGCACATGTCGATGTCTCATTGAACATTATTGGCCTAGTGATCAGCGTTCACATTGCGGGAATGTACGCTCTATCCCCTGTGGTCGGATACTTAACAGATCGATTGGGCCGCCGGCAAGTTATTGCAATCGGCGGACTGATTCTGGTGAGCTCAGCCATAATTTCAGGAACCGCGCCCGCTAATAATGAGATTCAACTTGGTATCGGACTGTTTCTACTTGGGCTTGGTTGGTCTTGCACTTTAATTGCAGGCTCAACTTTGCTCTCCGAGACCGTCTCGGATCATTACCGCGCTCCAGCGCAAGGTACTTCAGACCTCATTATGAATTTGAGCGCAGCAGTTGGCGGCGCACTGGCTGGGGTAATTATCGCGTTCTTGAGTTACGGCTGGCTGTGTGCATTGGCTGCGATTCCTATTTCATGCGTGACCATCTTGGCAATTGGTAACTTAGTAAAGTCGCCACGGCCTTAATAAAACTGGCAACATAGTGCTAAATTAAGAATTCAGGAAACGAAGCCTCGTTGATTGATCCGGTTACCCAGATCTCCAGGAGGCAAGTTGTCAGCCGACACAGTTGAAGTTTCTAACACCACTCCCACAATTTCTTTTGAGTTTTTCCCGCCTAAAGATGTCGAGAGTGAAGCAAACTTATGGAAAACCATCGATGAACTACAGCAATTCAAACCTGACTTTGTTTCAATAACTTACGGCGCTGGTGGTGGAACGCGCGATCGTACGGTTCGCATAGCATCAGAATTCATCGAGAAAACAGGCGTTCAAGTCATCGGGCATTTAACTTGCGTGGGCTCAACTCGCGCCGAACTTGTAGAAATTCTCGGGGAATATAAAAGCGCGGGTTTCCATGGCGTACTGGCACTGCGCGGAGACCCAGTTGGTGGCCCAACCGCGCCCTGGGTAACCACGCCAGGTGGCTTTGATTATGCTGATCAACTCGTTGAGTTAGCGAACGAAATTGGTGGATTCTCTATCGGGGTCGCTGCATTTCCAGATGTACATCCCGCCTCAAATGGAAATTTTATGCAGGACATCAACGTATTGCTTCGCAAGGAAGAACTTGGCGCAACATTCGCAATCACGCAGTTTGTTTTTGATAGCGGTCGGTATGAAGCACTGCGAAACGCTCTGGACGCTAGAGGTTCTAAACTTTCGATCTATCCCGGAATCATGCCAGTAACTAGCTACCCACAAATAGTTCGCATGCTTGAACTCAGCGGTGGATACATGCCAAAAGCAACCAGATTGCGCTTTGCGCGCTATCAAAATGATCCAGCAAGCTTGAAAAAGCTTGGCATCGATGTTGCCGTTCAGGTTTGTGAAGATGTTTTCGCACTGGGCGCGGAAGGTTTGCACTTTTATGCCTTGAATAATGCTGGGCCAACGAGTGAAATAATCAAGCAACTTTCAATGTTGGATCGCTAAGGAAATTGAAACTTTAGTTTGCCAGCCAAGACTTAATTTCAAATCCTGCTGACTTGCAGCGCTGATAAATTGCAGCAGCACTTTCTACTGCTCCAGGGGTGTCGCCATGCAAGCAGATAGATGCCGCATCAACAGAAATATGCGAACCATCATTTGCCTCGATCACTCCCCCGTCAAGCCATTGCAATACTCGATCCGAAATGACTTCGGAATCATGCAACACGGAACCTTCGATAGTTCGCGGAACTAAAGTGCCAACCGGAAGATACGCACGATCGGCAAAGAATTCGTGCACAAAAGTTAGCCCTGCGCCAGCGGCGGCAGACTTTATAACATCCGTGTCAGCCACCAGGACATGCAATGAAGTGTCAATCTCGGCAATCGCATCAATTACTGCCGCTGCTTGCTCTGGGTCGTTTCCAATTCGGTGATACAGCGCGCCATGCGGCTTAACGTATTGAACTTTCGCTCCTGCGCTACTCGCAATCTCAAGCAAGTCATGTATCTGATCAAATGTCGATTTACGAAGCGAGTCATAGTCCAACTCCACGTCAATGCGACCGAAGTTTTCCCGGTCTTCATAACCGACATGAGCTCCGATAACCACATCATGGCGAATGGCTGCCAAAACTGCTTTCTTCATCGATTCCGGGCCACCTGCATGTCGACCACAGCAAATGTTTGCGCTCGATAAATATGGATACAAAGCTTCATCGTCGCCGCACTCTTCGGCTAAGTCAGCATTTAAATCAATGGAGGTTAGACCCATTCCTGGGCTTTCAGGCCATGTCTGCCGGCATATTGTGCGCGTACTGGCTGAGTCCAACCCTTTAAGAGGTCTTGCGATGGACGAAACACTTCGATGCCAAGTGGGCGGCAAACGTCAATTGGATCCTGCGCATCAGGACCCCAAAGCGGTACCGAAAGATCTCCGCCTGGGCAGGTAGAAAGCGCAGCGAGTAAATCAAATTCTGCAAAGAATTCAAAATAATCGCCCTTTTTAGCTGGGCAAGTTTTCATAAAATATTGATCATCACTATTTAATCCGGTGCATTGAAACACATTTAATACATCGTGCACATCAAACTCAGTTAAACCAAATGGTAAAACTGCACGAGTTAAATTCGAGTGGCAGTGGTAATCAAAATCTTCGCCGGTAAGCATTCGGTTTACATACGGATCGCAGCGAGTTCCAAGTAAGTCGTGAACTCTGCCACCTTGGGCATCCACTCCGTAATTTTCCAAACTATCCGCTGTGATGGTTGCCATCGGACGCAAAAACGGCAAAGTTGACCAGAGCCGATTAAAAGTTGTTAAGTGCGCGGCATGGAGCTGCTTAGTGCGGGAAGCCCAAAAGCGTTCGCGTGGATCATTTAGATTCCAGAGATTTAAATCTGCAACTTGCGGTCCCTCAATAGTTGTGATTCGACAGATGTAGCCAGCCGGGATCTTCCAGCCGATTCCACTACGGATTGGTAAGTGAATCGATTCAACAAGTTCACGATTTTTATCATTTGCAAGCGCTCGGTAGAAGTCGCGATTTACATCGAGCGGTCCACCCTCGGTGGCTTGATATGCAGCAGCTGTTAAGTCCATGTCTGTAACTTTAGCGCGGGTCTATTAGGTGTTGTGAGGGCTTATCGGGTTTCGCATATGCGTGAACACCTGCAAGAATGGCAGCAGACCTGAAAGGCAAGTGCGTGGCTCCCCGTAATTTAATAAATCTCGAGAATGTCTCGCTGTCTTATGGCAAAGGCGCAGTTCTGGATCATGTCTCACTTGGCCTAGCTGAAGGTGCTCGAATCGGCATCGTTGGTCGCAACGGTGGCGGAAAATCTTCCTTAATCAAAATCATGGGCGGCCAAGAGACGCCTAATGATGGTCGAGTTGCCATGACTAATGGCACCCACCTTGGAACGCTCTCCCAGATTGATCAAGCGGACCCGAAGGCCACAGTTCGCGAAATTGTATTGGGCGATCAGGCAGATCATGAATGGGCTACGAATTCAAAAGCACGAGATGTTTTAACCGGACTATTCGGTGGTTTTGGTGAGGCTATCTTGGCCAGGCAAATGGGACCGCTTTCCGGTGGCGAGCGCAGGCGCGTGGCACTCGCGAAACTACTAATTAGTGACTTGGACGTTTTACTCCTTGACGAACCTACTAACCACCTAGATGTCGAGGCTGTTACTTGGCTTGCGGAGCACTTAAAGAATCGCCGCGGCCTTGCCGTTGCAGTAGTTACCCATGATCGCTGGTTCCTGGACGAAGTTAGTGATCGAACTTGGGAAGTTATCGATGGCAAGATCGAAGAATACGATGGCGGTTATTCCGCTTATGTGCTGGCTAAAGCCGAGCGAATGCGGCAATCAAGTGTTGAAGAACAAAAGCGAAACATGTTGATTCGAAAAGAATTAGCTTGGCTACGACGCGGCGCTCCTGCTCGAACGAGTAAGCCTAAATTTCGAATCGATGCAGCAAATGAATTAATTGAAAATGAACCGCCACCAAGAAACAATGTTGAACTACTTGCTTTTGCAAATGCTCGATTAGGAAAAACGGTTTACGAACTTCATAACGCCACAATTCATGTTGGTGATCGAGATCTCTTTACTCGCCTTGACTGGAATGTCGGTCCTGGCGATCGCATTGCAATTGCCGGAGTAAATGGCGCTGGAAAGACCACATTATTAAAAGTTTTAACTGGTCAACTAAAAGTAACCGCTGGAAAACTAGTCACTGGCACCACAGTTAAGCCAGCCTTTTTGTCGCAACACCTTGAAGAACTAAACCCCAAGTGGCGCGTGCTAGAAGCCATTGAACACATTGCTTCTCATGTTGAAATTGGCAAAGGTAAATCTCTAAGTGCCTCTCAACTCGGTGAGCGCTTGGGTTTTGGTTCCGATGCGCAGTGGACACCAGTTGGCGATTTATCTGGCGGCGAGCGTCGCAGATTGCAATTAACCAGACTTCTCATGGGTGGACCAAACGTACTTATTCTGGATGAGCCGACAAATGATTTTGATGTTGAAACTCTTGCAGCCCTAGAGGATTTACTCGATAGCTTCTCCGGAACGCTATTAGTCGTCTCGCATGATAGGTACTTTCTAGAGCGCGTCTGTGACACCTTCGTAGGTGTTATGGGAAATGGCACGCTGCGTAATCTGCCGGGTGGCCTTGAGGAGTATTTAAAACTTCGAAAAGCCCAGCCTGATGAGCCAACAGCTTTTACGCAATCTCCCGAATCTCCTAAAGCCGAAATTTCTGCGACCGAAAAACGTGACTTACAGAAAGATCAACAGCGCATCGAGCGCTCCATCGCAAAAATAGATGTTCAAGTTAAAGAAATCCTCAATGCTATGGAGGAACATTCTGCTAACTTCGAGAAAGTTTCAGTATTAAACGATGAGTTACAGCCATTAATTTTGGAAAAAGAGCAATTGGAAGAACGTTGGATGGCGATGAGCGCTCAGCTAGATTGAGCTGCTTCCAGCGTCTTACTTTGGCGCATCACTAAAACCACTCCGAGGCCAGCAAGTACCATTCCGATGATGCCAACTGGGGGTATTACTTCATCGAATAAGAAGAACGCTTGGATTGCAGCTACGGGTGGCACCAAGTAGTACAAGCTGGATACTTTGCTGGCACTTCCAGTTCGCAACATTCCGTAGAGCAAAACTATTGAGCCAATCGAAAGCATGAGAACAATCCAGGCCAGACCAAATAGAAATTCTGGCGTCCAATTAATGATTTGATCCTCGGTACTTAACGAGAGAATCAAGAACGCAACTGCGCTAACTGCGTACTGCGCACCGGTGCCAGTCAAAAACGGGATGCCAGTGCCAAGTTTTTTCTGCATTAAATAACCAGCGCTGGTACCCAGTAATGCGACTACACAAATAAAAATACCTAACCCGGAAGTTGTGACTGAATAATCACCTTGAAATACCTTTGGCAATAAAAGAAGCGCAATTCCTGCTACCCCAAGAATTAGTCCAATAACTTGCGCCCAGCGCAATCGCTCGCCAAGCAACGGCACAGCCAGCACGGAAACCAAAACTGGCTGAATGCTTACTATGACTGCGCTAATGCCCGCAGAAACTCCTAAACTGACTGCGTAGAAAACGCCGCCAATGTAAATAACGTGTAGTAGTAAACCAACGCCGAT
>DJBM01000009.1:10193-10744 GCA_002430405.1 Actinobacteria bacterium UBA5976
AGTAGTAAACCAACGCCGATGGATGCTTTTAAGTGCTTTCTTGAAAGTCGCAGCGGTTGCTTAATAATCGCTGCAATCGCTAACAAGATTGCGCAAGCAATCACATAACGAATAGTTAGGAATGTAAACGGTTGCGCGTACGGAACAATATATTTCGCGCCAATAAATCCGGTACTCCAAAGAAACACAAAGAGTGCAGGGGCAAATTTTTCTAATTGTTTGGGCACTTAATCAGAACCTGCATCAAAAGCGGCTCGATCAAGTCCGGCGTCGCTAGCTTCATTTGTTTTTATGTTTGTAATGGCTTCTGACTTGCCCGGCTCAAGACTTCCAACCAAGCCAAACGTACTTGGATCAATTTGTCCTTGCGCTCGGTAAAGTTCAAGTTTTGCCCGAGTATCTGCAATATCCAGATTTCGCATAGTGAGTTGACCAATGCGATCCGTTGGTCCAAAAGCCGCGTTGTCTGTACGTTCCATGGAAAGTTTCTCTGGGTGATAGCTAAGTGCCGGGCCGCAAGTATTGATTATTGAATAATCATCACCACGACG
>DJBM01000009.1:10929-11213 GCA_002430405.1 Actinobacteria bacterium UBA5976
AGTGCTTGTGGATCAAACCAGCGACCTTCGTAAAGTAATCGGCCCAATTGACGCCCCTGCGCATGGTAACTAGCAATGGTGTCTTCATTGTGAATCGCACTTAACAGCCGCTCGTAAGCGATAAACAATAAAGCCATGCCAGGTGCTTCATAAATACCCCGGCTTTTCGCTTCAATGATGCGGTTTTCAATTTGGTCACTCATACCCAAACCATGGCGACCACCGATGGCATTCACTTCATGCATTAACTCAACGACATTTGCAAATTCTTTGCCATTTACGGC
>DJBM01000053.1:0-2041 GCA_002430405.1 Actinobacteria bacterium UBA5976
GGCGATGTTCGTCGTGCCAAGCTTTACTACTTGCGCGATCTGCGCGGCAAGAAAGCAAAGATCAAGGAACTACGCGACAACGTATAAACCTTTTAGAAAAAGAACCCACCGGCTGGTGGGTTCTTTTTATTTGCAAAGGAAAAATTTTTCAGACAAAGCGTAGGATTAGAGCACTATGGGCGAGCGAAAAAATAGAAAAAAAAAGCGACCAAGTCTTGGGCGCGAGCTGCTAACCGTTGTTGGTACCGCACTTGTTCTTTCCATTTTGGTGCGAACGTTTTTGATTCAGGCGTTCTATGTGCCAAGTGCTTCCATGGAAGATACCTTGCAAGAAAATGATCGAATCATAGTTTCAAAAATTTCAACCAGGTTTACTGGAATTGATCGCAGCAACGTAATTGTTTTCCATGATCCAGGTGGCTGGCTAGGCGAAGGCTTTCCCAATCCGTATGACACACCAGTTGGCAGGGTGCTTCAGGCAGTCGGAATCGTTCCCTCAAATTCAGGCAATGATTTAGTTAAGCGAGTTATTGGAGTCGCTAATGACCAAGTCGAATGTTGCGATTCGTCAGGTCGAGTTACCGTCAACGGAGTGGCAATTTCAGATTCTTACATGAAAGAAGGCATCACATCCGATCAAGTAACTTTTAGTGTGCTGGTGCCACAGGGCTACGTTTTCGTCATGGGAGATAACCGCGGCAACTCAGAAGACTCACGCTTTCACTTAGATAAAAATAATGGCATGGTTCCGGTTGAGGAAATTATTGGGCGAGTTGCCATGCGAATTTGGCCAGTAAGCCGAATTGGTGGAATTGAAAATTAGTTCGCAGCCACCAACGCTGGATCTTGAGTGCGAACTTTTTAGTGCTGGCGCGAAATTTATTGCTGGGGTAGATGAAGTTGGTAGAGGCGCTTTAGCTGGACCTGTTTCGGTTGGAGTAGCGATCGTTTGTGAACAAACACTCTCGGTTCCAACCGGACTTCGTGATAGCAAACAAATCAGTCGAGTAGCTCGCGAAAATTTGATTGCGCCGGTAATCGATTGGGTGGTTGACTATGCGGTGGGACATGTGGCCGCAAGTGAGATTGATCAAATCGGAATCGTTCCAGCTCTGCGCTTGGCCTGGGTGCGTGCATATCAGCAATTAGCAACTAAACCAGATCACGTAATTTTAGATGGTAAGCACAACTGGCTACTGGAACCAGAAAATGATTTGTTTGCCACTCCAATTTCCGACATCGTGTTGCCGGTAACAATGAAAATTAAAGCTGACGCATCATGCGCCAGTGTTTCGGCAGCAAGTGTCTTGGCAAAAGTTGAGCGGGATAATTTGATGCGTGAGGCTGCGTTGATTTACCCGGACTTTGGTTGGGAGGGCAATGTTGGTTATGGCTCAGCTCAGCATATGTCCGCAATAGCAAACCTCGGAGCTACTGACTTACATCGCAAATCATGGAATTTACCACTTGGTCCAAATGAGACTTCAGCAAATATTTAAGTTACTTAAACTTTTCCACACCAGCGCTGAACTCACAGCAAAACCTTGCAGTAAAAACTGAACTAATTTTTAGTCCAACATGACTAAGTGCACTTAACAAACATTGAACTTGGAAAAATTGGAGAAGATTTAGCTGCCAGTTATCTTCAAGGTCATGGTTATGTGATCTTGGGTCGCAATTGGCGAAGTGCCAGAGTTGAGCTAGACATAATCGCCCGTGACAAAAATACTTTGGTGTTTTGTGAAGTAAAAACCAGACGATCGATAAGTCATGGATATCCAAGTGAAGCAATCACGGCCATTAAATTAGCGCACATTAGAACCGCAGCACTCCATTGGCTCACACACAATCGAAGTCAATATTCGGGAGTTCGCTTTGATGTAGTTAGCGTGCTTTATTGTCACGATGAAAATTCCAAGATAACTCACATCAAGGGCTTGGATTAATGACACTTGCCCGAGCCTGTGGTGTTGTCGTCAACGGTGTTGAAGGCTTAGTTGTCGACATTGAGGCCTATTTAAGTCAAGGCCTACCTGGCATG
>DJBM01000053.1:2155-2510 GCA_002430405.1 Actinobacteria bacterium UBA5976
CCTACCTGGCATGACAATTGTTGGATTGCCAGACACTTCAGTTGGTGAATCAAGAGATCGAGTTCGAGCGGCCGTCTTAAATAGCAAACTTGCGTGGCCAGCTGAGCGCCGGATTACAGTAGGACTCTCACCTGCTTCAATTCACAAGCGAGGCGCCGCACTTGATCTAGGAATTGCGCTGGCTATTTTGTCAGCACACTCGCAAGTTCCAGAAATTTCTAACACCATCGCAGTTGGCGAGTTGGCACTTGATGGCCAAGTTCGTCCAGTGCGCGGTGTGTTGGTCGCGGCGCTGGCTGCGCATCGACGTGGTTATGAAAAATTAATAGTGCCGATTTCTCAAGTCAGTGAAGCG
>DJBM01000098.1:0-4677 GCA_002430405.1 Actinobacteria bacterium UBA5976
TGATGCCTCTTGTGTTGCTAAGGACAAACTAGCTGGCGAAACTACTTGTGCCTCGGTGTTTCCAAACCCTGCCGGTCTAAACAATTTAGTAACGCAAAACAAAACCCTCAGAGGTTACCTGGGAGTTTTGTTTTGGCAGGTCAAATTCAGTAGCGAGTAACCATCAAATCAGTCAACGAGAATCGGGTCAACCGTGATTTCAAGTTGTGGCACTTCAGCCTTTATCTCTTCTAGTTCAGCGGTCTTATCAGCAATCTCGGCAATTGCATCACTGTTTACAGCGGCCTCTGGGACGCGACCATAGAACGGATTCCCCCAAATACTGGTTTTGCCAACTCTTCGACCGGGACGGGGTGAATCCCACATCAGGTCATCGCCAGCGTAAATAGCAACGTGATGTACGCCGCCACGATCTGCCCAGAACATCAAGTCTCCGACTTGGCGCTGCGATTCAGCAATCCGATCTGCCCAGGCAGCTTGTTCACCTGAAGTGCGAGGAAGGGTGACACCAACTTGACTAAAGACATGAGAGGTTAAACCTGAGCAGTCAAAGCCGCTTGGAGTTGTGCCACCACGAGAATACGAAACGCCGGCATACTTGCTCGCAATCTGAATCACGGTATCGCCATTAATCGTCGTTTGTTGCGCCCTGACTTGCGCTTGTGCGATTTCCGATTCTAAAGTCAAAATAGTGCGCGTACGGGAAGCCTGCAGGGCGGCAAAAGACTCGCGCACCGTCATGTACTGCGACACCACAGCCTTTGCAACAATGGTTTCGGTTTGTGCGGAGTTGTCGATTTCAACTGGTGTAGCTTCCGCGGTAACAGCCGAAGTTCCAGTTGCGGCACCTAGGGTTCCTAAAACTAGTGCTAGCCCAGCGCCAGCCCATGCTGTCGCTGTCATTGGACGTTTGCCAGCATGACTTACTTTGCTATTGTTCTGGCCTGCAAAATCTTCGATGCGCTTATCGACCTTGGTTAGGCCGCGCCGCAAGGTGGCATCTGTCAATTGCACGCTTCGCATTGCCAAGCTCGCTGTCGAAGTCAGTGCAGTTACTGCCGTATCAATTCCTGTGTCGGCAACATTTAAGCCAGTTGTCAGGCGCGAATTAGCGCGCGTTAGATTCCGATTGGCGAACCCAAAAATTCGCGAGTAAGCGTGTGTTGATTTGGCGATAGCGCCATCCAAGCTGCGATCAGCAATAGCTATGCGTCCAGATAGATCCTGATCTGTGATGCTTATTAGACCTGCTACCGCGTCGTTAGCGGCTCGGACTGATGTAGTTTGACTGTCAATACTTGAATCTATTCGTGAGATACCTAGTTCCAAGACCCGTTCAAAAGCAGCGGCTTTGGCATTGACTAAATTCTGAGACGCTGCTGCGGCCAACTGAACTTGGTTTTGGCTTCGCAGGATCTGTGCGTCAAAACCAGCCACTGAGTTGTCTAATGCTGTGTCAAAGGCTTGGGATGTGGCTTTCGCTCCAGAAGTTGCACCCTTTACTGCCGAGGCACCGCTGTTGATTATTCGGCTAAGTCCGTCATCAAATCGGGTAAAACCACTTTGGGTCTGGTTCTCTAACGCCTGTATGAGGCGAGCGCTTGCTGTCAATGGCACAGCAGCTGCGGTAGAACAAACTGAAACCGCTTGATCGAACGCCTGCAGATTTTGAGTTAACTTGGCATCGATTCGAGTTTCAAGTCTCTTGGAACTCGAAACTACGCGCTGCGTAGCGGTTGTAATCCATAAAGTGTCGCTTTGTGAGGCAGCGGCCTGAGGAATCCGAGATTCTAGGGCTCGGTCCACTGTTCCAAAAGTGCTTGCAAGACCACTTACGAGTCCTTGTTGCGAATTCTTAACTGCCTTTATTCTGCGCTCTATTAGGGCGTCCACGCGGTTAAAGCCGGCATCTACTCGTGAGTCAAGGCGCGCTTCAAAGCGGTCCAGAAGACCCTTTGGCAGCGAGGCTACCCGCTGGATTAAACCAGGCGATTTCGCACTAGACATTTGACTCCCAGCGCCAGTGAGGTGAGCTGTCGGGTTCGGCTTTGGGAAAAAGCAGCCGGCCAGTTTCCTGACTTAACCCCAAGGTCTGTTTCAGACCACTTACCTGTGGTTCCCCCACACTCACCAAAGTTTTATTGCCCGTTGCAGGCGGTGAGACTTGGCGCCCTGCAAGGATCGTTTCCGGGTGGAACCGACTCCTTAAGTTTACCTTTTGTTTATTTATAAGCCTTTTTTGGCAGGGCTTACGGAACCTGGTGTCGAGATTACCTGTGGATAACTCAACGTAATCAATGGGTTTTCCCACCTTTATTCCACTATGTGGTCCGATTTGTGTGACATATGCCCCAGTCGGCGACACCCCGAATTTGGACATTTTGCTACTCCGAATCAAGGATTCGAAGGACCGCTGCTCGGTAGGCAGCTTTGTCGGCACGTTTTCCAATGCTCAAAATGAATAAAGTTTGGTCGCTTTCGTTAATAAGGTAAATGAGTCGATGTCCCGATTTGCCCAGCCTTACCTTGTAACAGCCTGCTAGTTCTCCCGAAAGGGAGTCAGAGATCACGTGCGGATGTTCAAGTCTCCTTGCAAGTATTTTCAGGCACCTTGAGCGAATTCCATGATCCAATACCTCCCACTCTTTGAGAGCCTTTGCATCAAATTTAAGTTTGTAACTCAACGCGTGAGCTCTTCAAGTGTTACCGGGATTGCCTCGTCATAGTTCTTCATGCGCTCCAAAATGACCGGCGTGATCTCGCGTTCCCAAAGAATTTCGGCGATTTCATCAAAAAGTTCCGGCGGCACGACATAGAACGTTGGTTTGTTGTTGGTAAGTACAGCGAACGCTTGATTTCCAGCTTTTGCCACTAATTCATTGGGATTTTTTTTAAATTCGCTAATACTTGTGGTGATTTTAGTTAGTACTGCATCCATGGTTTCCTCCTCTCTTCGCTCTAAATTTAGAGCGAAATCTAGTATCAGTCAAGTGGAGGAATCTCCAGTTTCTAAGCCACTTATGCCGCCGTCAAGACCTGGAGGTAACTTGGGGACATGACGAGCGTGTTGTGGTTTCGGCGAGACCTTCGGGTTCATGACAACCCAGCGCTAGTTGCGGCCACTGATGCGGCCTGGGCTGCTGGCGATGGCAATGTCGTGGCAGTGGTCTTGATCGACCCCGCTCTTTGGCCGACTTGGGGACCGGCCAAGCAGGCTTACTTAATAGATTCCCTGACCAGCCTGGATGCCGCACTGGGTGGCAACTTAGTTATCCGTCATGGCAAAGCTCAAGATGTGATTCCTGCTATCGCCAAAGAATTCCAAGCTAGTTCGGTGCACTGCGCAGCGGATTACTCAGGATACGGAATTGCCCGCGACAACGAGATCGCTGCGACTCTCGAGAAATCTGGAATTGATTTTGTGAAAACAGGTTCTGGCTACGCGGTGGCGCCGGGGCGAGTGACTAAAGATGATGGAACTTACTACAAGGTCTACACCCCGTTTTATAAGCGCTGGTTAATACATGGTTGGCGAGCACCTGCTGCTGATCCAGCCAAGTGGCCAAATTGGATTGGCGTCCAGACTTGTGATGGTTACCCACCACGTCCGGATACTCAAGGTGTTTTCATTCCGGCCGCTGGCGAAGCGGCTGCGCTTGAATTATTTGAAGCTTTCTTAGCTGGACCGATTGAGAATTATGCCGATGATCGCAACCGACCAGATTTGGCTGGCACCTCAAAATTAAGTACTGCGCTCAAGTGGGGCGAGATTCATCCCCGCACATTACTTGCTCGCCTTGGCGATAGTTCCGGTCATGAAGTCTTTCGAAAAGAAATTGCTTGGCGTGAGTTCTATGCCGAGATTGCTTTCCAACGTCCAGACACAATTACGGATTACTTCAATCCGCTTTATGCCCAGATGAAATATGACACTGGAAAAGCTGCTGATGAAAAGTTTGCTGCTTGGTGTGAAGGGCGAACTGGTTATCCATTCGTTGATGCGGGAATGCGCCAGCTGCGAGCTGAGGGATGGATGCATAACCGAGTGCGTATGGTGGTCGCCTCATTCTTGCTCAAGGATCTTCACATCGAATGGCAGCGCGGGGCAAACTATTTCTTTGAATGGTTGCTCGATGGGGACTTAGCCAGCAACAGTCATGGTTGGCAATGGACTGCGGGTTGTGGCACGGATGCCTCCCCGTATTACCGAGTGTTCAATCCCCTGGGCCAAGGTGCCAAGTTTGATCCCAATGGCGATTACGTGCGCAAATACATTCCAGAACTGGCTCACATACCAGGTGTTGAAGTGCACGAACCATGGAAAGTTTTAGGTGGTCTTGATCATGGTTACCCTGAACCAATCGTCGATCACGCTGCCGAACGCATCGAGGCACTTGAGCGTCTCAAGGCATTACCTAAGGGCGTGCTAGCCGCGCATAACGCGCATGATGAAGATGTAAATGCTAAACCTGCAAAAAGAGCTGCACCCAAGAAATCAACAAGCAAGCAATCCGCTGCGGATGCAAAACTAATTCATGACTTTGAGTAATTAAGCAACCGGTGCGCGCGAGTCATATTTCATAAATGGTTTATGCCATCTAACGATCGCGTATGTGAAAACAATGCAAGCTAGGCCACCACTTACTACTGAGAATCCTTCGCCACCAACTGCTGCAA
>DJBM01000098.1:4792-7545 GCA_002430405.1 Actinobacteria bacterium UBA5976
CCTTGTAAGCGACCGCGATATTCATCCGGAATTACTACTTGCAACATCGTGGTTCTAAAAATTGCACTGATGTTGTCTGCAGCTCCTGCCACCGCCAGAAAAAATAGCGCGAGATAAAGATTGCGTGTGAATCCAAAAGCTGTAATGGCTGCGCCCCAACCAACAATGGACCAAACTATGGCAGTTCCTTGCATATAAATGCGTTGCAGCGGTCCACTAAAAATTGCGGACAGTGCTGCGCCAAATGCTGGAGCCGCGGTTAACAAACCAACTATGTACGCGGTTGAGACTGACGAGTCGCCATACCAAAGCAAAGCGATCGCTGGAAACAATGCGCGAGGCATGCCAAAGATCATGGCAACTAGATCTAGATAAAAACTCGTTTGAATATTTCGTTTACCTTTTAGGAATCTCAAACCTTCTTTAACGCTGGATAGATTTGGCTTTGCGGGCGCACCTGCCATAGGTGGAAGTTTTGGCAGTGTCCACATCGCCCACATCATTACTGTGAAAGCCAAGGCATCGACTGCGTAGGCAACGGCAACGTCGCCGGTTAAGCCAATCAATGCGCCACCAAGTAATGGACCGAGTGTGAATCCAATATTCCAAGTTAAAAATGAAAGTGAGTTAGCTGCTTGTAATTGCTCAGTTGGAACTATCCGCGGGATTATTGCTTGACGTGCGGGATTTCCAATGGCATAAAACCCAGATGACATCGCAACGAATAAGTAAAGTGGCCATACTTGTTGATTACCCTGGACAGCTTGGATCAAAAGCAAAACACTTGATCCCGCCATGCCAACTGCAGAAATGAATCCAATCATTCGCCTGTCATAAGAATCAGACATTGCCCCACCAAATAGCCCAAGCAATACCAGTGGCAAAAGTTGTGATAGCCCAACCATCCCAACTGCAAACGAGGACTTGGTGATGTCATAAACCTGAATTCCAACAGCGACGGCAGCCATTTGTTGGCCGATATTACTTATAGAAACGGCAGTGAAAAGTCTGCGATAAGCGCGGTTTGTCCGAAGCGGAGTTAAGTCAAGTAAGAGCTTGGGCACAGACACACTCTGGCACAGCACGTGCCTGAACTCACAAACCGGGCAACTCTAACGTCTCGCAGGCCAAGACAATCTGCGCCAGAATTAAGCCATGAGTATCGATACGCCAAATCCCGCCGACATGCGCATCAGCTACGACAAGGACCAATTAAACGAAGTAGATCTAGCGAGCACTCCACTAGCTCAATTCACAAAGTGGTTAAGTGAGGCCGTCGCTGTTGGCAAAGATGAGTTGATTGAACCAAATGCAATGGTTATTGCAGTTCGATCACAGGATGATGTGATCTCTACTCGTTCAGTTTTATTAAAAGGTATTGATGCACGTGGTCTAACTTTTTATACCAACTATGGCTCAACTAAAGCAGATGCGATTGCCGCTAACTCACAAGTCAGCATTACATTTCCGTGGTATCCCTTGCACCGCCAAGTGAACATTGTTGGCACTGCAACAAAAGTATCGCGCGAAGAATCCGCTGCCTACTTTGATACTCGCCCACACGGATCAAAGCTAGGCGCAATTGTGAGTGCGCAGTCTTCAGTAATTGATTCACGCGAAGTTTTAGAGACTCGCATGGCAGAACTTGAAGCGCAGTATCCAGAAGGCACAGACGTGCCATTGCCAGATGTCTGGGGCGGTTACTTGATTACCGTTTCAGCAATGGAATTTTGGCAAGGGCGACGTTCGCGTTTGCACGATCGGTTGCGGTTTGTTAAATCTGGCAGCTCAAGTGATCTTTCCGATCCAACTGCGTGGAAAGTTATTCGACTTTCACCTTGAGTTTTTGGTGTTAAACCTAAACAGTAAAAAGTCGGCCATTTTCAGGCTGCGGTGTGGTGTAACCAATTTCGCGAAGTACTGCCCACGCGCCAGCTAAGTTACTCGTGATAACTGGAACGCCATACTTCGCTTCCAGTTGTGGCACCAGTTCAACAATGTGCCAGTCAGTGCAAGAAATAAAGATTCCGTCACAGGACTCATCAAAGATTTTTTCGATGTTTGCAAGGGCGTCACTTGGATATAGGTCACCAATTTCTGGATCTGTTGTTAACCCAAGGCCAACGATGTCTTTAACCGCAAAACCACTATCTTCAAAAAATTTCTTTTCGATTTGATTTAGCTCATCGATGTATGGCGTTACAACTGCCAACTTAGTTACCTTCAAAGCCTTGAAGGCTCGCAGTACTGCAGTTGCAGTTGTTGTGGCCGACAGACCAGACGCTTTCGTGACGCGATCTACAAGTTGTTTATCCCAACCAAGACCATGCACCAAACTGCCCGTTGTACACGCAAACAAAATAGTTTTAGCGCCAGTCCACGTCAAGATTGAGGCTGCGTTCTCGAGTGAATCGGTTTCTAACATCTCCGCCAGCGCTTGCGCATCTACTTCACCGCGCGGTAACAAAATGGGGGCAGGATAAGTATGGACACCGTCTGGCATTAAGCGTTGAATTTCTGGATGCACACTTGTATCGGTAGCAAGTGTGATGACTCCGATACGACCTAAGTTTCCATACATAATGCGATTGTATAACTGTGCTTTCACTTGGAAATACAAAAGTTCATTCCTGCAAATCGTTGGCAGCGCGAATTAGTTAACTAATCTAAACTTTAGAAATGCCCCAGATACCAGACATCACAATCCCTGCGGAATTACTTCCAGCGGATGGTCGATTTGGTGCAGGCCCTTC
>DJBM01000098.1:7793-8131 GCA_002430405.1 Actinobacteria bacterium UBA5976
GCACCAGTGAAAAATGAAGTTGCCGAAATGCGCAGCGGTCTTGCGGAAATGTTTTCAATCCCCGTTGGTTATGAAATCGTCATTGGTAATGGTGGCACCACGGCATTTTGGGAAATTGCAGCTCTTGGCTTGATTCGGGATCGCGCGCAGTTCTTAACGTTTGGCGAATTTGGAACTAAGTTTGCAAATTGTGCAACTGATGCGCCATTCCTAGGTGAGCAATCAGTAATCAAAGCTGAAGCCGGTGATGCGCCAGCGTTTTCCGCGATTGCTGGGATTGATGCGTATTGCACCCCACATAACGAAACTTCAACTGGCGTAGCAATCCCACCTGTTCG
>DJBM01000098.1:8330-9260 GCA_002430405.1 Actinobacteria bacterium UBA5976
TTAGATTTAGTCACTGCAATTGAAAACTCACGATTGGATCAGACTTACAACACTCCTGCAGTTGCCACGATTGTCATGATGAATGAACAAGTTAAATGGTTCAACTCAAATGGCGGTTTGGATTGGTGCGTCGCTCGCACTAAGGAATCATCAGATGCGATCTATGACTGGGCCACCGCCAGCGCACATGCCAAACCATTCGTATTGGACCCTATGAAACGTTCCCAAGTGGTTGCCACCATAGATTTTGACGAGTCAATTGATGCCGAAGGAATCGCTAAAGTCTTGCGCGCAAATGGCATCGTTGACACCGAGCCTTATCGCAAACTTGGTCGTAATCAACTTCGGATTTCAGTATTTCCCGCAGTTGACCCAAGTGACGTTCGGCAATTACTTAAGTGCATTGATTTCGTGATCGCAAAGTTAGCTGAGTAATTGGCTTAAGTACAGTTAGTCAGTGACCATACGCCGACCAGTTCGAGATAAAACCACCTGGATCTCATACCTACAAGCCACTTGCTTTGGTTGGTTTATTTTTGGTTTTGGTGGCACCCTGCAATTCCTGCGTGAGGACTTAGACCTTTCTCGCACTGTTGTTTCATTCCATTCCCTCGCTATGTCGGTGGGTTCGGTAACTGCAGGGCTTGCAACCAGCGCAATCATCAAACGAACTGGCCGAGGCTTAATGCTTCGCTACGCTTCGATTTTGCTTGCTACAGGAATCTTGTTCTTCACCCTGGGCCAATCATTACCGTTTACTTTGATCGGTGTCGCGTTCACAACTTGCGCCGGCTCCCTAATCATTCAAGGCACAGCTTCTTATTTGGCTTACCAACAAAAACAGGCGGCGCCAGCAGCAATCAGTGAACTGCATGCAATCGCTTCTTCCATCGGCTTAATGGCGCCAGTATTAGTTGGTGTCGGCGTCAC
>DJBM01000117.1:0-7873 GCA_002430405.1 Actinobacteria bacterium UBA5976
GCTTCTACAAGATCTTTTGCTTCTTTAAGACCTAGGTTTGTCAAGGCACGAACTTCCTTGATAACTGCAATCTTCTGTGCGCCGCCGTCTTCGAGGATGACATCGAATTCATCCTGATCTGCAGATGCGCCACCGTCGCCGCCGCCTGCTGCAGGTGCAGCAGCCATAGCTACTGGAGCAGCTGCGGTTACGTTGAATACTTCTTCAAACTGTGAAACGAACTCAGAAAGTTCGATCAGTGTTAGTTCCTTGAATGCGTCGATCAACTGATCGGTGCTTAGCTTTGCCATTATGGCTTCCTTCCGGTTTGGGGCGATAGGCCCGGTTAATTCGTGCTGAGAGGGGCCTAGCCCTCAGTTGATTCCTCGACTGCTGGTGCAGCTTCGGCTTCGACAGCTTCAGCGGATGCTTCTACTGCTTCTTCTTGTGCCTCGGCTGGAGCATCAGATGCTTCAACTTCCGCAGTTTCATTTGTTGCGTCAGCTGTTGCTTCCGCAGTTTCATTTGTTGCGTCAGCTGTTGCTTCCGCAGTCTCGACTGGCGCTGGTGCTGGGGCAGCAGCAGCTGGCGTTTGCGCAGCTACCTTTGCTTCAAGCGCAGCGATAGTACGAGCGGCCTGTGATAACGGAGCCTGGAATAGTGCTGCTGCCTTGGCAAGCGTTGCATTTGCAGCGCCAGCAATTCTGGACAGAAGTACTTCGCGAGACTCGATCTTTGCCAATTTCTTGATGTCATCAGCAGTGAGGATTTTTCCATCCATCATTCCGCCCTTGATAACAAGCTTTGGATTTTCCTTGGCGAACGTATCGATGCCCTTTGCGGCAGCGAGTGCGTCACCCTTGATGAATGCGATTGCAGTTGGTCCAACGAGCAAGTCGTCAAAACCTACAACACCGGCATCCTTAGCTGCGATTTTTGTCAGCGTGTTCTTAACTACGGCGTAGGTGGTGTCTTGGCCAAGCGAACGGCGAAGTTGCTTGAGTTGACCCACAGACAAACCGCGGTACTCGGTCAGAACAGTTGCATTGGACGCACGGAATTCTTCCGTGATCTCGGCTACTGCAGCGGCCTTGTCAGCGCGTGCCATGGTGCTCCTTAGGTAATTGGCCCATGAAAAAAGCCCCGCGCATGCGAGGCAGGAATACAACTAGAAAGTTGTTTCTCTTACATCACCTGCGCTGGCGCTCTAACTTCTAGAGCCTTAGCCTTTCTGGTTTCCCAGAAGGACCGGCGGTCTTCGGTTTGTTCTCTTGAACTTTAAGCGTTGGTGGGCCTGCGAGTCAAAACGAGTACTCACGAGAGCTTTTCCATACAAGCAAATTGTGCACAGATTAACAAGTTAACTTGCTACAGTTGTTTCATGCAAGTTAACTTGTCGCCGTGCCTAGTTACCCAAGGATTCTCTCAACTGCCTATCGGCACGGCATTACTCAATCCGACATCTTGCACGGTTATCGAAACTTCATTGAAGTTCGAACCCACGCAAAGGATGGCTTGGTCTATGTTGGCCCTGCCGAGGATGGAACCTTACTGGAACTGGGGATTGTCAAAATTGAACAAGAGTGGGTCATCGTTCATGCAATGCGCCTGCGGAAAGGGTTTGTGAGACATCATGCCTAGATCATTAAATGAATTGATAAAGCATGCAGATTTTTATGCAAAGCAGTTTGAAGATTATCCAACGAGTTCCCAAGATGCCATTGATAGTGCGACCTTCAATGAACTCTGGTCTGCCGGACAACAAAAGTCGGCTTTGGAAAATTCAATTGCAGAACTAGTTGTTAAGGCGAGATCAGAAAACATGTCCTGGAAGTTAATCGGACAAATACTAGGCACTTCTGGCGAAGCTGCTAGACAGCGATATGGATCAATTACTAAACGTAAACCAAAAAGATCTGCCTAAAAGAAAGAGACCGACATCAAAAGATGCCGGTCTCTTTCTTTGAAAATTAGTCTTCGTCTTCAACCATCAAGTTACGGGTTTTGTTTGGATCAACTTGAATACCAACACCCATAGTTGTGGAAATTACAGCCTTCTTGATGTAGCGACCCTTTGAAGAAGATGGCTTTACGCGCAGTACTTCATCGAGTGCAGCGGCGTAATTTTCAACGAGCTGTTGTTCGGTGAAAGAAGCCTTGCCAATAATGAAGTGCAAGTTTGAATGCTTATCAACGCGGAATTCAATCTTGCCGCCCTTGATATCTTCAACTGCTTTACCAACGTTAAGAGTTACGGTGCCAGTCTTTGGGTTCGGCATTAAGTTACGTGGACCAAGGACCTTACCTAGGCGACCGACTTTACCCATTAAATCTGGAGTTGCTACAACTGCATCAAAGTCAGTCCAGCCACCCTCAATTTTTGTGATTAGATCATCGACGCCAACATAGTCAGCGCCTGCTGCGCGAGCTTCGTCAGCCTTTTCACCGGCGGCAATAACCAAGACGCGTGCGGTCTTGCCAGTTCCGTGTGGCAGGTTAACAGTGCTTCGAACCATCTGATCTGCTTTGCGAGGATCTACACCAAGCAACATAGCTACATCGACTGTTTGATCAAACTTGGTGCTAGCGGCGCCAGCTTTCGCCAACCGGGTAGCTGCCAATGGGCTGTATAGAAAATCTTTATTGATTGTTGCTGCGGACTTGTTGTACGCCTTACCGTGCTTCATGTCTTTCTCCTATTTCGTTTTGGAGTTCGTGGTGCGAGCATGAAGTGCTCTCCCACTGGTGGTTAGTTGGTGTTACTTACCGACGGTGATACCCATTGAACGAGCGGTGCCTTCGATAATTAACATTGCGGCATCAATATCATTTGCGTTCAGATCAACCATTTTAGTCTGTGCGATTTCGCGCACCTGATCTTTGCTAATGTTTGCAACCTTTGTTGTATGCGGAACGCCTGAACCTTTTTCAACGCCTGCGGCCTTGAGGATCATGCGTGCTGCTGGTGGAGTCTTTGTAACAAATGTGAATGAACGATCTTCGTAAACCGTAATTTCAACAGGGATTACATTTCCACGTTGGGTTTCTGTCGCAGCGTTGTAAGCCTTGCAGAAATCCATAATATTTACACCGTGCTGACCAAGGGCTGGACCAACTGGTGGCGCAGGATTTGCTTCGCCAGCTTTGATCTGCAATTTGATAAGTCCAGTAACTTTTTTCTTTGGTGCCATGTCTCTCGCGTCCTTTTTCTCTTCGTTGTTTCTTTAGTTCTTGTGGATCTGGTTGAAGCCCAGTTCCACAGGAGTTTCGCGGCCGAAGATCTCGACGAGACCAACAACTTTTTGTCCATCCAAGTTAATCTCGGAAATCGTAGCGTGCAATGTGGCAAATGGTCCATCAACGACAGTTACCGAATCGCCAATGTTTAAGTCAATTTCGATCTTCGCGCCACTTGCACTCTTTTGGCCCGCATATGCGGCGGCAGTTGCCACTGATGCAATTGCCTTTTGCTGAGATGGTCGGAGCATTTCGAATGCTTCATCCATTGCAAGGGGTGCTGGGTTGTGACCCTGTCCAACGAAACCAGTGACTCCAGGAGTGTGACGAACAACGCCCCATGATTCGTCCGTTAGATCCATGCGAACTAAAACGTAGCCTGGGAATTTGTTGCGCTTAACCTGCTTGCGCACACCGTTCTTTATTTCTGTTACTTCTTCTGATGGCACGTTTACTTCGTAAATGTAGTCCTCCATATTCAAGGACACTGCGCGGGTTTCCAGATTTTGCTTTACACGGTTTTCAAAACCTGCGTATGAATGAATTACAAACCAGTCGCCAATTTGCGAATCTAACCGGGCGCGGAAGGCTACTAGCGGATCTTCATCTTCGGTAACTTCTGCTTTTTCAGCAACTATTGGCGCTTCAGCGACTTCAGCGACTTCGTCAGTAACCTCTGGTGCTAACTCGGCTTCGACTAACTCACTTAAGTCAAAGTTCTCATCTGAAGAAGTTGTCGAGACCTCGCCAGCAACGTCAACGTCAACTGCGCCATCGTAATTCGAATCAGTTGCTTCGATTGCTTCTTCATTAGAAAAAGGCGTTTCTACAAAGGCAGAAGAAATTGGCTCTTCCACTTTTGGTGCAACAGCTTCTAAGAATGGGGATTCAGACACGATTTTTTCCTTACCTAACGACTAACCGAAAACAACTAGAACTAATTTGACAAAAGCAAAATCAAAAACGCCAATGATGAAACCCATGATTATTACAAACACGATAACGACTGCGGTGTAAGTGACAAGTTGATCTTTGGTTGGCCAAACAACTTTCTTGAGTTCAAAAGTCACTTGCCTCAAGAAAAGTGACAGGCGTCCAAACAAACCAAGTCGTTCGGTATTACTTGTGCTCATTCTCGTTCCCTTCTTCGGCAATACTTACTTCACTTAAATTCTTAATCTTGCATCTTGCAGCAGGGCCGGAGGGACTTGAACCCCCAACCACCGGTTTTGGAGACCGGTGCTCTACCAATTGAGCCACGACCCTCTGGCATAAAACTCTGAAGCGCACGCTACCTACTTATAGGCACGCTTGCGCAGACTAAGAATTACGTCGGTGAGTCAAGTGTAGACCCATTTTTCCTTGCGCTAAAACCACTAAATCCAACCCCAAGTACTGCTAACGCACTATTTATAGGCAATACTTAATCGCGTGAACAAGCCTAGAGTTTCGGCCCGAATCGGGTCAATTGCCGAGTCTGCCACCCTTGCCGTTGATGCAAAAGCGAAGGCACTTAAAGCTGCTGGGCGCCCAGTTATTGGTTTTGGTGCAGGTGAACCAGATTTTCCGACACCTGACTACATAGTTGAAGCTGCTGTCGCTGCTTGCCGCGACCCTAAGTGGCATCGCTATACCCCAGCTGGCGGGTTGCCAGAACTAAAAAGTGCTATCGCGGTGAAAACACTTCGTGATTCAAGTTTTGCAGTTGATCCAAGCCAGGTCTTAATTACAAATGGTGGCAAGCAAGCTTTGTATAACGCATTCGCTGCCCTACTTGATCCAGGTGATGAAGTTTTGTTACCCGCTCCATACTGGACAACATATCCGGAATCAATTCGGTTAGCTGGCGGAACTCCTATTGAAATCATGACTGATGAGTCCACAGGATTTCGGACTTCTATTGCGCAACTTGAAAAAGCTTTAACTCCCAAAACCAAGGCATTAGTTTTTGTCTCACCTAGTAATCCAACGGGCGCCGTTTACTCACCTGCGGAAGTTGAAGCAATTGGGCAGTGGGCTGTTGAAAAGGGCATCTGGGTTATTACCGATGAGATCTACGAACACTTGGTTTATGGCGATGCACAATTTTCCTCTATGCCTGTTCTTGTTCCAGAAATTGCAGATCGCTGCATAGTTGTAAATGGTGTTGCCAAAACTTATGCCATGACTGGTTGGCGTGTTGGCTGGATGATCGGTCCCAACGACATCATTAAGGCGGCCACCAATTTGCAGTCGCACGCGACTTCAAATGTGGCAAATGTTTCACAGATAGCTGCCTTAGCCGCCGTTTCGGGTGACTTAGCTGCCGTTGACGAAATGAAGATTGCATTTGATCGCCGGCGGCAAACGATTACCAAAATGCTTAATGAGATTGAGGGTGTTGTTTGCCCAGAGCCAGAAGGCGCTTTTTATGTTTACCCTTCGGTAAAAAATGTTTTAGGTCGCGAATTCCGTGGCAAGGTTCCAACCACTTCTGCTGAACTTGCTGCCTTGATTCTTGATGAAGTTGAAGTTGCCGTTGTTCCGGGTGAAGCTTTTGGAACTCCAGGTTATGTTCGGCTTTCATACGCATTGGGTGATGATGATTTAATTGAAGGAATTTCTCGCATCCAAGATTTTCTTAAGTAATTTCAAAACCTAGTTTCTACGCAACGCTACGCATATTTCTGCGAGGGTGTTTTGTAATCGCAGTGACTTCATCAACCACTTGAGAGAGTTTTGATTCCGCCGCGATCAATTTAGCTAAGCCTTGATACTGAAGTGAAATTTCACTGCGTGGATTTATGGCACTCATAAAAGTTGTTCGCTGCAATGCCTGTCTAGAAAGCTCCCAGTCAAGCCCAATGCAGGTAACAGACTCAATACCAGTGTGCCTAGAAACAGCACTCTTGATGTCACGCGCTTGCGCTTCGCTTGTGATTCCCCAAAGCAAGACATAAACACTGGACTTTGCAAAAAGTTCGTGAAACTCCAAATATCCTCGGACCAATCTGGCTATTCCAACACAATCAGCACGAGCACAAATAATCGTTATGTCCGCGCTTTCAAGTGCGGTAAGGGAGGCTGCGTGACGCCTAGGTAGTGAAGTCTCATGCAGCAAAGATTGATCCACTTCTAAAATAGCGCCGACATCTGTTACAACTGCGTCAAAGTTTTCCTTTGATTCTTGCCAAAATTCTCGAAGCGCCGAAATACGTAAGTCAGTCCATCGGGAAACTCGAGGCAATCCAGGCACCACCGATAAACCACTTCGAAGTTGAGTTACTAAGTCAGCAAATGTTTGACCTTTGGCAGATTTCTTTTCTAGTACTCGGCACAACTCAAGTAAGCCATTTGTACCCAAGTCAAGACCTAGTTCTTGATCAAGTGATGGGCCATAGGTATCCGCGTCGATCATCACGGTGCGCAGGTTTAGTTGTTTGAGTTGCAGACTAAGTTCTTTGACTGTTGTGGTGCGACCACTTGCACCACCAAAACCAGCGATTGCAATGTGTAATCCAGTTTCTTTAATCTCTTCAACTATTGGCTTTAGTTTTCCACTTAACAATTCCGAAACTAATTTGAGAGCGATAAGTGGGTTCTTTGCATCAAGTTGGACCAACATTGTTACTCCTTGGTCACTCCAAGACTCACAATCTGAAGAAATCGCAATAAGTGGAATATCACGCTCACGAAGTTCTGCAATCAAATCTTGATCGATTCTTGGTGTGGCATCAGAAATGATCACTCCGTGGCACTCCACGACTTGAATCGCGGCTCGAATATCAATGCCATCGACACAACGTCGTTGCACCGAAATGCCAAACATCGGATGCCCAAGTCCACTTACAAATATTGATTCCCATTCAACTAAACCCAACGCTACGATCACATTTTTCATAATTGGTCAGCTGTAGTTGGGATCGAAACTAGATCAATTGATCCATCGCGCATTGCTTGCACCAAGATTTCAACTTCATCTTTTGCCACTAATACGGTCACTGAGGTGTCCACGCCAGAATCATAGAATTCCGGGGCAAATTCAATGACCGCGTTTGGAATGATTAATCTGGCTGGACCCGGAAGCGCAAGTCCATCAAGTGATGGTGTCATCCAAATGTCCACTTTTTCACCTCGTGATATCTGTGCCAGATGCCCCGCGCGAATTGGCAAGCTAACTGCCCTGGTATCTGGGCTAACTCCACTCGTTATCGAATACGTCTGAACTAAGTCGCCAACAAATAAATCAGTTGCTGCGACTTTTCCTACTGCATCACTTGGAATCGTAATTAGGTTTTGGGTTACTGGGATAGAGACTTGGGCAATCGCAACATCCGACGCTTGAATTATTGTGCCTTTCGCAATTGTTGTAGTTACGGTAACGGCCGCCACTCTTGCTGACGCCCTACTCAAAAACAGCTGCCCCGCAAACATCGCAATCAAAATAAAACTGATCCCAAGCCAAAGTCGTGGATCTTGCGTTTTGCGACTTGTGGACACACTTACTTTTCTCGGCGCACTTTGTCCGACTCGAATTGGAATAGCCATTAAGTCCCCCCAAACTTTTTTTACATACTCACACAATTTTCAAAAATTTACCTAAGTCCTATCCGAGCTGTGGAAAACTTTGCACCAAAATTTTCGAATTCAATAATGATTAAGTCATGCCCTATCGCTT
>DJBM01000117.1:8013-13662 GCA_002430405.1 Actinobacteria bacterium UBA5976
ATTAAGTCATGCCCTATCGCTTTCTTACTCTTAGTGATGTTGCTGAGTTGCTCAATGTCGCGCCAGCACAGGTTTATACCTTGGTTCGCAGTGGAGACTTGCAAGCAATCAAGATCGGTGCCCGCGGCCAATGGCGGGTAGAAGATAAATCCTTAGAAAATTACATTGCCACCTTGTATGCGGCTACTGCCGAATTCGTGGCACATAATCCTCGCTAGTAACCCACTCATGCCGCAATCGGAATACGACTTGAAATAATTGCATGTTTTGGAAACGTGAGAACTTTTGAATTGGTTGCAACATCTATTGCATCAAAACCAGTTCGCAAACAATATCCTTCAACCACGTGATCACCCTTTAGGTACCAAGTACCAACCACCCGACGATCTGACAGGTCATGAAACCAAACGTTATCAAGCCAGTTAAAAGTATCCTGTGATGGCGAGACTCCAGCTAGCTCATTCAAGCCGGATACACCTGTCACATATTCTGCGTTGATAAGAAATTGTGCCTGTGAATTTTTTAGAATTAAAAAGGGATCCGAAAGGTGCATTAAGTTTCCAGTGACGCTCGGCATTTGGGTATGAGAGATCTGCACTTCAATGTCTTGCGTTGTGTTTCGCAGCCGATCTAGCCATGAAATGTGAGCCTGTTCGAATCGAACGGTTTCGATAACTTCATAAGCCAGATCTAATCTTTGCTCGGCGTCTACTTCATCCAATTCTTGGCAAAGTACTCGGTTAAGTTCTTCTAAAATCAGAGATTGCGACACAAAATTCTCATTCTGGAAAAACTGCTGCGATAAGTCCATGTCACTATTCCAGTCCCAAATGATGAGTTGATTCGCTTTTGTTGCAAATCTGTGGATAACTCAAAAAAGATGTCCACAGATTTAGTTGCTTTCACTCGCAACCATTGACAATACATCGCAGGGTAATTAGACATGGACTACCGATGTTTTTAGGTTATTAAAACTTAACTTGGTACCTGCAAGCACCTGCAAGGTTCGCGGGTTTACCTCAACTGCTAAACATTTCGAGGGGAATCATGAACGCAATTATATATTCACTGCCGGTTCAAAATACACATCAATACAAGCCAGATAACATCATCAGCATGCCAGTGCGTACAAAGCACGGACTGCAAGAAACTTTGCCATTTGAATGGCCACTCTTAGTTGGTACCCCAGCTATTACATTTTTACCGACTCGGATGGCCGAGAACCGATCAGATAGTTTTGATCGACAAGCAACTTCGCGAATAGACCTGCCAACAGCGCGGCAATGGTCAATGCGCTTAGTTCATGCACTCGTTGAAGTAGTAAACGGAGCCCGACCAATAGCACAACTTACGCGTTGGATCACTCCAGAAGTAATGAGTCAATTGCAAAATCACATGTCACGCAACGAGATGCCACAATTAGTGGTTCGAAGCATCAACGTACATGAGACAGACGATGGTGTTGCTGAAATCAGTTCCGTATTCGGCTCACAAAATCGCTCATTTGCGCTAGCTATTCGTCTCGAAGGTTTAGACGGGCACTGGCGAGCCACTAACTTTGCTGTTGCCTTACCTAATTAACTTGCAGCACCGTGACATTTTTTGAACTTGTTACCAGATCCGCAAGGACATGGTTCGTTTCGTCCAACATTTGCATAAGCATCTTTTGCAGCAACTGTCGATACCACTTCACCAGTTTCGCTAGGACCTGAATACTGTAACGTCTTGTTTTCGGTGGATTGCGCAAGACCTTTAGCTTCCAGATCCACTTCGTCTTTTTCACCTGCGACATGTGCATGTGGCGTGACGGTTACCTCGACATTGAATAGATAACCAACCGACTCTTCTTTAATGCCTTCCATCATGGCAACAAATAAGTCATAGCCTTCTCGTTGATATTCAACAAGTGGATCTCGTTGGGCCATGGCGCGAAGACCGATTCCTTCTTGCAAGTAATCCATTTCATACAAGTGCTCGCGCCATTTCCGATCCAGAACTGACAAGATGACACGTCGTTCAAGTTCGCGCATTACTGGAGTGCCAAGTTGATTTTCGCGAGCTAGATAGGCAGTTTCAATATCCTTATGAAGAGTCTCAATCATGAACTCTGTTGACAAATTTTCTGGGTCGCCACCAGCAGCTTGGATCATGTCATTTACTGAAATCTCTATTGGGTAGAGCGTTTTCAGTGCACTCCATAAACTCTCTAAATCCCAGTCTTCTGGAAAGCCTTCGGCAGTTGCTGCAGTTACGTACTCGGCGATTGTGTCTGCCATAAAAGTCATGATCTGAGTTTGGATATTCTCGCCATCAAGTACTCGAGAACGCTCAGCATAAATTACTTTGCGTTGGCTATTCATCACTTCGTCATACTTTAAAACATTTTTGCGAATCTCAAAGTTTTGTGCTTCAACTTGAGTTTGCGCGGATCGAATCGAGTTAGTCACCATCTTGGCTTCGATCGGGACATCATCTGGGACGTTAAAGCGTTGCAAAAATGAATTAACCATGTCGCCCTTAAACAAGCGCATCAAGTCATCTTGTAGAGATAAATAGAACCGAGTTTCGCCAGGATCACCTTGGCGACCTGAGCGACCCCGCAACTGATTATCAATACGTCGGGATTCGTGACGTTCGGTGCCTAATACATAAAGCCCACCAACAGCAACAACTTCTTCGTGCTCAGATTTCACGGCCGCTTTTGCAGATTCTAAAGCCAACTGCCAAGCAGCCTCGTATTCAACTTGATTATCAACAGGATCTATCCCACGTCGCTCAAGTTCTTGGGCAGCCCGAAATTCTGGATTTCCACCAAGCATGATGTCAGTTCCACGACCGGCCATGTTTGTTGCAACGGTAACCGCTTTTTTGCGCCCAGCTTCCGCAATAATCGTGGCTTCACGATCATGTTGTTTAGCATTTAAAACTTCATGGGGTATGCCGGACTTGGTCAAGTAACTTGAAACTAGTTCACTCTTTGCAACACTTGTGGTACCAACTAGAACTGGTTGGCCTAATTTGTGCTTATTATCGATGTCTGCAATAACCGCCTTGAGTTTTGCTTCTTCGGTTCGGTAAACCAAGTCTGATTGATCCACACGCTTTACTACGCGGTTCGAGGGAATTGGGACTACGCCAAGTTTGTAAATCTGCTGAAATTCTGAAGCTTCGGTCATTGCAGTTCCAGTCATGCCAGCTAATTTTTCGTACATTCTAAAATAATTCTGGATAGTAATGGTTGCTAGCGTTTGATTTTCATTTTGAATTTCAACGCCCTCTTTTGCTTCAATCGCTTGATGCATTCCATCGTTGTAACGCCGACCAGCCAAGATGCGTCCAGTGTGCTCATCAACAATTAAGACTTCGCCTTCCATAACGACGTAATCTTTGTCCTTCTTGAATAGGGCAAGCGCCTTTATTGCGTTGTTTAAATATCCAACAAGAGGTGTGTTAACTGATTCGTATAGATTTTCGATTCCAAGCCAGTTTTCAACTTTCTCGACACCTGGCTCTAAAATTCCAATCGTTCGCTTTTTTTCATTGACTTCATAATCGGTTCCGGCAGTTAATCGTGGAACTAGGCGAGAAAATTCGGCGTACCACTTAGTTGCAACGTCAGCTGGGCCGCTAATCAAAAGTGGCGTGCGAGCTTCGTCAATCAAAATCGAGTCAACTTCATCAACAATCGCAAAGTTATGTTCGCGCTGGACTCGATCATTTGGATCAAGTGTCATGTTGTCGCGCAAGTAGTCAAAACCAAACTCATTATTCGTGCCATATGTAATGTCTGCGCCATAAGCTTCTCGGCGTTCCTGGGGATTCATGTTGGAAAGAATTGTGCCAACGCTTAGCCCAAGAAAGCGATGAACTCGACCCATCCATTGCGCATCACGCGCAGCCAAATAATCATTGACAGTAACTACGTGAACACCATTTCCAGAAAGTGCGTTTAAATATGCGGGCAAGGTGGAAACCAAAGTTTTACCTTCACCAGTTCGCATTTCTGCAATGTTGCCTAAATGCAGCGCTGCTCCACCCATTAACTGAACGTCATAATGTCTTTGTCCTAAGGTGCGCTTACTAGCTTCGCGAACTGCAGCAAATGCCTCAGGCAGTAAATCATCTAAGGATTCACCCCTTGCAATTCGAGCTTTAAATTCATATGTAAGTCCTCGAAGCTCATCATCACTCATCGTGATGTAATGCTCTTCCAGTAAATTCACTTGATTCGCCAACGATTCGAGGGAGCGCAGAATTTTACCTTCGCCAGCGCGAAGTATTTTGTTTAGAACACTCACAGAAAAATCCTTGCCATGTTTCACTTATGGTTGCGATCCAATTGGTTTCGCTCTCCTAATGGTAGGTCACTACCTAACTCCCTTTGAAATCCAGGGATAGGAGGGGGAAATTGCCCAATAATTTGGCAATTCGCAATTGCGCGTTAGGGGAAGTTGTCGCAGTTGTTCCAAAAAGTTCAGCGTCTAGTAAGACTTGGTAAAGTCGGAGAAGTTATTGCCAAGATCTAGGGATTTATTGTGTTTCATTCTTTAGGAACTTTTGTTGTCAAGCATCGTAAACGCGTTTTTATCACTTATTTGATTACCGTCGTGGTCACGGGCGTCATAGGCGCTGGAATGTTTGGGTCCCTTAAAAGTCAGGGTTATGACGACCTGGGCAGTGATTCAGCGGCAGTTGATTCGATTTTGCGAGAAGATTTCAACGCTACCGATGCCTCAATGATTTTGATAATTGACACCGGGGATGCAATCGATGATCCCGCTTCTGTTGCTGCTGCAACCAAGATCACTGATGATGTGGCCGCGCAGGAAAACGTCAAGTCTGTGATTTCTTACTGGAACTCAGGAAATTTATCTGAGTTGAAGAGTAAAGACGGCAAAGCTGGATTAGCAATGGTTTATTTCGAAAGTGAAATTTCAGATGAAGCTGCTGCAGCTACTGCTTCATATTTGCAAACAAAGTACGACCAGGATCAAAACGGTACGCGCACATATGTTGGTGGAATTGAAGTTCTGTATAACTCCATAAACACCCAGATAGAAAATGATTTAAAGAAAGCAGAATTAATCGCAGTACCGCTGAATATTATTATGTTGCTAATTGTATTCGGAGCTGCTGTGGCGGCTGGCTTACCAATGGTTGTTGCTCTTGGCTCAATCGCCGGAAGCTTTTTTGTACTTTACATCATGACGCAATTTACTGACGTTTCAATCTTTGCACTTAACCTTATTACTGGACTTGGTTTGGGCCTTGGTATCGACTACGCGCTTTTGATTGTCAATAGATTCCGCGAAGAGTTAGCAAGAACAAATGATGTGAACGCCTCGATTATTAGAACAGTCGCGACTGCAGGAAAGACAGTATTTAGCTCAGGAGTAACCGTGGCCTTGGTGCTAGCTTCCATGCTGTTGTTCCCACAATATTTTCTTAAATCTTTTGCTTACGCTGGAGTAAGTGTTGTGTTGTTTGCCGTTTTGGCATCTGTAATTGCGCTACCTGCTGTCTTAGCAATGCTTGGTCACAAGGTAGACAAATTTAAAATCCGTCGTGGAAACTTGCAGCCCAAGGAAACTGGTGCTTGGTCTTGGCTAGCGACCAATGTCATGAAGCGACCAATTGCTATCACGCTTG
>DJBM01000111.1:0-293 GCA_002430405.1 Actinobacteria bacterium UBA5976
ACAAACCACTTACGTAAACCTTTTACATCGCCACGTTCTGCTGCAAAAACTCCAAGCTGACAAGTAACCGACGAGAGCACTAAGACCGTGGTGTTAATAGCCGAAAACGGAATGTTTAGGAGCTCTACTTCTTCTAGCCAAAGATCTGGATTAACCGAGCGTAAAGTGAAATACATTGCAAACAGGCCAGCAAAGAACATCAACTCGCTCGCTAGCCAAACAATTGTGCCAATTGACACCATATTTGGTCGCTCGGCAGCGGTGGGGATTCGGATCGCGGAAGAGGTACTCAC
>DJBM01000111.1:574-799 GCA_002430405.1 Actinobacteria bacterium UBA5976
AGTTTAACCAAGACTTTGGTGAAAATCCCTACCGGATGCCAGTTTTGAAGGGATGTGACCAATTCCATTTCGTAGCCTCGAATTACCACCAAGTGGGTTTGGTCGGATACTCTTTTGGAATGTCTGAGGTTATGCAAAACCTGAAGGTCCTGATTTACAGTGACGACTCTGCTGTTCGGTCCAGTGTAAAAATTGCTTTGGGGGTGCGACCCTCATTGGAATTTG
>DJBM01000111.1:889-1506 GCA_002430405.1 Actinobacteria bacterium UBA5976
AGAAATTCTAGAGTGTGCCACTCAACCTGCTGTGCTAGCAAATGTTGATCCTGGAACATTTGACCTCTTGATTCTTGACGGCGAAGCTACGCCATCTGGTGGCATGGGACTTTGCCGACAACTTAAAGACGAAATTTACAATTGCCCCCCGGTTTTAGTGCTTGTCGGGCGAGCTGATGATCGCTGGTTAGCTACTTGGTCTAGGGCTGATGCCGTAGTTGCTCATCCAATTGATCCCCGAGCGCTCGTTAACGCAGCTTTACCGCTTCTTAAATCTCGAAATTCAGTAACTAAGTAAACATTGAGATTGCAGTAGTAGAAACTGATGAGCACATTTTCTTGGAAAGAGATTCTTAGAGCGTTAGTAGCTGGCGAGGATCTTACTTTTGATCAGGCCTACTGGGCTATGAACGAAATGATGTCTGGAGCTGCCACTGATGCACAAATAGCGGGACTTGCAGTCGGGCTGCGAATCAAAGGTGAGAGTGCTACCGAGGTAAGTGGCATGGTCAAAGCAATGCTTGCTAATGCAATTGCAGTTAACTTAGATCGAATAGCGGTGGACGTAGTTGGCACAGGTGGCGATGGTGCGCATACGGTAAATATTTCCACAATGG
>DJBM01000111.1:1552-6549 GCA_002430405.1 Actinobacteria bacterium UBA5976
ATTTCCACAATGGCTGCGATCACGGTTGCCGGAGCTGGAATTCCTGTTTTAAAGCACGGTAACCGAGCCATCTCCTCCCAAGCTGGAACTGCAGATGTGCTTGAGGCCTTGGGTGTGGCAATAAATATGCCTACTTCACTTCTTTCCTCTTGTGTGGCAGATGCAGGTATTGCGTTTTGTTTCGCGCCAGCACATCACCCTGCAATGAAATATGCAGGAGCAGTTCGAAAAGAACTCGGGATTCCGACAGTTTTTAATGTGCTTGGACCACTTTCAAATCCAGGTCAGCCTGAAGCTTCGCTACTTGGCTGCGCAGATCTTCGGTTAGCCCCAGTGTTGGCCCAAGTGCAGTTAGAACGTGGCTTCAGATCTATCGTGGTGCGCAGCTTTGACGGACTCGATGAATTTTCAACATCGGCACCAACGCAAGTTTGGGATGTTACATCTGGAGTTCTGCGGGAAGAATTTATATCACCGGAATCCCTTGGGTTGGAGCCAGCCACAGTTGAGGAACTTCGCGGTGGGGATGCAAAATTTAATGCGCAAGTTGTACTAAATGTCTTAAGTGGTCGAAATCATGGAAACTATCGCGCGATTCGAGATGTGGTAGCACTTAACGCAGCAGCAACAATGGTGGCGTATGACGCGGCTAAAGGTGAGCACAGATTTGGACATGTAACTAATTCACTGGTTTCTCGAATTGAGCAAGCGCTACCAACTGCTTATGGATCGATAGATTCTGGCGCCGCCAGTACCCAACTTGAAGTCTGGGCTTCAGTAAGTCAACGATTTGCGTTAAACGGTCAGTAGTTCTTGAGCCTTAACCGGCGCTGTTATTGGATGCTGCCAAGTATGTCCTGCAGATATTTCGACTAAGCGCGTTTTTCCATCACCAAGCCATTTGAGTAGTAATTCTGTTTCAGAAACAAGTGTTGGTAATTGAACATCACTTGCAATCGTTGATTTAAGTTGGCTTACGTAGGTTTTTGGATCCTGACTGGGTGGGGCCTGGATCGCGCCTGCTAGCCGGCCATAAGTTATTGCGTGAATATCCCAGCCACCGATTTCGTTAAGTTGAGCCGCAAGCAAAAACGGAATCGAACATAAGGAACGCAATTTTGACGAGCTATGAACGCCGCCAGCAAGGGCGTGCATGCGATCTCTATTGAGCGCGGCTTCTTCGAATTTTTCAAGTTCAACGTATTTCTGGATGCTTCCCATAAATTTAGTAGTTACCTGAGAGGAATCACCAGCAAGGATCTTTTTTGAGGTGGTGACGATTTCCTCGTAATGAGAAATTTCTATTTCAGGTATGCACGGCGCGATACAACGATCCATTTCAAAAAGTGCACAGGGAGTCATCACTGACTTGCTGGTAATTTTATCTTTGCATTGGCGCAGCTTTGTTGTTTCGTGTAGCGCATCTATAGCCAATTGCGCCCATGACTGATTTGCAAACGGTCCGATAAATGTTCTATCGAAAGTTGGCAGAGTTGCTTGACGAATTAGTGAGGCACGCGGAAACTTTTCTTCAGTAAGGGTTAGCCAAATAGTCTTTTCCGGATTTCTAGAGCGAGCGTTGTAGCTCGGTCGTAATTCGTTTATGATTCGCAATTCTCGGATAGTTGCCTCTAGGCGTGTTTCACAAACGTACCCTTGAACACGTTGCGCAAGTTCAACCATTGAAGTCATGCGCGGCCTTGATTCAGCTGCCGTAAAATATGACATAACCCGCTTGCGAATATTTTTTGAAGTCCCAACATAAAGTGGCCGATCGGCGCCATCATAAAAGATGTATACGCCAGGGGATTCTGGTAATTCCGTTGCTAAGTGACGTTTGCGTCTGCGACGTTCAGTTGCAGGCCCATTGAAGTTTTGTAGACCCGTTAAGTCGTGTACGCCAAGATTTCCAACGCGTTCAATCAGACCGTGAAGTACCGAGACGGTAGCACGTGCATCATCAAGTGCGCGGTGAGTGGGACTAACGGGAGCACTAAAAAAACGCGCTAAGGTTGCAAGTTTTCTATCTTTGACTTCATCTTTGCGAAGTATTTTCCGCGCCAAGATTACGGTGTCAACAACTCTGGGGGCCGGCCAATGGATTTCAAATTTTTCGCAAGCAGACTTCAAGAACCCAACATCAAAGGGGGCATTATGCGCTACTAGGACAGGAGGATCCTGTGTATCAAATCCGGCAAATGCCAAAAATTCGATGACTGCGCTAGCCACATTTGGCGCATTTGCTACGTGGTGATTTGTGATGCCAGTAAGTACGGATATGAACGCTGGGATTGGTACGCCAGGGTGGCAAAAAGTTCGGAATTCACCGAGTACTTCGCCGCCACGGACCTTAACTGCTCCAATTTCGGTAATGCCCGCCTCACTTGGCTTTCCACCTGCGGTTTCTAGGTCAACTATGACAAATGTGGTGTGGGCGAGTTGCTGGCCAATGTCGGAAATGGTGAGCGCGGTGTGTCCCAGAAATTCACTCATATGGGGACTTTACTGGTTGACACCGACAACTTCTCGGCGACTTTTGATCGCAGCCGCACTACAGAGTAGGAAAAGTGTCGGAGGTCGGCTCTAGCGTTTTGATTAGTGCCAGAGATTGGCTTAATTGCTAGAAGGAGACCCAAATGTTAATTGACTGTGCAAGTTGTGTAATGCGAGACATTGCCTGCTCGGACTGTGTTGTCACAGCGCTACTCGGACCTATGCCAGCATCGTTAAATGACCACAAGGACGTATTGGAGGTTATGGCTGGTGCAGGCTTGATTGCACCACTTAGGTTAATTCGAAGCGAAATTACCGATGACTGCAACTCAGCTGTTGTCGAAAAAAGGATTGCGTATTAAGCCAATTGGATAAAGGTGGCGGTGGTTGCGGACTAAGGCAATATGTATCCATGAGTAACACCCTGGTCATCACCAATGACTTCCCACCGCGTCCGGGTGGAATTCAAACTTTCTGCTATGAATTAGTACGCCGATTTGAGCCTGCACATGTGAGCGTATTAACTTCTAATTGGGATGGTGCGGTTGAATTTGACGCCGCTCAAAAATTTATGACCGTACGTGCAAAAACAAAAACCTTGTTGCCCGATAAACGCACGTTAGCAATGGCTCGGGAAATCATTGTTGCTAATAATGTCACTCGAGTTGTATTTGGAGCTGCGGCGCCGCTTGGCTTATTGGCTTCATCACTTCGCAAACTTGGAGTGACAAATATTGTTGGCATGACTCAAGGGCATGAAGCTGGCTGGGCTATGACACCGGGCATGAAACAAGCGCTTCGTAAAATTGGAAATGATGTTGACTACTTAACTTACTTGACTGAATACACCCACAAAAAAATATCTCGTGCGTTAAGTCCGCATTCCATCCAAGCGATGCGACAAGTTGTACCGGGTGTAAATTCTGCGGAATTTACGCCAACTAATTCCATTGCCGGACTTGGGCTACGTTCCAAAATTGGCTGGGCGAACCGTCCAGTCATAGTTTGTGTTTCGCGATTAATGACTCGAAAAGGACAAGACAAACTCATTCAAGCACTCCCAAGCGTGCATAAATCGGTGCCATTTGCTTCATTAATCATTGTGGGTGATGGACCATATCGAAAGCACTTAGAAAAAATCACTGATGATTTGGGGCTTCGAGACAACGTGCATTTCACTGGGAAAGTCGACCAAGATCAATTAGCTAACTGGTACGCAGCTGGCGACGTTTTTGCAATGCCGTGCCGCACTCGAGTAGGTGGGTGGGATGTTGAAGGTCTTGGAATCGTATTTTTAGAAGCCTCTGCCACTGGTTTGCCGGTAGTAGTTGGCGACTCTGGAGGAGCTGTGGACGCAGTACTCGATGGCGAAACTGGATTTTTAGTAAATGGAAATAACGTCAGCGAAATCAGTGATCGCTTAAGTCAGCTACTTTCGGATCAAGACCTTGCTCGTCGCATGGGCGCTGCAGGTCGAAATTGGGTTATGCGGGAATGGACTTGGGAGCACAGTTTCAAGCGCCTGGATTCGTTGCTTTCGGGCGTTGACGTAGATCAGTAAGTAGGGAACCCTGCTCTAGTTGTTGCGCAGCATAACTCACGTTTCGCCAGACTAATACTGTGGCCCAAATCAAGGTGACAATTCGAATCGTTTGGGCAGTTACTGCAACCACACTGCCCTGTTGAAAAATTACATACCAACCTGGGTAAAGAATTTGTCCAAGCAAACCACTTATTGAAATAAGGAGGAAGATTAGCCGAAAATTTTGCTGTGGCGCAAAGGCGCACACTGCGAGTACGCCAAATACCCAAATCAGGAACTGCGGCGAGAGAACCCGACTTGAAACTATTGCAAAAAGTAATGCAAGCAGTGCGATGTCGGCTGGTTGAACACTGTTAAGTCTGCCAAAAATTCGCCAGAAACAGAGCCTGCCAAGGAGCGCAATTCCGATGAGGGTGACAAGAAGAGAAACTAATTTTGTGCCTGGCGCAATAACTTCAATTGTTCCAAATTGAAATGCTGACGCCACACTTGCTGGTCCAGCGTTCCAGAGTTGATAAGGCAGCGCACCAACTGATTCAATCTGCAGTCCGCGAGATCTTTGCTCCCCGAGAAAAGAGAAACTCTCCTCCCACCAGATGCTGAGCAAGAGGCACCCCATACCAAAAGTTACTGCAAACCAAAGTAAAACTTTTGTTAACATTTTTTTGGGCGTGGCAAGTAGTAACAAAATTGGCCAGACTTTTAGTAAAGCCCCAATCGCAAGTGCACTGCCAAATTTTTTAGGTGAGGAAACGTAAAGCAAAGCAAACACTGCGGCTAAAGTTGGGAACACATCAAATCTACCCAACAAAATCGGACCAATTACCAAGGCAGTCGCTAGCCAAGTAATTGCGGGCAGGTTATTTGAAAGTTTGCGGCCACGAACCAGCAGAAGCAACATGATTGCCAGATCCGCTACCAGAGCTAAAAATACAAAACCAACGGTGCCAGGAGCAATTAA
>DJBM01000111.1:6783-10210 GCA_002430405.1 Actinobacteria bacterium UBA5976
TTAGCGATATTGCCAGCCCACCAGTCATATAGGCGAACGTCACTGAATAAATACTCAGACCCTGGATAGGGTATGAGACTAAATCCTGACAGTAAAACCAAGAGTCTGGTTGCAAACCATCCAATTAATATCGGAACCGTACGCATCAAGAGATTAAGTGAAGCTTGTAATGCAACAAATGTGATTCTCAGTTGTAGAGCGCATCAATATCTTTAGCAAAATCTTGCACGATCAAATGGCGACGGATACTCATTTTTGGAGTCAAATAACCGTTGTCAATCGTTAAGTCTTCTAACAAAATTGAAAACTTTTTGATTGCTTCAGAGTTTGACACTGCTTCATTGGCAGAGTTCACTGCTTTTTGAACTAATGCGCGCAGGTTTGGATCTAATACCAAATCGGCCATCGGAGACTGGTCAATGTTATTAGCTGACAGAATCTGGGGAAGCGCATCTTGATCAAGTGTGATTAGCGCAGCTATATAAGGCTTGTTGTCACCTACGACAACACATTGGCTAATAATGGGATTGGCTCGTAGGCGATCCTCAAGTACCGCGGGCGCTACATTCTTGCCACCGGCTGTCACAATGATTTCTTTCTTGCGACCAGTGATTCGCAAGAAGCCATCACCATCTATCTCACCTATGTCACCGCTACGAAACCAACCATCGCTGGTCATTGCTTCAGCTGTGGCAGCATCGTTATTCCAATATCCAGCAAATATGTGTGGACCTTTGAGTAGTACTTCACCATCTGACTCGATACGAACACCAGTGCCTGGGAGCGGTCTTCCAACAGAGCCAATCTTCAGGGAACTTGGCAAATTCAAAGTGCTTCCTGCGGTACTTTCGGTTAGGCCATAACCCTCAAGAATGATTAGACCTAAGCCACGGTAGAAGTGTCCTAGACGAGAGCCAAGTGCAGCGCCACCTGATATTGCATGAGTAACCCGGCCACCCATGGCGTGACGAAGTTTGGAGTAAACCAACTTGTCAAACAAGCCATGCTGGAGAGCTAGACCCTTGGACATGTGTCCATGATCTAATGCTTCGCTGTAAGCAATTGCAACCTTGGCTGCTCGATCAAATATCTTGCCCTTAACTGGACTTGCGCCATGTGCCTTTGCGGCAGAACCGTTAAATACTTTTTCGAAGACTCTTGGAACCGCTAACAAAAAAGTCGGCTGAAAAGAACTCAAGTCCTTGAGTAGTGCTGTGGGATTTGGACAATGTCCGATCGTAACTTCACCACGTAACATCGCAACTTGAATTAATCTTCCAAACACGTGCGCCAGCGGAAGGAAAATTAACGTAGATGCATCTGGTATTTCGAAAACTTCAGGTATTCCTTTAACCAAAGTATCAACTTCGGCCATCATGTTTCCATGCGTAATAATGCAACCTTTTGGTTGCCCAGTTGTACCCGATGTATAAATTAAAGTCGCAGGATCATTAGGTTTCGCCGAAGTTCGTCGTGATGCCAATTCATCATCAGAAATGTTAGCGCCTTTACTGGAAAGTTCAGCTAAAACATTGTCACCAAAAATGTAGGAGCGAGTCATGTGCGGAACTTTTGCTGCAATTGGAGTGAAGGCATGGGTAGTTCGTTGCGCCTCGAAGAAAGTCGCTACGACATTAGCGTCTGAGATGATCCACTCAACTTGTTCAGGCGAGGAAGTTTCGTAAATCGGAACTGTGATGCATCCGGCATACCAGATTGCATAGTCAGCAACTGTCCACTCGTAGCACGTGCGCGAAAGAATGGCCACTCGCTCACCAGGTTTCAGGCCTTCCGCAATTAAACCTTTGGCGACACTGCAAACTTGGGACCGGAACTGCGCGGCAGTGACCGTGGACCACTTGTCGTTTGTTTGGATCGACAGGGATGGAAAATTAGGATTTCGTTTGACCAATTCCTCAATGTGATCTGTCACGTTGCCGCTGACAATAGGTGGAATGTTTGCTGGTACAGATAACTCGCGCATTTTGGCACCTTTCAAAAAAAGCCTTACGAGAGGGTAACCCAGTATTTCCAAGATCGCACCGAAAACCGCAATATAGGTCCAAAATTTGAGCCAGTTATTGCTGTAACTCATTTGGTTGGCTACCGTTAGTGCTGTGTCTGACCGCGATAATTTCTACAAGTTCCTGAAGAAGGTGGCAATTGGCCCTGCCATTGAAGTGGCGTTTCACCCGTGGGTCGAAGGCTTAGAGAATATCCCTGAAAGCGGACCCGCAATTTTAGCTAGTAACCACTTATCTTTTTCGGACTCGATATTTCTGCCAGTTGCCGTTCCAAGAAAAATCACATTTATGGCAAAAAGTGAGTATTTCGAAGGTACTGGTATCAGAGGTAAAGTCACGGCGGCTTTTGTTCGGGGAGCAGGTCAAGTTCCAGTTGATCGAACTGGTGGCAACGCCAGCATGGCGGCAATCACAACAGGTGTGCGACTTCTTAAGGAAGGGCACATGCTAGGAATCTACCCAGAAGGAACCCGATCCTCAGATGGTCGGCTGTATCGAGGTAAAACTGGAGTCGCCCGAATTGCACTGGAATCACGAGTGCCTGTTATTCCAGTAGCGATGATCAATACCGAAATGGTGCAACCCATAGGTCGCTCGCGACCAAATTTTGGGGTTGAAGTCGGAATCCGAATTGGCGCACCGTTAGATTTTTCACGTTACTACGGAATGGAAGATGATCGATTTGTATTACGCTCCTTAACGGATGAAATTATGTATCGAATCATGGACCTGTCAGGTCAAGAGTATGTCGATAAATATGCATCAAGGTCGAAGAGCCCTAACACGTAATTAGTTAATGTGTTTTGGCTGGCTTGCCCTTTGGCTGGCCAATTTGTGAAAGTAACTGCTCGAACCATATTTGCTCGGTATCAAATGGTTTACCACCCGCCACACGTTGGAATTCACAGACGCGAATAAGGCCACCCTGATCGTCATCCGGTCCAACTAGTCCGCTGATACCAGCAAGGGCCGCTTGCACTGCAACAACTGCGCAATCCTGAATCAATTTTCGGTCAGCAGCATTTGCTGGAGCTGAGCGAGCAAAGTAGCCACTCTTTTGAACTAATACTTTTTCAGCTTTGATCATGGGCGCAAACTGATTTGCAAACCATTCACCTGGATTAATTTTATCAATTTTAACGTGACCAAATGGATCAAGTGGAATAGCTTCTCCACTGCTCCGCATTTTTTCCACAATAGAATCGACGCCAGCACCTTCAGATAAAAAGATATTCACATTTCCAACTTGATCCATCACATTACTCAATCGGCTGGCTTCATCAGCAATGTCAATTTCAAGTTCAGGCACGAATACTGCGTGAATGTCCCGATGATTTCGCGTCAGTCCGAATTCTGGCAGCCAGGTAATTTCATCAAGCATCGAGCGATATGAAAGCGCTGTC
>DJBM01000111.1:10319-19209 GCA_002430405.1 Actinobacteria bacterium UBA5976
TATGAAAGCGCTGTCGCAGCCGTTAGCCAGCCACTGTTTCGCCCCATAACTTCATGCACTATCAACATACGGGTGTTTGATGTGTGCTCCGAAACAATGTTGCTGAAGTGACGCGCTCCCTCATCAGCTGCGGTCCACGCGCCAAGTGATTGCGCAATTGGATAAATATCGTTGTCAATTGTTTTTGGCAATCCAACCACTGCTAAGTGGTAGTTGTTTTGTTCCAAGAAGTTTGCAAGATCAGCGGCTGCGGTATTAGTGTCATCGCCACCAATTGTGTGCAAAACATCTACGCCATCGGCAATTAGTTGTGCGGCTGCAACCTGTCGGGGATCAGAGCCAGGCGGTACTAGCCCACGCGCAACACAATCATCAACATTGGTAAGTTTCACCCGAGAATTTCCTATGGGACTGCCACCAAAATTGTGAAGTAAATCTGCTTTAGCCCTAATCTGCGGGGTTATTGAAACTGTGTCACCTAATAAAAGCCCTTGGTAACCGTTGCGGTAGGCAATTAACTCAACTTCTGGAGCAATTTGCGAGTATTGGCTAATCAAGGCTCCAACTGCGGATGAAAGACAAGGCGCCAATCCTCCAGCAGTCAGCAGCGCTACTTTTTTGATTGCCATGTTGCTAATTCTAGTCGGCTACTTCAAGTGAACTAAAAATTGCGATTTAGGAAACCGCGTGAATCGCTACTATTCTGTTCGTTGTGACGAAAATTTCTTGGCCAGATTTGCCGGCAGCGCAACAGCCAGCCTGGCCCGATGCAGGCGAACTCAAACGTGCCCAAGAAATATTGGCAACGTTACCTCCGTTAGTTTTTGCGGGTGAGTGTGACGAGCTAAAAACTCGACTTGGCGCAGCCAGCCTTGGTAAGGCCTTCGTTCTCATGGGTGGAGATTGTGCGGAAACATTTGTCGCCAACACCGCTGACTCAATCCGCGCTCGACTTAAGACTGTTCTTCAGATGGCGATTGTATTAACTTACGGAGCTTCTACACCAGTAGTTAAAATTGGAAGAATTGCGGGTCAATACGGCAAGCCAAGAAGTTCCGCAGATGAAACTATTGACGGCGTAAGTTTGCCCTCGTATCGCGGCGACGCGGTAAACGGAATTGATTTCACTATGGAGTCTCGCACTCCAAATCCAATGCGATTAGTTGATACCTACCATGCCAGCGCGGCAACCTTAAATCTTGTTCGCGCATTTACTCAAGGTGGCTACGCCGACCTGCGACAAGTCCATTCTTGGAATCAAGACTTCGTTAGTGAATCAGCACCTGGTATTCGATACGAGCAAATGGCTGCAGAAATTGATCGCGCACTTTCGTTTATGACCGCATGCGGCGCTGATCCCGAGGAATTTAAGCGCGCAGATTTTTACGCAAGTCATGAGGCGTTATTGCTTGATTATGAAAAACCGTTGACTCGAGTAGATTCTCGCACCGGCAATCTTTATGACGTCTCTGGACATTTTGTTTGGGTAGGTGAACGCACCAGAGATATTTCGGGTGCTCACATTGATTTTGTCTCAAAGATTTCAAACCCAATCGGCGTAAAAATTGGGCCAAAGACTTCACCTGTTGACATACGCGACTTACTGAACAAGCTAGATCCAAATAAAGTTCCTGGACGCTTAATGTTTATCACTCGAATGGGTGCTAAAAACATCAGAGATGTTTTGCCAAACTTGATAGCTGCGGTACAAGAAACAGATCACCCGGTGCTATGGGTCTGTGATCCGATGCACGGGAATACGTTAGAAGCTGCATCAGGGCACAAAACTAGATTGCTAGATGACGTGATCGATGAAGTTCGAGGATTTTTTGAAGTGCATAAGTCACTAGGCACTCATCCAGGGGGAATTCATATCGAACTTACAGGTGATGATGTGACCGAGTGCCTTGGTGGCATCGGGGGAGTAAGTGAATCAGATTTACCTTTCAGGTACGAAACAGCCTGTGACCCACGCCTAAATCGCGTGCAGAGTTTAGACCTAGCTTTTCAAGTCGCGGACATGTTGGGGCAACGAAGTTAAAGATTAGCGCAGCGTAGTTAGACAATTTCAAGAACGATTATCGATCCTTTTGGTGCTTGACTTCCACCAGCAGGATTTTGTGAGTAGACCTTATTCAGGATCGCAACCGGTAACTTATTCACTGCGCTCACCTGAAACCCAGCAGTTTGTAAAGTTGTTGTGGCAACAGCTACGTCCATTCCAACTACATTTGGAACCACTACTAAGACGGGACCTTTACTAACCGTCACTTTAATGACGGAAGCCTTAGGAACAACATTTCCTGGTAGTGGGTCACTCGTAAGGATTGTTCCCGCAACACTGTCAGCAAAGCTTTCGAGGGTAATCTCCAGAGTTAATCCAAGGTTAGCCAACGCAGCTGTGGCATCAGTCACTAAAGTTCCTAGGATTGGGGGCACTTCAACTGGCGCTGGACCTTTTGAAACTAAAACCGTGATCGGGGTCGCCCGTTTTACTGATTCACCAGCAACCGGATTGGTACTGACGACTTTTCCAATAGGAATTAGATCATCGAAGACTTCATTTGTACTAGCAATACTTAAAGTTAAGTCTTCCAAAATCGTTGTTACTTCAGCGGGTTCGCGTCCGGCTAAATCAGCAGGAATTAAATACCGCTCCTGACCTTTTGAAACTCGAAGCACTATCGCATTACCCTGCCTGGCGTCCTCACCTGCAATCGGAGAGGTGGCAATGACTAAGCCAGCCGGAATGTCTTCAGAAAATTCCTCGACAACATCACCAGAGAGCTCTAAGGGAGCCAAAATAACATTTGCTTCATCAACACTTAGCCCAGCTAGCGGTGGGACAACTGCGTAGCTGCCACTAAATTGATACCAACCGGCGCCGCCTAGAACTAAGAAAAACATGATTAGCAATGGCGCAAGTAGTCGATTGCGTGTTTTGGACGCAGGAACTGGATGAATTCCATTTTGCCCAGTTCTGGGATTTGGTATTGCAGGTGCAGTAAAACCATTAGCACGATTGACACTATCGACCGCAGGTTTTAGAACTGCCGTGTTATGAAGTGGAATAGCAGTTGTTAGGGCCTCAGCTTTGGGAACTGCAGAAATCGCTCGAATAACTCCATCACGAAATTCGCGTGCGCTTTGGATTCGGTCATCTGGCAATTTGCGAGTGGCAGCCAAAACTAAATGATCGATGGCAGGTGGCACATCTGGTTGAATCGCACTTGGAGCTGACACTGAACTGTTGACGTGTTGGTAGGCAACATCAAGTGGCGAGACGCCAGTAAACGGCACGACTCCAGTAACCATTTCATAAAGCAAAATTCCACAGGAATAAACATCAGATCGTTGGTCTACGGCAAATTGCTGAACCTGCTCGGGTGAGAGGTAAGCCATTGTGCCAAGTAAAACGGCGCCAGTTGAATCACTAACTGGAATGTCATTTATTACTCGAGCCAGCCCAAAATCTGTAACTTTGATGTGCCCGTCTTGCGTTATCAAGACATTTTCTGGCTTTATGTCGCGATGTACAAACCCAGCATTGTGTGCGGCGCTTAATCCGGCAAGGACTGAGCTGAGTATTTCTAAAGCATGCGCACTGGTGAATGCCCCAGATTGCGCCATGACTTGTCGGATGGTTCGCCCTTGAACATATTCCATTACTAGGTATGGAAATCCAGCATTAATTCCCTGATCATGAACAGCGACAACATTTGGATGCGCCAAGGCAGCAGCAGCGCGCGCCTCTTGGGTGAATCGCTCAACAAAGTTTGGATCAATTGCCATTGCGCCACCAAGAACTTTGAGCGCGACGGTTCGCCCTAGCCTAAGGTCAGTGCCAAGGTAGACCGTAGCCATCCCACCTTGGGCGATTAGTTCGTTAATTTGGTAGCGATCATCTAATACTTTTCCAATTAATGGATCAGATATTGGTGGCTGGGTCACTAATTCATTGTAGGTGAAGGTGGTAAATATCACTTTGGTCGCCACGGCAAGGTATATTTTTAACAGAATCGAAAGTGAGTCAATGTCCCAATTTGCATATTTAAGCGTGCTTGCTGGTTGCCTTGTAGGGACCTCATGGTTGGAGTTCTTTCTGCGAACCAGGGTGTATCAGCGAACTATTCGCCTTGTGCTAACAATAATTCCAGTGCTGATTGTTTTTTCAATTTGGGATGCTTATGCCATCGCACAGGGACACTGGAATTTCGATAGTCGATATGTTACTGGCGTGATCGTTTTCGCAGACATTCCACTTGATGAAATATTATTTTTTATTGTGATCCCAATTTGTGCGATTTTGTCTTTTGAGGCAGTGCGTAGTGCGCGCAACTGGGATGCTGGAGATGAGGGCAACCAATGACTTACACCCAAATTGCTTTGCTGGCAGCTCTAATAATGATTGCTGCAGATATATATGTTTTCAAAACAAAACTATTGTTCAGGCGTGTTTTTTGGATTTCATATTCAATAGTTGTTTTCTTTCAACTGGTTACAAATGGAATACTTACGGGATTTGGAATTGTTAAATACGATGGCGCGGCAATAATTGGATCTACTTCGCCGCAGGAAGGTTCGCCACCAATGCTGGGGGACGGGCGAATTATGTTTGCGCCAGTTGAAGACTTATTTTTTGGTTTCAGTTTGGTTTTACTAACCCTTGTGCTTTGGGTTTGGTTAGGACGCACAGGTATTCAACGAAACCCTCGATCTGGACCACCCCGAAAGAGTGTGCATAAAATCCTACGTGTTAAATAGCGGTTCAGACTTACCAGAGTTTGCGAGCTTGCAAATAAGCCGGAATGGCAACCTGCAATCTCCGTCTTAAGGAAACACTTGCTCGACATTCAAAGACTTCGTAATCGATGTCTTCAACGGCTTCGACAATTCCGCAGTACAAAATTCGGGCCGTTTCAATGCAGGGTTGTGACTTGGCTCCAAGCATCGAGATTCCAATACGAGATGACTGCTCAAGTTGACGAACTCGTTGGATTTGAAATTTCAACGCTTCCTTAATCTGCGGCGTTGCAATGCGCTTCTCTAAGTCAGCGCGCGTGACACCAAATTGCGCAAGCTCATCAAGTGGCAGATAAATTCGACCACGATCCAAATCTTCGCCAACATCCCTAATGAAATTTGCTAGTTGAAAGGCAACGCCGAGTTCGGTGGCGCGAGCGTAAGCCAATTGATCTGTTGGCTCAAGAATGGGAACCATTTGTAGCCCTATTACTGCAGCGGAACCGTACACGTATTCATAAAGATCTTCATAAGTCTGGTATTGCGTAATAGTTAAGTCCATTGTCATCGAATGCAAGAATGCTTCAAAATGTTCACGTGGAATTTCCCAACGTCGTACTGTGTCTAAAACAGCAATGCATATGGGATCAGTAGTTTCACCTGTTTCAAAAATATCCAAAAAGTTCTTACCCCAAGTGTTTAACTGCTCCGCCTTTTCTTCGTCTGACAAAGTTGACGCCAAATCATCAACAATCTCATCTGCATATCTCGCAAAGCCATACAACGCGTGTACATATGGCCGCTTTTCTGGAGGCAGTAGCAAGGTCGCTAAATAGTAAGTTTTTCCATGCTTGGCATTTAGTTGCCGGCATAATTCATAGGACTCCCGGAGCGCAGGATCACAAATTTGAGCAGCATCGAGATCTCGGTTAGACACATTGGCAACTTTAATCAATGTTGCTGGGTTCGGGTTACAGCAACCCGCATTTTTTAAGATTTCAGGATCTTCTCAATTAACGCGTATGGTTACATTTGCACGCTGTGCGCACTTCTATGGATCGGATTCGTGTGGTTGCTCCAAGCCCAGGTTTACTTGCTGCAATGCTAAAAGCGCAGCGCCTGTCTGGTGTTTTGCGCTGGAAAGTAAATTTCACCGAAGCAGTTATTGCAACCGAGGCTGGTCTGGCAGGCTGGGATTTCATTTGGATAGATTCAAGTGGCGCAGTGTCCGAGCGAGACTTCATTGACCTTGTTGCGCAGCAATTATTGCGCCCAGATTTAGTCGGGTGTGGCATTTCGGAAATTGCGTTTGAGTTAGTTGGGCGCAATGGGACGGCAGCGAATGTCTGTATTGCCTGGACTGGTTGGCAAGAACTAGTTAAATCAGATTTAAGTGCTGCCCAGCGAATTGCTGATCAATTAGATGAGGCAGGTAGCGAACCAGCCAATGTTGTTTTGGTGTGTGATTCCAGTGGAAACTTCCCAGGACTTTCCGAACTAACACAAGGTTAAGTTAGCTCCATTGATTTTGCTACGGCTATCGCATGGGCATTGTTTGGCAGCAAATCCTTCTCCGCGCTATCACCCAGTATTAATGAGCGTTCAGTTTTAGAGGCAAGTATGGCGAGGCCAATAGTTAGGCCAGCGAGTACCATCGCTATGCCATCGCTTAAGTCCAGAAACGTATCTGCTGTCGCGCTTGAATTAGCAATGCCATGAATAGTAAATGCTGCAATAAGTAGCACCATGATGCGTACTTGCTTGTGGGTTAATCCAGTCGCTGCTAGCAGTGGGATTGACCATAGCAAGTACCAAGGCTGCACAACTGGACCAAGTACGACTAGTGCTACCAGCGATAGCGCAATCGCACGGGTACCACTGCGCCCATCTGGGCGTAATACCAACAAAACTAATACACCGGCTAGAAGTACGGATCCAATGAGTCGCGAAATTTGAACGCAAGTGTCGACGAAATTTCCAAAACCAAATAATTTAATTGCTTCACCCACCAACATCCCAATTGCAGTTGTTGGAGAAAGCCAACTTTTAACCGCGCCTGGAGTAGACAAAGAATTCACCCAACCAAACGGGCCAGTTCCTGCCAGCGCCGAAATTGCGAACAAAACCACAAGCGAGACAATTCCAGTTATTAATGCGTACCTAGCCCTGCGAATCGAGTTTGAATTAGCGCCCGCAGCCATGAGTGCCAAGAACGGGAGCAACACGATAGCAACTGGTTTGATGGCAAGAGCTATCGTTGCCAGCACAACAGCAATTATGAAGTGCTTACTTAGAGCGAAACGAAGTGCTAGAAAAATGATCCCGACCATAAGGGCATCGTTGTGGGCGCCAGCAACAAAATGCATCACCACAAGTGGATTCATGACACCAAGCCAAACTGCAGTAATTGGATTTATTCCATGTGCACGAGCTAATCCAGGCAGACCAAAGCAAATGAAGAGAACTCCCACTAAGGCCAATGCTCGAAATATGTAAGCAGCTACGAAAGCAGAATCGCCACTTATAGCTGCAATCAACTTTTCAAGTAACAAAAAAACTGGACCGTACGGAGTTGGCGCATCACCCCAGAGTGGATCTACGCCACTTTGAAACCAGCCGGGTACTACGGAAACACCAGACTCATATGGGTTGTTCCCAGTTAGTTGCAGTTGCCCCTGCATGTAATAGGAATAAACATCTCGACTAAAAAGTGGTGGTGCGAACAACAGTGGCAAGCACCAGGCTAGAAAGGAAAAATAGATCGTTTCTAGTCGAGAAATCTTGTCGTGCAATGCATCAATTCCAACGACTAACCAAGCCTGGAGCAAAAGCGCGGCGCCAACAACAACAAAGGAACGAGTCAACGCTAAACCGAGAGTTTGAGTTTGCACGAAGTCAATTAATTGCCACTGCAGAATGTCTGCAGATAGTGGAAACCAACCAACGCCAAGGGCCCCAACGCTCATAAAAAGAGAGCCAAGTAAACCTGGTAGCGCATACTGCCCAAACCAACCTGGGTCAGCCCGCAACTTTCTTTCCCGGAAATTGGTTTCTAGCACCGCTTCAGAATACGGCCAATGCTTGAATTCACTAACTTGCGCAGAGCTAGAAGTTACCGTCGAGCCCTGGATGCATATGTCTTATCTAGACCAGTGATTCGCTCGGCAGCTAATCTGCCTGAAACCAAAACCATTGGCACGCCAACCCCTGGCTGGGTACCAGAGCCTGTGAAAACTACGTTTTCACCAAACATATTGCCAGGGCGAAATGGGCCAGTCTGTAGGAAGGAATGTGCCGCAGCAAATGGCGCACCTCGCTCCATGCCTCGATCTGACCAATCTTGGGGCGTAGTTAGATGCTCTAATTCAATGCCAGCACCAAAGCCGGTGTAGCCGCGAGCTTCTAGGGTCTCCACAACGTGATCTCGATACGCTGGTCCAATTTTCTTCCAGTCGATGTCTGCATCCAAATTCGGAGTCGGGAATAAGACGTAATAAATCTCTTTACCAGCAGGGGCCAAACTTGGATCACTTCGTGTCGGGTTCGTTACCAAAACACTTGGATCAGTCATCAAAACCTTCTGATCAATTAGTTCATCGAATACTCCAGCCCAACTGTGCCCAAAATGAATGTTGTGATGGGCGACATGGTCATACTTGGCAGTTGAGCCAGCAAGCATTAAGTAGCACGAAGGTGAGTAATTGAGACGCTTAATGCTCCAAGGTTCTTTACCTAAAAGGTCCCGATAAGCAACTGGCAGGTCAGGGTTTAGTACGACGACATCAGCGGGTATAAACTCGCCCGTACTTGTTTCCACGCCAGTAGCACGGTTTCCAACCATTTTCACTTTTGTAACTTCGGTGTTGTATTGAAATTTCACACCGTGTTTTACTGCCGCACTCGCCATTGCAACTGGAAGTGCATGCATGCCACCCTTTGGCGCAAAAACACCAGCGACCGAATCCATGTATGCAATTACGGCATAAATTGCAAGCGCGTCATAAGGAGAAAGTCCGGCGTACATTGACTGAAACGAAAATACTCTCTGGGTTCGATCATCTTTTAAGTACTGGCTAACTTTAGGAGCAAGTTTGCGGAAGCCACCAAGCTTGATCAAGCGAACTAAGTCCATGGAAAGCAAATCAAG
>DJBM01000111.1:19439-19672 GCA_002430405.1 Actinobacteria bacterium UBA5976
CTGCCGTCTTGATAAAACGCCCGATACAACGGAGCAACTGGTTCCAAGGTCAACCAGTCGCTCATGTTTTCACCTAAGCAATCAAAAGCATCAGCAATTAAATCAGGCATCGTTAAGACGGTTGGTCCAGTATCGAATTCAAAGCCCCGATCACTAATTCGTCCTGCCCGGCCACCAGGAATTGCTTCACGCTCTAGCACTGTCACATTACGTCCCGCACCAGCAAGGCGCAT
>DJBM01000121.1:0-1970 GCA_002430405.1 Actinobacteria bacterium UBA5976
ATAGATCACATGCGAGGCAGCTATGCCAGTCATTTGCGCGTGATCGTATGCTGGTGCCACTTCGACAACGTCGGCTCCCACTATGTTCATCGCGCCAAATGAGCGAATCACTTTTAGTAATTCACGACTTGTTAAGCCGCCGGCTTCTGGTGTTCCAGTGCCAGGCGCATGTGATGGATCCAATACGTCAATGTCGATAGACACATACATTGGACGATTTTGTACCCGATTGCGAATTTTATCGATTGCTCCTTGGGCGCCGATATCTTCAAATTCAATACTTGAAAAAATTTCAAACCCAAGACTTTTATCTTGATCTAAATCTTTGGCTGAATAAAGCGGACCGCGAATTCCAACATGTATTGAACCCTCGCGATCAATTAAGCCCTCTTCGGAAGCGCGGCGAAATGGCGTGCCGTGTGTGTAATCTTCGCCAAAGTAGGAATCCCAAGTATCGAGGTGAGCATCAAAGTGCACCACACTAATTGGGCCATGCTTTGCAGCCATAGTTCTAAGGAGCGGCAAGGCAATGGTGTGATCGCCACCAATTGTGATTATTCGTTTAGCCCGCTCATGTAAATTTCGACTTCCATTTTCGATCTGCTTGATTGCTTCCTCGATATGAAATGGATTAGCTGCGATATCTCCAGCATCTGCAACTTGCTGTGAGGCAAAAGGTGATTTACTTCCAGCTGGATTAAATGGCCGCAGCAGTCGTGAGGATTCGCGCACATGACTTGGTCCAAATCGAGCGCCAGGGCGATAGCTCACACCAGTATCAAATGGAATACCAACTAGGGCAACGTCAACATCTGAAACCTCGTCAATGAATGGCAGCCGAGCAAAAGTGCCGAGTCCGGCATATCGCGGAATCTGCGTCGCATCGACTTGCCCAACTATGTCGCCAGTTAGTAGCCGGGGCAAAGATTCTTCTGGCATGGGCATCCAATCTAAGTGTTCGTTTCTTTGATTATTCAATGATTATCCAGTAAATGAGGCTCACATATCATCAGAATTTCTAGGGCTGGCAATTAAGGCAAAACCCTTGCAGGAAACAAGTTTCGGGTCTACCTTTACAGATATCTATCTCAGATTAGCTGTCTTAGATGTTGCAACTAGTTTGGAGTGCGAATGACGAAAGTAAGTATCACTGTTGATGGCGTTCTTCATGAAAATGAAGTTGAGCCACGTACCTTGTTAGTTCATTATCTGCGTGAGCAAGTTGGAAAAGTTGGCACCGTAGTCGGTTGCGACACTTCCTCGTGTGGCGCATGCACAGTACTTCTTGATGGGAAGAGCGCCAAGTCTTGTAGCGTTCTTGCCGTTCAAGCAGATGGTTCCTCGGTAACCACAATTGAAGGTCTCGCCGGTGAAGAGTGGCACCCAGTTCAAGCAGCATTCAAGGAATGTCATGGCTTGCAATGTGGTTACTGCACTCCAGGAATGGTGTTATCGGCGGTAGATCTGCTTAATGAAAATCCAAATCCTTCAGAAGCTCAAATCCGTGAGGGTCTAGAAGGAAATCTTTGCCGATGCACCGGCTATCACAACATCGTTAAGTCAGTTGCTCTTGCAGCTGAAAACATGAAGGGCAGAAAGTAATGACCGAATTAGCCGAACACGTTGCCGCGATTGGTCGCCCAATCAAGCGCAAGGAAGATGCTCGACTTTTAACTGGCAAGACGCAATGGACTGACAACATCCAACTTGCTGGCGCTTTGCATATGGCAATTCTGCGCAGCCCTATGGGACATGCAAAAATCACCAAACTCGATGTATCTGGTGCCTTAAAGTACCCAGGTGTTGAAGCTGCCTACGGCGCAGCTGAATTGGGTGACTTAAATGGTTCCGTTCCTTGCGTTTGGCCAGTAACAGATGACATGGTTGCCCCAGATTTTCCAGCGCTGGCAAAAGGCGAAGTTCGTCACATGGGCGACTGCGTTGCGGTAGTCCTGGCAGGTACGGCTGCG
>DJBM01000121.1:2063-7487 GCA_002430405.1 Actinobacteria bacterium UBA5976
CCTGGCAGGTACGGCTGCGCAAGCAGCTGATGCACTTGAAGGAATTGTTGTTAAATACTCGGCCCTTCCGGCAGTAATAAATATGGAAGATGCGATTAAGGATGGCAGTCCACTGGTTCACTCTGACAAGGGAACAAATAAGTGCTATACCTACAAACTTCAACCACAGGGTGATGGCAGTTACGAGGAAGCAAAGGCAAAAGCTGATGTTGTTGTTAAGCGACGTTTTGTAAATCAACGCCTAATTCCTGCATTCATGGAACCCCGCGCTGTCGTGGCTTCCCCTATGGGAACCTCTGGTGAACTAACAATTTGGTCAGCAACTCAGGTACCTCACATACTTCGAGTACTACTTGCATTGGTCACAGGGGTATCAGAAAACAAGCTGCGTGTCGTAGCACCTGACGTCGGCGGCGGATTTGGTGGAAAACTGCAGTGCTACCGCGAAGAAATTCTCTGCGTGGTTCTTGCAAACAAATTGGGTCGCCCAATCAAATGGAATGAAACTCGAAGCGAAGACATGGTCGCTACCCATCATGGTCGTGATCAAATTCAGGACATTGAAATTGCAGCAACTAAGGACGGTAAATTACTTGGCCTGAAAGTCGAACTTATTGCAAACATGGGTGCTTACTTGCAGATCATTACCCCAGGAATCCCACTTCTTGGAATGTTTATGTATCCAGGTATTTACAAGATGGATGCGTATGACTTCACCTGCATAGGCGTCTTTACGAATACCACGCCAACAGATGCTTACCGTGGCGCCGGTCGACCAGAAGCCACTTATGCAATTGAGCGGATAATCGATGAATTAGCCCACGAAATTGGTATGGAGCCAATGGAGTTGCGCAAGAAGAACTGGATCAAGCACGAAGAGTTCCCTTACACAACTATTGCAGGACTAACTTACGACACTGGAAATTATGAGGCTGCGACTGAAAAGGCACTTGCGCTATTCAAATATGACGAATTGCGTAAAGAGCAAGTTAAGCGTCGGGCATCTGGTGACAAAGTTCAACTCGGAATCGGTATCTCCACTTTCACCGAGATGTGTGGTCTAGCACCTTCCCGTACCTTAGGCGCGCTTAAGTACGTCGCTGGTGGCTGGGAGCATTGCACAATTCGAGTACTTCCAACCGGAAAAGTGGAGCTAGTAACTGGAACCTCACCACATGGTCAGGGTCATGAAACCGCTTGGAGTCAGATCGCAAGTGACACACTCGGTATTCCCGTAGATGACATTGAAGTTATTCACGGTGATACTCGTACCTCGCCATATGGCATGGACACTTACGGTTCTCGTTCCTTAGCTGTTGGCGGTCAAGCGATACTTCGAGCTGGTGAAAAAGTTGTAGAAAAAGCTCGCTTGATTGCGGCTCACCAACTTGAGTGCAGTGCCAGCGACTTGGAATTTGACAATGGCGTATTCCGGGTTAAAGGCGATCCGTCTAAAGAAAAGGCAATTCAAGCTGTGGCTTTTGAGGCATTTAGCGCACATGATTTGCCAGACGGCTTGGAGCCAACATTGCAAGCTGAGGCAACTGTAGATCCGCAGGATTTCAGTTACCCACATGGCACACACCTTTGTGCAATGGAAGTTGATACTGAAACAGGCAAGAGCGTTATGCGTTCTTATGTTTGTGTTGATGACATCGGAATTCAGATCAACCCATTGATTGTTGAAGGACAAGTTCATGGTGGTTTGGCACAAGGAATCGCTCAGGCGCTTTATGAAGGCGCAGTATATGATTCTGAAGGCCAATTGCTAACCGCTTCATTCGCGGATTACTTGGTGCCAAGTGCGCCAGATCTGCCGTCATTCATTACCGATCACACCGTCACTCCGTCAAGTACTAATCCACTTGGCACAAAGGGTGTAGGTGAGGCTGGCGCGATCGCATCAACACCAGCAGTAATTAATGCGATTGTTGATGCGCTTCGGCCTCTTGGTGTCAACGATGTGACAATGCCAGCGCATCCAATGACAGTATGGCGAGCCATCCAAGCTGCCCGAGAAGGAGCAAAATAATGATTCCATCAACATTTGACTATGTTCGACCAAACTCAGTGGACGAAGCAATCTCGGCGCTTAAAGCAGGTGGCGAAGATTCCAAGGTAATTACTGGTGGCCAGTCGATGCTTCCGTTACTGCGCTTACGATTGGCAGCACCTTCAGTGCTTGTTGATTGTGGCCGCATTGACGAGATGAAAGGCATCAAAGACAACGGCGACTCGGTAACAATCGGCGCTGCTACTACGCACTGGGATGTACTTCACAGTGACATAGTGAACAAGCATGTTAAGTTACTGGCCCAAGCAACTGAGACCGTAGCGGATCCGCAAATTCGTCACCGGGGAACTTTCGGTGGCGCATTAGCTCATGGTGATCCGGCAGGAGATTTACCTGCGGTCGTGCTGGCACTTGATGCGACGCTGGAAATTGCAGGTTCAAAAGGTCGCCGCCAAGTCGCCGCCAAGGACTTCTTCCTTGACTATTTCACGACTGCAGTTGGTCCAGATGAAATCCTAGTTTCGATCACGATTCCTAAATTAGGAAAAGGCTGGGGCACTTGTTATGAAAAATTCAACCGATCAGCAAATGGTTGGGCTGTTGTAGGCGTTGCAGCTGCGGTAAAGGTCGATGGTGGCAAAATCACCGAGGCCCGAATCGCACTTACTAACTGCGCCGCGGTACCTGTGCGTGCTTCCAGTGTTGAGTCAGCACTAAAGGGTGTCGCAGCCAAAGTAAGTGAAATTGAAGCAGCATCTCAGAGCGCCGCAGAAGGCACTCGTGCCACAAGCGACCTAGCTGCAGACAAAGAATATCGCGAGCACTTAATGCGAGTAATAACCGCCCGCGCAGTTAGTTGTGCTGCCGGCGTTTAATTTAACAAACTAAAAACCCCCGAATTGCGTGGCAACTCGGGGGTTTTTAGTGTTAAAAAAGTTAAGTGCTGGGACGTTCGTCCATGTCTTCGCCAGTTGCTACGTCGCCAACCTCAACTAAAACTACTTCTTCCGAGTGCTCAGAGATAAAGGCTCGAGCACCGTGGTCACCTTTAGAACTTCGCGATAATTCTGGCCAAGTAGCGCGGGCAAATTTCACTGGGTGTCCACGCTTTGCATCGTAACTTGCTACCACGATTTCGCCAGGTGATTCAACAACTCGCGCTACTGCCGCACTTGTAAGTCCGGGAAGATCTACCAAGGTAACTACGACATCATCAATTTCAGATTGGCCGTTTAGGTACTGCAAACCAACTTGTAGCGAAGAACCCATTCCTGTTGGCCAATTGGAATTCTCCAAAACTGTGGCATTTGGTACCTCGCCAAGCCAGGCACCGAGTACGACAAATACTTGATCGCATCCGGCGTCAGTTAGTACTTGAACAGCGTGATCTACGAGTCGAACTCCGTTATGAACATACGGAGCTTTAGGCCCACCAAAACGTTTACCCTCACCAGCTGCAAGCACGAGGCCAGCAGTTGTCATCGCGGCGCACCAGGATGAATAGTGCCTTGGGTCTGTGCCAAGTTTTTACCAGAGCCACCCCATCGGTCTTGAATAACTTCCGCAAGAATTGAAATTGCAGTTTCTTCAGGAGTGCGTGCACCTAAGTCAAGTCCAATAGGGGACTTGACTCTCGTTAATTCATCAGGGTTAACACCAGCTTCAATTAAGCGAGCCACGCGGTCTTCATGTGTTTTACGGGAACCCATCGCGCCAATGTATGCCGCCTTTGTCTTAAGAGCTTCGATCACAACTGGTACATCGAATTTTGGATCATGTGTCAAGATGCAAATAACGGTGCGCGAATCAATTTCTTGCGTGGCCAACCAGCGATGCGGCCAATCATTTACAACTTCATCGGCATCTGGAAACCGTTTTTTTGTGGCAAATACTTCCCGCGCATCACAAACAGTGACATGGAAGCCCAAAAATTTTCCAGCTTTGGCAACTGCAGCAGCAAAATCAATTGCACCAAATACCAACATTCGTGGTTTTGGCGCAAACGTTGAAACAAAAATTTCAAGGGCGCCCTCTAGGCGCTCGCCATCTATTCCGTAATGCAAAAAGCCCGTGGTACCAGATTCAAGTAAACCTAAAACATCAGTGCCAACAGCTGAGTTCAAGCGTTCGCTGCCTAAATCGCCAGCAGCTCTATCGGGCCAGACAACTAAATGCTTACCCAGGTGCGCCGGACCATTAACCACAGTTGCCACGGCCACTGGTTGGTCAGCTTGCACACTGGCAAATAACTCAGGCAGTTCGGGCCAAGTGTCTTGGGAAATTTGCTCAACAAATACTTCTAGAATTCCACCACAAGTTAAGCCCACTGCGAATGCATCATCATTACTGATTCCGTATTTTTCAAATTGTGGAACACCATTTGCGATTACCTCGCTGGCCATTTCGTAAACTGCGCCTTCAATACAGCCACCACTTACGGAACCGATGGCTTCGCCACCTGCGGTTACCATCATGGATGCGCCAGCTGGGCGAGGCGCCGAACGCCAAGTGCGCACCACAGTTGCCATGGCTGTTGTGTTTCCAGCTTGATAGGCCGCAAACAATTCGTCGAGAACTTCTTTCACAGGGGGTTCCTTAAGTTGATCTTGGACAAGCCTAAGGCAGATTGAGCCACGCTACGATCTGCCCTGATTCAGCGCCCCCTTGAGGTAACACTGCGTATCCATCAGCTTCGACAAAACCACGAAGCATTGATGAATCTAAATGTTCTAACGGGGTTACCACACCATTATTTTCAGTGCATAAAACTAATCGTACTTCGCGCGCTGGTCCCTTGAGATTTGCGTTGAAAGTCCGCTCTGCGAGCGTAGGTAAAAGCTGGCCATAACAACCAGCAATAAAAGGGATAGCCAAACTCAACAATCCAATTACTGCCGATTGTGGATTTCCTGGAAGTCCAATCAAAATCTGTTCGGCAATTCGAGCCATTAACGTGTGATAACCAGGTCTTACTAAAACTGCGTCAATAATAAATTCGCCATTGGCATCAACAATTGCATTATGTAGATGATCAACAGGACCAGCGGCCGTTCCACCAGTGGTAATAATTAAATCTGCCTTGGATTGACTGATTGCGCCAACATGTTCTTCCAATGTGTCTGCAACATGAATTATATTTGTTAACGTTGCGCCCATTTTTGCTATCCAAAATGGTAACTGAGGTCCAAGTGAATCTCGGACTTTACCATCTCTTGATGGTCCAGTAAGTAATAATTCATCACCAAAAATTAGTACGTCAACACTAAGTTTCTTAAAAACCAAAACTTCGTCATGGCCAGCCGCAGCAACTACGCCGATTATGGCTGGAGTTAATTTAGTTCCTGCGTTAATTAATTTTTCGCCAGTTTTTGCTTCGTAACCACTCGGGCGGACATCATGAAAATATGGCA
>DJBM01000121.1:7607-9467 GCA_002430405.1 Actinobacteria bacterium UBA5976
ATTGCGCTCTCTTCGTCTTTGAGCGCAGCCGTTGCTCCCGGTGGCATGACAGCGCCGGTGGCAGTGTGTACGCACTCACCAGATTTAAGTTCTGTGACGAATTCATGGCCAGCTAGTGCATTACCAACTCGCTGCCATGGACCAGGGCCACTTACTGCCCAGCCATCAACTCTGGAAGCAGCAAATGGTGGCATGTCACCGAGTGCAACAACGTCATTAGCCACAACCATGTCGCCTGCTTGAGAGAGGGGAATCAAGTTAGTCGGCGCCAACTTAGCTGCGCTATGAGCTAACTCGCGAGCTTGTTGCCAAGTTACTTCAAACTCAGGATTTTTTGCCATGTCCCTATTGTTGTAGGTTTTCCCTCGAGATTCCCACAAGATGATACCAAGATGGTCGTAAAACCCATTAATTCTCTTACTGTGGTATCGCAAATGGCAAAAGAGAACAATAATTAACGCATGGCAAACATTGCAAGTGTAATTGTGACAACTGACGTTATTTCAGTTGCTGATCTTGCCACGGCAGTGCGCTCAAATGTCTCTGGAGCAGTAGTCACCTTTTCTGGAGATGTCCGAGATAACGATCATGGCCGCGCTGTCGCTTCGTTGGCATATGAAGCGCACCCAACAGCGCAAAGTCTGTTAGAAAAAGTTGCGCGCGAAGTTGCTGATCGCCATGAAGTTTTAAGTGTTGCAGTTGCCCATCGTCATGGACCAATACCAATTGGTGAATCTGCGCTGGTTGCGGCAGTTGCGGCAAAGCACAGACAGGCAGCCTTTGATGCCTGTACTGAATTGGTTGATGAAGTAAAAGCACAAATTCCAATCTGGAAACACCAAGTTTTCACTGATGGTACAGATGAATGGGTGAATTGCGCATGAGTGCACTAATCGATACTTTTGGCCGAGTACATCGCGACATTCGCGTCTCGTTAACGGATCGCTGCAACCTGCGTTGCACATATTGCATGCCACACGACTTCGCAGCTTGGATGCCAACTGAAGATTTACTTTCTACTGATGAATTGATGACCATTCTTGAAGTGGGAATTGATGCTGGAATTGATGAAGTTCGCTTAACTGGTGGTGAACCGCTACTTCGCCCCGACATTGTCGACATCGTGGCCAGAATTAACAGTCTGCCAAATCCGCCAAAACTTTCGTTAACAACAAATGGCATACGCTTGGCAGCACTTGCCCAACCACTTAAAGACGCCGGCTTGGAACGGGTAAATGTCTCACTTGACACTTTAAGTGCCGAGCGATTCAAGGCAATGACATTCCGTGATCGATTCGATGATGTTCTTAAGGGACTAAAAGCCGCGCGTGATGCGGACTTAACTCCAATCAAAATTAATACAGTATTAATGCCAGGGGTAAATGATGGCGAAGCCGTGGCACTACTCAAGTGGGCACTTGATGAAGGATTCAAATTAAGGTTCATTGAACAAATGCCACTTGATGCTGGAGGCGTTTGGGACCGCACCACTATGGTGACCGCTGATGATGTGTTCCATGCGTTAAATCCAGTATTCTCACTTACTGCTGTTGAAGCTCGTGGTTCTGCGCCTGCTGAAGAATTTTTAGTCGATGGTGGACCAGAAACTGTCGGCATAATTGCCAGCGTCACGAGGCCATTTTGTGGTTCGTGTGATCGATTGCGATTAACCTCTGACGGTCAATTACGTTCCTGTTTATTTGCCACCAAGGAAATGGATTTACGTTCAGTACTTCGTGAATCCGATGACAGTGATGAAGCTAAGCGCGCAGAAATTGCGCTGCGCTTTGGTAAAACAGTGTTAAGCAAACTTCCAGGACATGGAATTAATGACCCAAGTTTTATTCAGCCAGCAAGGCC
>DJBM01000116.1:0-2472 GCA_002430405.1 Actinobacteria bacterium UBA5976
CGGTTCGAGCCCGACCCGCCCCACTTAAGACCGTTGAAAAAACACTGAGACTAGCAATTAACGCCGCTCCACCCTCGGCTTTGTGCGCTCCTGAATCATGCTTACGTTTATTGCGACAAACGACACTAACTTGAGGCTGCTACTGATCTGTTTATAGCATTTTCCTGCCCGGACAATTAAGTGCATCGCTAGACTGAAAATGCAGGCTGTCAATTGACAAGCACGACACTCAACTGAGAGTGAGGTTACTCGTGGAATCTCGAAGAACTTCTACTTCATCTGGAAATTCAGGTTTGCTTATCGAAGTAAATAGCCTGACCAAAGTATTTGGTCATGGAAATTCTCAAGTTAATGCAGTAACTGATCTTTCATTCTCAGCAAAACCGGGCAGAGTCACCGGATTTCTTGGTCCTAATGGTGCCGGGAAAACAACCTCGCTTCGTTGCCTAGTTAATCTCGTCGCACCGACCACGGGAAGCGCGACTTTTAGCGGAAATAGCTACCACGACCTAGATCAGCCTGCACACAGCATTGGCGTTTCATTAGGGTTTACTGGAATCCATCCTGGCCGAAGCGCGTATAGCCACTTGAAAGTTTTAGCCACCGCAGCTGCAATTTCGAAATCGCGAATTCAGGTAGTGCTAGATCAAGTTGGCTTAACAAGTGCGGCAAATCGCAAAGCAGGATCTTTTAGCACTGGCATGAAACAGCGCCTATCTCTTGCCACCGCACTTCTAGGAGATCCAGGCGTCTTAATTTTAGACGAGCCAGTAAACGGACTTGACCCAGAAGGAATAGTAGAAATACGTCATCTACTTCGTGGGCTAGCTGCAGAAGGTCGAACGATTTTGCTTTCCTCGCACGTACTTTCAGAAGTAGAGCAAACTGTTGACGATGTTGTGATCATTTCAAGTGGGAAGTTAGTAAAGGACTGCACGCTTGGTGAATTAGTAGCAACTACAAAATCAGTAGTGAGCGTAAAATCACCAAACCTTGAAAAATTTAATTCCTTTGAAGCCGGTACAGTAGAAATTCTCGTGGATAGCATCGCAATCCACGGTTCATCGCTAGCTGAAGTTGGGCACTTTGCATTTATTAATGGAATTGAGCTTCATGACCTGCATGAAGCTAAGCAAGACTTGGAAGAGGTCTTCCTGGAATTGACGGGGTCTTAAGATGCTTAAGCAAATCCGATCTGAATTTCAAAAAATTTATACAACCCGCACTTGGTTGGGGATAATTTTTGCCTCACTTATATTTTCGGTCATGACCGTCTTTGCTTACGCACAAATTGCCGGATCAATGGGAATGCCAAACCTAAATACTTCAGAGATGATGACGCTGTTATATGGCGGCGCAGCAACTGGCGTGGCACTAGCTCTCATCCTGGGAGTAATTGGTGCGACATCCGAATACCGATATGGGACTATCGACCATACATACTTGGTTCAACCCAAGCGCTATATAGTGCTGTATGCGAAATTGCTTATCCATGGAATCATCGGAGCAATCCTAGGTTTAGTTGCTTTTGCGCTTGCCTACCTAGCAACTACGGTTGCTGTCTCCGGAAAAGATCATGCAGAAATTAGCACCGGTGAACTCTTCACGATCGCCATGGCAACTATTGCGGCCTATGCCATTTACACGATGCTGGGTGTTGCTTTTGGGTCACTAGTTCGAAATCAGTTAGTTGGCGTGGCTGCGACTTTTGTCTGGATTTTTATTTTTGAACGCCTACTGGTGGTATTCACACCTGATATTGGAAAATGGCTTCCAGGTGGCGCGGTGAATGGTCTTTTCGGAGTTACGGCCATATTGAACGGTGGAAAATACTTTGATCGAAGCACTTCCGGGGCGCTTCTTATCGCCTATGCCATTGTTCTGATTGGCCTTTCACTTTTTTTCACTCCGAGGCGCGACGTCAGCTAGTAAGTAACTCGCCGAGGTGCAGCCCAACAGAGTAAGTCCCAGTTGAATTGCTTCGGCTGATAATCTCTTTAATATGAAATCAAAAACTGGTGTTACTGTTTCATTGCTTGCCGTTGCGGTTGCTGCCCTCGGTTACTTAGTCATCTCCGACTCAACGACCAAGATTGTTGTTACACATGGCGTAATTGCCCCATCTGCAACCATCGGCTCTGGACTGGGAACTGTAAGGACTTTTTACATCCCAACAACAGTTGATGGCGTAGACGCTGATGGCCAATATCTAACTGGGACACTTACAACTTTGGCCGAAGGAATTAATGGCGACCAAGAAATTAGGTCATCGAACCTAGTCTTTGTCCTTGGCGATGAGAAGAATCAAATCGTCATTGGTGGGGTTTCCTTATATGCACCAGCTGGCGCTACTTTGGTGCCGGGAGTTCAAACAACCCGACCAATCATCGGAGGGTCGGGAATCTATAAAGGTGCTACCGGTGAAGCCATTTCAGCTAACTTCGGTGACCAAGGCTGGTCCCACGAATTTTA
>DJBM01000116.1:2765-3365 GCA_002430405.1 Actinobacteria bacterium UBA5976
AAATAACTCGCCTTTTGAATCGACGGGTAATTGCATCGGCTATGGAAGCGTGACTGTATTTTCCAAATCAGGCGAGCCAATGCTTACAACAAGTATTTTTATGTCGGATTTAGTGTTGTTCTTGCCATTATGTTCGGTTTGCAGGGCTTCCATAATGGCCTCACCCGAATTGTAGGTATTGGTTATTTCAGTCCCGGCCACTGTCTTATAGGTAACTTCTAGAGTTCCTTCAAGAACGTAAGCATAAAGTAGTGCTTCATGAAGGTGCCATCCAGTTTCCATGCCTGCAGGAATTGTAATAACAGCTGAAGTAATCTCTGGGCTATCCGTTACTGGGTAAGTGAACTTATCACCCAAGATTGTGGAATCAACCTTGTCAAGTAAATTCTGAGAGGACACGGCAGGTGCGGTGATCGATTCATTTGCACAACCAGTAATCGAAACTAATACGAAAGTTGCAATTAAAAAGTGTCTGCGAACGAACATATCTGCACTGCTCCTACCCTCTTTACGAATACAAAGAAATAATTTCAATCAAATAATCATTAACTTTGACCTTAGTTTATAGTTAGCCAACACTCATAATCCGTGGGTCGTCGG
>DJBM01000116.1:3483-3743 GCA_002430405.1 Actinobacteria bacterium UBA5976
GGTTCGAGCCCGACCCGCCCCACCAAGAAAGTGAACAAATTGAAGCATTGCTTTGAGGCCTCGAGTTAAAGCAGCAAGGGGCCTCAATAAACTACATCTACAACCCGCACCAGAAAGGTAGATGATCAATGATGTCTAGCAAGAGCACCGAGAGCAAAAATCCGTCAAGAAAATTCGGACCCTTAAGTGGCGCTTCACAGTTTTTCTACACGAAATCAAACCTGGTCACCGCGTTGCTGGCCACCTCCGTCTTTGCCGGC
>DJBM01000008.1:0-4885 GCA_002430405.1 Actinobacteria bacterium UBA5976
CAACGCTGACTCCTACTAAGCGACCAGGTAAGGATCGCTCTAAGCCATTGCGAACAGCCATGAAGCCAGCGTGTGGTCCACCAAATCCCATTGGAACACCAAAGCGCTGCGAGGAACCTACAGCAATGTCAGCTCCAAATTCTCCTGGAGACTTCAGAAGTGTTAACGCCAATAAATCAGTAGTTACCCCAATCAAAATGCCAGCATCTTTTGCTGCCTTGATAGCGGGTTCCAAGTTACGAATCTTTCCACTGCTGCCTGGGTAACTGAGCAATGCCCCAAAGCTTGTCGGAATCTGCTGGGTGTCAACATCGATTAAAACAAGTTCGATGCCAATTGGCTCGGCGCGCGTGGCAAGCACCGCCAAAGTTTGTGGATGAGTATCTGAATCGACAACAAAAACATTTGACTCACTCTTTGAACTTCTGCGCATTAGTGTCATTGCTTCGGCTGCTGCAGTTGATTCATCAAGTAGTGAAGCACTTGCGATATCCAAACTAGTTAAATCTGTAACCATCGTTTGGAAATTAATGAGCGCTTCTAATCGACCTTGCGAAATTTCTGGTTGATACGGTGTGTAAGCGGTATACCAAGCTGGATTTTCTGTGATGTTGCGCAAAATCACACCTGGAGTGTATGTGCCGTAATAACCAAGTCCAATCATCGAAGTCAACACTTCATTCGCATCAGCGAAAGCTTTGAGCTCGGCAAGAACCTCGGCTTCACTAACGCCATCCGGTATCGCAAGCGGCTGTGGATTTTGGATGTTTACCGGAACGGCGGCGTTACTCAGGTCGCTAAGCGTTGCGTATCCAAGGAAACTCAGAATTTTGGTGAGGTCGCTGGTATTAGGACCAATGTGACGATCCGCGAAATTCTCATACGAATCGTGATGGGCTTGAACTGTCATGATGCGCCTCAAAGTTAGAAGGGTAGACCGTTACCGGCCCTCCTCCTCTGTCATGAGAACACTTCAGAGTTGCTGATTCCAAGTAGTCCGTTTGCCTGAGAGGTTCTGAGGAGCATTGCCCCGTCGGCGTCGCACTGGCTGTGCGCTCTCTCCCACTCGGAATCGATAGCAGTTAAAGCGTACTATGACTGCGTCCTAGGCGCGCTATTCCCCTGCGGCCCGATTGCGACGAAGAGATAGTTCATCCGTGCCGCCAGAAATAGTCGAATCTGGGACAGCGTATTCATACTGATCGCTGGGAAGAGACGCCAGCGTGCCCTCAATTTCTTGCCAAACCCGTCCAACTGCGATGCCAAATACACCTTGGCCACCGGCCAGCAAATCAAATACTTCATCGGGTGAGGTGCATTCGTAAACACCTACGCCATCACTCATCAATGTAATTTGTGAAAGATCAGTGGTGCCACGTACGCGCAATTGCTCCACTGCAGTACGAATCTGTTGCAGGGAAACGCCAGTATCTAATAATCGCTTAACTATCTTGAGTTCAAGAATGTCGCGAAAACCATAAAGCCGAGAATTACCTGAACCAGTTGCCTGTCGAACCGTAGGTGTGACCAGTGATGTCCTAGCCCAATAATCAAGTTGGCGGTAAGTGATGCCAACAACGCCCGCAGCGATAGGCCCGCGATATCCAACGGCAGGAAGTGAGTCCATGGCAGCTTCATCGAAAAGTAAGCCCTGTTCCCCGGCAGCAACGACTGCTGCCTCCCGCGCAATGTCGCGGTGAACTTTAGCTGTGTTTTCTGGCTGACTGCCAAGATCTGACATGCGGGGCTCCTTGCAGATACAGGGAGAGCCGACTTTTGAGCCCACGGGGAACCTGTGTTCCTTCACAATAGAACTAGCAGATATATTGGTCAATGACATCGTCATTCGACACGCCGAAGGGTAATCCTAAACCTCAAGTAGAGGTTCTAATTGCCCCAAAAATGGGACTTTAACTGAAATCGTTTGGTTCGATCTCGTCTAAGAATGCCCGAAACTTTTCGAGCTCGGCTGCACTCATATCTTGGCCACCTGGACCATCACCGATTGCGAACTCGTCTGCGTCAGCTAAGTCCATGCCCGCGAAATCCATAATCTCGTCCGTTACGAATACCGGGACACTGGTGCGAACTGCTAAGGCAATTGCGTCGGAGGGACGAGCGCTAATTGAGTCATGGTTGAGGAAATTAAGCGTTGCAAAAAATGTACCTTCGACTAACTCACTAACCGTTACCGAAGAAACTTGGCCGCCCAATTGCGCAATCGCACTAACTAATAAATCGTGAGTCTGCGGACGAGGTGGAATTACGCCATCGAGGGCTAACGAAATTGCACTTGCCTCAGCAGTACCGATCCAAAGTGACAAGAATCTCGGGGCATTTTGATCGCGCAAGATGAGCACAGGTTGGTTCGACGGTAATTCAAGTCGGATTCCAACTACATCAACTTCTCTCACGGAATCCAGTCTAATCGCACAACTTGTTAATGCATTGTCAGCCCGCGTGCCTTAGTTTTGTCGATCGATTACTTCTCTAACTAGCAGACTGTGTAGCGAAATGATAAGTGCAGCCAACGAAAGCGAGAGCTCCTGCGCTTGAGCGCCGGCAGTTGGGGTGCGCTGTGCTGCGGCGCTTTTAACTATCGGGGCAAACAAATCAACTTCTCGGCTAGCGCTTAAAAGAACAGTCTTTAAATGTCTTGGCTCCAAGCCATAACTGCGCAAAGTTAGTCCTAACGAAACCACCGCTGAGGCAGTCACGGAAAAATAGCCCTGACTATCAGGTTTAACCAATCCAAATTCAACTAATTGGTCTAGGAATTCTGGGTCACTTTGAGTATCTGCGATAAGTTCCAGACGATTCATTCGCACACTAGAAACGGCATCTGAAACTTCCAGCGATTGCGTACTAATTAATGCCCGAGGCGGCTTAGGCGCAATGTCGCCAACAGCAACTGGCTCCAAGCCTCGATTGAGAGCGTCTATGTGCTGCTTAATAACACGTAGCGGCAAGAAATGATCGCGCTGCATGCGCAGAACATATCGAAGCCGTTCGACGTCAACGAGTGAAAACTTTCGATACCCACTGGGAGTGCGTTCCGGCGAAACTAAGCCATTTGATTCGAGGAAGCGAATCTTAGAAATCGAAATGTCTTCAAACTCGTTTCGTAACCGAACCAACACTTCACCGATACTTAGAAGAGCTGGGGACTCCTTAGAGAAATCAAAATCAAGGGAGTTCATCTACTCTCCTGCAGATGACGCCAGTGCAAATACAAATCTAAACTTTCCAATTTGAACTTCATCACCATTTACCAGGGAGGACTTAACTACCCGATGTTTATTAACATAAGTTCCGTTTAGTGATCCCTCATCCGTAAGCGTCCAGGAATTCCCTATGAGCTCAACGGTTGCGTGCTTTCGTGAGACTGTTACGTCATCCAGAAAAATACCACTATCTGCAGTGCGTCCAATGGAAATCTTTTGGGCGCCAGATAGCGCAAACTTAGTGCCTTCGAGCGTGCCCCTTCGCACTACAAGAAATGCTTCACCTGCGGGCAACTGCAACAAACTGGAACTATCTATGGCCACGATCTCGCCAGTTTCCGAATCTGTGACTAACGAAAGCATGCCAGTTTCGCCCACATTAAGTGGCACAGCCTTGGTTAAATTAGTCTCTTCTTCGTTGGTACCCATGTCTACACCTTAACGTGAGACTTAGCTTGAAGTGATCTCCTGGTAGGCAGCGGCGTCTAAAAGTGTCGCAACTAATGCGTTCGCGTCGCCGGAAACCTTGAGCTCAACGATCCAGCCATTGTTATAGGGATCTGCATTTAGGGTGTCAGGCGCTGTTTCGATTGCGTCATTTCGAGCTATTACTTCCCCGGAAACGGGCGCATAAATATCGCTAACACTCTTTGTCGACTCGACTTCCCCGCAGGTGGCGCCAGCAGTTAGCTGATCTCCGACGTTAGGCAGCGAAACGAACACTATGTCCCCGAGCGCGTCCTGTGCGTAATCGGTAATACCAAAACGGATGGTGGATTCATTTATTACCCGAACCCACTCGTGCTCAGCGGTGTAGTTCAAGTCTGTAGGTATGTTGCTCATGAATAAATGTTACGCCATCGCGAACTATAAATTCGGTAGGGGCACAGTTGCCGATATTTCAACGCTTTGACTTTCGTTGAATGATACCTTTCCACCGCCAGCCCCAACAGTGTCCACCAGACCACCAGGTATTTTGATCGCTGGGATCAACACCGCGGGATCTCCTATTACCGAAATCAAAATAGGAACTTGCAGCGCTACCCCAGATACCGTCACACCGTTAGTCGCATCACCAAACCAGGAGTTTGTGACGACTCGAATTGCCTTGTCCTCATTTGATATTTGAATCGCAATTGCGCCTGAATCCCGCAGCTCTTGAATGGCGTCAAGCAATATTGAAGCCCTAAGACTTCCAATAATGGAAATTTCAATTCCAGTTGCTGTTATCTCTTCGCTGCCAGCGAGCACACCGAGCGCAGCAGCTCGTCGCTTGGCTTCATTAAGCGCAAAATATTCATCTCCACCAAGCAAAGTCTCACGCGCGTTTTCAAGTCGATCATTTTCTGCCTCCAGCCGGGCTTCGCGTTGGGCTAAGTCATCCAAGAGGCCCACCAAGTCACTTTGACGAGCACTTGATAAGACTGCGTCCGATCTATTCGCTGAAACAGCCGCCGTTAAGGTGAAGCCAAGAATAAGAAAGAGAACCGTTATCAGCGCTTGCGTTCCGGTAAGTTGCGGGGCGAGGGAACGCTTAAGCCGAAACCTTGCCTCGGCCGCTGTACGCGCTGGACGGAATTTACGAGGCGCCGAATGCATACCCATGGCTAAGCCTTAAGCAGATGTCGTCGCACTGCAGCTACGTTTGCGAAGATTCGCAT
>DJBM01000008.1:5007-6736 GCA_002430405.1 Actinobacteria bacterium UBA5976
GAGCGGAACGCTCCAAATACTGCATCCAGTGCTGCAACCACCGCGATAGGTAAATATGGCTGCAGCCAAATTGGCACAATTGGTTGAAGTATTAGGCCAAAGACAATACCGACGAGTAAACCTATCGCTGGTATCACGGTGTGTCCTCAATTGCATCAGAAGCGGCAGCTGGCAAGGTAACTTCGCCAACAGTTTGTAGTTCCCAGAATACGCCGTAACTTGCCTCTAACTCTTCAAGCAGTAAGCCGGCGCTGCTCTCGCGAAATGTGCCCGCCAATTTATTTGCATCCGGACTTATCGCAGTTACCACATAAGGCGGAATCAAGGGGCGATAGTTGACCAGGATGGCCCTGCCGGCAGATCTTATTGATGTGGTTGGAGTAAGCCTTCGTTCATTGATTGCGATGTGGGTGGCCCCAGACTGCCAAAGTCCGTTAACTATTAGTTGGAGATCTCCGTCTAAAACTTTGCCTGGTTCATTCCCAATGGTTGTGTCATAGTCCCTTGGCCCGTCATCAATGGTCACCGTGATGCCACTGCCAGAAACTTGCGTCTGCCCGGTCGCAATTCGGAGTCGCTCTAGGCGCTGTTGTGCTTGCTCACCCAATGAAGTTCCAGCCAAAGTCGCACGTTCGGCGGATATCAAATCATTCTGCGCTGTTACAACGCTTTCTTCAAGGGCCTGCACCCTTCGGTCCGCCGCCTGCACGCGTTCAACTAAGGCATCGCGTGTTGCAGAATTTTCGCTAGCTTGGGATCGGGTTTGCGCGATTGCCATGCCCAAAACAATAGTCACTAAAGTGGCTGAGGCTGCAACAATTAAGATTTGAATTGAATTGCGCTTACTTTTATTTTGGTATTGCTTCTTATCCGTTCCTTCGTAATCTGATGTCAGTGCGTCGGCGAGTAGCGCATCAAGTGAAGCATCAATTCGCATGTAGTGATCTCCGCAACGCCCAAATCTGTCTTAGGTACAAGAACGCTGCGTACCAATACATTGTGATACCCCAAAATAGAAAAGCCCAACCGAAAACATGGGCTACTTCGCCATAAACATTTTGGAAATTACCAAGCAAAATAAGAGGCAGTGCATACAAAAGATTCATAGTTGCCGCTTTTCCGACAAAGTGAACTGGTATGCCTGTGATGCCAAATCGCTTTAAGTAAAGCAGCACCAGCGACATGAGAATGTCGCGCGATAACAACGCAATTACCACCCACACTGGAATCAAATCTCTTAAGTAAAGTGCGATTAGAGCAGCTACTACATAGAGTCGATCCGCAAGTGGATCTAACAACTCTCCTAATCGGCTGAACTGATTTAGCTTTCTTGCTAGGTAACCGTCTAACCAGTCTGTGAATGCGCTTACAACCAAGATGTACAGCGCAAGGTCATCTCGCTTAGGTCCCACTATGAGCCAAAAGAAAATAGGAACGCCAATCAATCGAGAGGCGCTAAGGGCATTTGGAATAGTTGCGATATCCCGAGACACTTGTGCTTTCACTTCAAGCCACGCATCTGATTAGTTTCGCACCTCACACTCCAAGCCTACGGTTAAGGCAAACAAATCCATGCGATAGCCTTTCCCGAGTAAGAAAAATAAGCCCTGGTACTCCAACTGGCAGAGAGCGCGGTCTCAAACACCGTTCAGTGTGGGTTCGAATCCCACTCAGGGCACAGATTGCTTAGCGTTGCAGAACACACGCCGAGTGAGATTTGTGGGTTCGA
>DJBM01000005.1 GCA_002430405.1 Actinobacteria bacterium UBA5976
AGACGCACACCTGGATTTTCGGGTGCGGATTTAGCAAACGTACTCAACGAAGCTGCATTGCTTACAGCGCGTACAGATCAGAAACTTATTACCAACGAAACTCTTGATGAGGCAATTGATCGCGTGATTGGTGGACCGCAAAAGCGCACCAGAGTTATGGGTGAGCACGAACGTTTGATCACTGCATATCATGAAGGCGGCCACGCGCTTGTTGCGGCCGCGCTACCTAACACTGACCCAGTCCATAAAGTAACAATTTTGCCGCGTGGTCGGGCACTTGGTTACACCATGGTGCTGCCAGAAAGTGATAAATACTCAACCACTCGAAGCGAGATGCAGGATCAACTTGCTTACATGCTCGGTGGGCGCGCTGCCGAAGAAATGATTTTTCACGATCCAACAACAGGTGCGAGCAACGACATCGAGAAAGCAACTTCAGTTGCCCGCAAAATGGTTATGCAATTCGGAATGACTGAACGCCTGGGTGCAATTAAATACGGAGCTGAATCCGGCGAAGTATTTATGGGTCGTGACATGGGCCATGGTCGTGAGTACTCAGAAGAAGTCGCTTCGGCAATTGATGAAGAGGTGCGCGCATTTATCGATGTTGCCCATCATGAGGCTTACGAAATTCTGGCTGAAAATCGCGATGTTCTGGATGCCTTAGTCGTCGAGTTACTTGAAAAGGAAACGCTTAACCGCGAGGAAATAGAACGCATTTTCCAGCCGTTGAATCGTCGCCCAGGTCGTCCAGCATGGACCGGGTCAGCTCGTCGCTCGCCTAGTGATCGTCCGCCAGTTGATGTGCCACCACTGGCATTAACTAATGCATTTGGCCCTAAGGCTGTTGGTGAATCTAATGGTGAGGTCGTAACTGATGTGGCCGAAGAATTATTGACCGATTCAACATCTGCCGAAACTCCTTAGGCAAACGCGTGAGCATCGATCCAATTGAAAAATTGAATGAACCGCCAGCAGTTAGACCATTTGACGCGGTTCGTGTGGAAGCGGCAATCCGCGAATTACTAATTGGAATTGGCGAAAACCCAGACCGTGAGGGATTAGCGCAAACACCAGCCCGTGTTGCTAAGTCATACGCAGAGATTTTTGGCGGCCTTCATCAAAGCGCACAAGAGGTTTTAACAACTTCATTTTCCCTTGGACACGATGAATTAGTTGTAGTGCGAGACATCCCGATTTATTCAACGTGCGAACATCATTTGCTGCCATTCCATGGCGTTGGACATGTTGGTTACATTCCTGGCGAAGATGGCAAGATCACTGGGCTTTCCAAAATTGCTCGGCTTGTCGATATGTATTCTCGCCGTCCACAGGTCCAAGAACGCTTAACTACGCAGATCGCAGATGCCATGACAGAAATACTTGGCGCGCGTGGATCAATAGTTGTGATCGAATGCGAACACTTATGTATGTCTATGCGCGGAATTCGTAAGCCAGGCTCGAAAACTTTAACATCCGTGGTTCGTGGCCAATTGCGTGATCCCGCAACGCGCATCGAAGCTATGTCACTTATTAACGGAAAGTAATTTCGATGCTGCATCCAAGTGGGCTACCAAATCAAATTAGTTCATTAGAACGCACACTTGTCATGGGCGTAATTAATGTCACGCCAGATTCATTTAGTGATGGTGGATTATTTCTAGATTCTAAAGTTGCAATCGCGCATGCCCAGCAAATGCTTGTGGATGGTGTGGACATTATTGATGTTGGCGGCGAATCAACTCGTCCAGGTTCAGAGCGGATTTCGGCGCAAGAGGAAATTGATCGAGTACTTCCAGTCATTTACGAACTGGCCAAAACGGATGCAATATTAAGTATTGACACTATGCGCGCTGAAGTTGCCAAGGCCGCAATGTCTGCGGGCGCTCACATGATTAATGATGTGAGTGGCGGAAAAGCTGACCCAGAAATGCTGGAATATGTTGCAAAGATTTCCGCACCATATATTTTGATGCATTGGCGTGGGCCTTCGAACATCATGAATACTTTGACAAATTATGACGAAGTCGTGCGAGATGTAACTATGGAAATCAGTGCTCAAGTCGAGGCAGCTGTTTCGGCCGGAATTTCCAGAGACCGCATTGCCATAGACCCTGGCATCGGATTTGCTAAAACAGTTGAGCAAAACTGGCCGATCTTAAAGCACCTTGACGTTTTAGATGAGCTGGGACTTCCAATATTGATGGGTGCATCGCGCAAGAAATTCCTAGGTGAATTACTTGCAAGAAACGGCGAACCACGTGTTATGGAAGAGCGCGAGTCCGCAACCACTGCTATTTCAACGTTGATGGCATTTCGAAATACCTGGGCAGTACGGGTGCATGATGTGAAAGCATCCAGGGACGCAATTGCCGTCGTAGAACGATTGGCACAAACAATATGATGGACAAAATTTCGATAACTGGAATTACTGGTTTTGGATACCACGGAGTCCTTGAACACGAGCGCCGGGATGGTCAAACTTTTTTGGTCGACCTAGAAGTAATCACTAATTTTGATTCAGCAATTTCCTCCGATGATGTTCGGGACACCGTTAATTATGCAGAACTGGCTGAGATTGCTCACGCTGCAATCACAGGGGAGCCAGTTAACTTAATTGAAAAACTTGCTAACCAAATTGCCTCTGATTGCTTAGACATAGCTGGAGTCACCGCAGTAACTGTTACAGTGCACAAACCTCAAGCACCAATTCCAGTCCCATTTGGCAACGTCTCAGTGTCTAGGTCCTTACCGTAATGAAGGCAACTGTTGGGCTGGGCTCAAACATGGGCGATAGGCTCGCTAACCTACAATTCGCAATTGATTCGCTAAATGCCACAGTTGGAACCCAAGTTCATTCAATTTCACCAGTTTATGAAACAGATCCAGTTGGTGGCCCAGCGCAAGATGATTATCTAAATGCAGTTGCAGTGTTAAAAACTATTTTGTCACCGGAACAACTTCTCGATGCAACTCAACAGATCGAACTTTCAGCTCATCGGGAACGTAATGAACATTGGGGCCCGCGTACCCTGGACTTAGATTTGTTGGCAATGGATGATCTAACTCTTAATTCGCAGAATTTAGTTTTGCCACACCCAAGAGCGCATGAACGCGGCTTCGTCTTATTGCCTTGGTCAACACTTGATCCGAACTTTATAATTCCAGGACATCAAAGCGTTGCAGAATTACTAGCGGAGGTTGACATAAGTGGCGTGCGGCCAAGGCCAGATCTAACACTTGTGGTTTCGCAATGATTCAGCAAACTAAAGTTTCCACGTTAGTGGTGCTTTCGGTGTTAGCCAGTGCAATCGGTTGGTCACTTTCCCAGCTTTGGCCAATGTGGTTCGAACAAGGCATTCCAATTTCAGTTGGTAGCGCGGTGGCCATGGTGCTGGTAGCTCTGAGTTTGTTGGTATGGACGCTGATGACTCGGGCACGGCTAAAGCCAGGCTCACAAGCACCCAGATTGCATCCACTAATTGCAGCGCGAACTGCAGCGCTGGCAATGTCAGCTTCTCGAGTGGGCTCATTAGTTTTGGGTTTCTATTTTGGTGTTGCGTTATCAAGCCTTGCGGGAGCAAATTCACCAGCGGCCGGTAACCGAATAGTTATTTCCATAATCACGGCAGTCGCCAGTTTATTAACCGCGGCTATTGCACTATGGCTAGAAAGAATTTGTCGGTTACCACAGCCGCCGGCTAAATCGGATGTCAGGAATGGTACTTCCGCTTAGACTTCTGGTATGAGTCGAGTCGCGCTGCTGCAAATAGACGTTAGCGATACCGAGACACCCGAAGCTAGAGTTCTGCGAGTTTTAGATTTTGTTGCGCAACAAAAAGGTAAATGTGATTTAGCTATTCTGCCTGAGTTGTGGAAAATCGGTGCATTTAATTCTGGCGCGTTGGAAGCTTACGCTGAACCAACTGATAGTGAATTAGTTAAGCAATTGCAACAAGCTGCCAAGTCTGGAAACTTTTGGTTACATGGCGGCTCATTTGTTGAACGACTTGCAGATGGTGGAATGTCCAACACTGCTGTGTTCATTAATCCAGCAGGTGAGATTGTTGATTTCTATCGCAAGATGCATCTTTATGGATTTGATCGTGGCGAAGCGATTTTACTTAATCGTGGAACGCAGATTGTGACCACGCAAGATACTCCTGTTGGTCACGCTGGTTTAGCTATTTGCTACGACTTGCGCTTCCCAGAGTTGTTCCGTGGCATGGGCGATTTAGGCGTTGAAACGATACTTATCAGCTCAGGTTGGCCAACGCCACGGATTAATCACTGGCGAGTTTTGAACCAAGCCCGTGCCATTGAAAACCAGGCTTGGGTGATTGCGTGTAACGAGGTTGGACTAAACGGCGACATCATGTTGGGTGGTCATTCAATGGTTGTAAGCCCACGTGGTGAAATTGTGGCAGAGGCTGGTACTTCGGAAGAAGTTCTTTACGCAGACATTGAGCTTGCCCAAGTTGCCCAGTTTAGGGCCGAGCACCCATTCCAAAAAGATCGCTTTATTCGCTAGTTGAGTTATCACGCTTATTAAGCGCACTAAGTCCGGCGTTGTATTCCTTTAAGTCGATATCGCCATCACGATCGGCGGCTCGATCAAGTTGCTTTGCTAAGCGAGTGTCACTGCGAGCCCACATCACAGCAACAATTACGAGAAGCACAAAAGTTGGAACTTCACCAAGTGCCCAAGCAATACTGCCCCCTGCTTGAGAGTCAGCTAACAAACTAGTTACCCAAGGTGGTTGCACCTGGATGTACCAATCAACACCGATTGGTTCAGTCGACTGCATGAGAGAGATAGCAAAAAATGCGTGAAGTGATAAACCAACTAACACAATCATCAAGCGTGACCAATATGGGATTTCTCTTGGACTTGGGTCAGAGCCAATGACCACGTAACTAAAGAGCAAACCAGAAATTAAGAAATGAACTTCCATAAAAATATGCCCGGTATGACTACCCATTAAAGTCGCAAATAACGGCGTGAAGTACATCGCGTAGAGCCCAAATGTGAAGACCCCCAAAACGAATAATGGATGGGTGCTTCGTCGCGAATAGTTGCTATTAAGCGCTGCCAATATCCATTCGCGTGCGCTTCGATGATCAGTTACTTTCTTAGCGGGCAAAGCCCGCAGCGCTAATGTGATTGGGTTACTGAGAACAATAAAAATTGGAGCAATCATAGATAAAACCATGTGTTGAATCATGTGATACTGAAACGAAACTTTTGAATACATGCTGATTCCAGCGCTGGTAGTCCATATAACTAAACCAATACCAACCATGAAGGAAATTGTGCGAAGCACACCCCAGTCAATCCCATTGCGTTTAACTCGCAAAACACCGATCGCATAAAGCGCAGCAGCTAGCAAACTAAAGGTCAGCATGAACCATTCGGGATTCCAACCAAAAATCACATTTGAAAAAGTAGGCGACGGCGGATACGCAAAGCCAAGAATCTCTTCACCTGCCGAATTCAGTGGCGCAGAAGAACGACTTGTTGGAGTGGATTTAAGCGCAACGCCAACCCCAATTGCAATGGCCATGATCACAGCATCAGTAGCGAGAAAGCCTTTCAAGTTTGCATTCGAAGTTAAGTGGGCACGAATTTTTACAGCTAAAGCCATGAGGATTGCAAAAAATATAATCTTCAAGACCACTAGTTGG
>DJBM01000062.1:0-206 GCA_002430405.1 Actinobacteria bacterium UBA5976
CTCATTATTTTCTCCTGTTAGTTATTTTTATTAAGTAGTTTTTGTGTCAATCGGTACTTACTGTTTGATTAATGTGCTCCGCGCATCAATCAAGTAATCGAGAGACAAACCAGCGTTCATCGCTAGTTGCAATGTCGTAAATTCCAAAATTATTTTTCGAATTTTGCGTAGTTGCCTCAACTCGCCAGACTCGCCATTCCCGGGCT
>DJBM01000062.1:334-3497 GCA_002430405.1 Actinobacteria bacterium UBA5976
GAGATCGGGCTCGATTAGCCGGCCAGACTCGCCATTCCCGGGCTTGGCGAGTGCGCCACCACGGAGCGCACTCCAACCAAGTGAACAAAATTGTGAGTACTAAATAACTGTGGCCACGCCAACTAAAGGACTTTGGTAAGCCACTGGCATTAGTACGCACTTGGGCCAGGGATCTGGTGCTAACGCCATAATTTCGGGACATAACAAGCCTTTCGAACATTTGTTCGAACAGCATAAGGCTAGAGCCCGACAAGTTTCCAATCTTTGGAAAAAGGGGCTAAAAATCCCTTACTTAATGGGGAAACTACAGTTTGTGAATCTTGGCAGCTTGGCCAATACGCTCGCGCTGGGCAGTATTTAATGCTTGATCTGGCAATCGGTCATAGCCTTCACCGAATGGATCTGGCACATCAGTTTTAATGCCAGACATAGTTTCTAGAACTGCCAAACCGCAATACGGAACATAAATCGGTGAGTAGCCACCTTCGTGCGTCATCATCAACTTACCTGCGCAAACTTCGTCAGCCACATTAAGAAGTAGCTCAGTTAGTTGGCGGTAACCCGAAGAAGTTACCAGCATGCGGCCAAGTGGGTCAGCTGCGCTGGCGTCAAATCCAGATGCCACCACAATTACGTCAGGTGCAAAATTGCGAATTGCCGGCAGCACAACTTTTTCTAAAGTTTCGATATATGCGCCATTGCCCGAACCAGCAGGTAGCGGAATATTAATTACTGAGCCAGCTGCCTCGCCAATGTCATCAATGAAGCCACTGTCAGCTGGATACAGATTGTCTTGGTGAATTGAAATACATAAAACATTTGGATCTGAGTAAAAGATTTCTTGAGTACCGTTACCGTGATGCACGTCCCAGTCCACAACAACTACCCGCTGTACGCCCATAGTCTCTCTGACGTTTTGAATGGCAATGGCCGCATTTGCAAAAATACAAAAACCCATTCCAGTTGATGGTCGGGCATGATGTCCAGGTGGACGCACTAATGCATATGCATTATTTACTGTGCCATTAACTACTGCGCGCAGCGCTTCAATTGCCCCACCAGCAGCAAGTGCTGCGATGTCATAGCCACCATTGCCAAATGGTGATTCGCCGTCTCCGGCATCGCCGCCCTTAGGTAGCAAGCTTTCAGCTTTGATTCGAGCAAGGTACTCTTTAGTGTGCACGCGTAAAATGTCAGCTTCCGTTGCTGGAATTGCTGGAATCTTTACTAGTTGCTGGCCAAGGCCAGAGACTTCAACTAACGAAGCAAAGCGAGTCTTAGTTTCGCTGCTTTCGTAATGCTGATATGGCTGCACTTTGGTGCTTGCAAATGCATGACCAGCCGCAGTTCCAGTATCGTGCCAGCCATAAAGTTCATTCCAAACAAAACCAGTTTTCATGACGCTCACACTACAACGCAGGAACTACCTAATTCTTGGAAATCAATGTTTCGTTACTTACTAAGAATCAAATCCCATACCAAGACGATCAAGGGAGCGCAGCCAGATATTTCGTTTTCCTTTATTGCGATCAGCTTGATCTAATGACCAACGCGTGAAGTTAATACCCGCTGCGCGAAATGGTTCTGGGGGAAATGGAATTGGCAAAGTATTTGTCATCTCNNGACGCTCTTCCGATCTGTTCCCGACGATCAGTTTCACGGTCCAGCAATTTATCGATTGCAACTTGCGCGCCAAAACGTGATGCGCCAACGCCAAGTCCGGTATAGCCAGCGACATAAACAATTTTGTCGTTCATCGCTGTACCCCAGAATGCGCTAAAGCGAGTGCAAGTATCAATCGCACCACTCCAGGCATACTCGAATCGCAAACCTTCTAATTGCGGGAATGTGGAAAAGAAATGATCCGCTAATTTAGGCCAAGACTTTGCCGAGCTTTCATATTGGGGACCAAAGCCACTTCGGTAATGATATGTCGCGTCGTAGCCGCCCCAAAGAATTCGACCATCTGCTGTTGGACGGTAGTAATGAAATTGATTTCCAGTATCGCTAACACCCTCATTGCCAGCCCAGCCAATATCACTTTGTTGTTGGGCGCTCAATGGCTCAGTTACTAGCACTGAGTCATAAACCGGAACAACTAAATATTTCAGTCTTCGCAAAAGTGGTGGAAACGCATTTGTCGCAAGTAACACTTTTGGCGAAGTCACGCTTCCAAATTGTGTTTCAGCTTTAACACGATCAGATTTTTCTTCCAAATTTTTAACTAAACTGTGTTCAAAAATTCGAACCCCAAGGGACATTGCGACATCGCGTAAACCCCACGCGAGTCGGGCTGGATCACAAATTGCAACACTGTCAGGATCAAATAGTGCGCCCAAATATGTTGGTGAATTGATACGGTTACGGACCTGTTCTTGATCTAGCCAAACAAGTTCCTCGCCATATGGTTTTGCAACATCAACGAACTCTCGCAACCCAGCTATTTGGTATTCCTCAGTTGCCACATCTAGTTCGCCAACGCGCATCCAGTCACAGTCAATATTGTTGGCTGTGACAAAATTTTCTATACCAGTTAAATTTTCTTGACCAAGTTGCGTAAGTTTGGCGATGTCATTTGGCCAGCGCGCTAATCCATTTGCAAAACCATGAGTTAGTGATGCGGAAACAAATCCGCCATTTTGCCCGGTTGCACCGCGGGCTACTGCGTTACCTTCGACTAACACCACATCTAAATTTGGATTGTGTTGTTTTGCTTCGATGGCTGCCCAGAGCCCAGTGAAGCCGCCGCCAATAACGAGCAAATCTGCAGTTAAGCTTCCAACTACACGCGATGCGTCATTAGCTGGTTCCGCTTCGTCATCAAGCCAATATGAGCCCTCCCATACATCGGCTAGGGACGGCAGAACATGGGAAGAAGGAAGGTGCGAAAAAACCATTGCAAAAGTCCAAACGATTGGGTGAGAGGGATTCTCACTGGTGATCAGATGTGTCTGGCAAATTTGCCAGCATTAGTGTCTGTTGGAGGTCCGCTGATTCGCGAATCCGGATCCCACCAGTCCCTTTCTCTAAGTTTCACTAGGCCTTGAATTCCTAGTGCCAATCGGCCGTCACTACAGACGATCCCCTTGCTCTTACATTTAAACACAGATGCGAAATAGTTGGGCTCTTTTGGCTCCTACTTTGTTGCACCAAAAGAAAAATT
>DJBM01000062.1:3655-4444 GCA_002430405.1 Actinobacteria bacterium UBA5976
CAAAAGAAAAAATGGGCACCTCGGTTATGAGATGCCCATTTTTAGGTTGTTAATTAACCGTTAATACGGATTAGTTTCTTATTTAGAAATTCTTCGATTCCTAGTGGGCCAAGTTCGCGGCCAAAACCAGAACGCTTAGTGCCACCAAATGGAAGTTCCGGTGCATCCATGCCAACACCATTGACATAAACCATCCCGGTATCGAGGGCATCTGCAACCCGAAGTGCTTGTTTGTCATCTGTTGTGAATAAGTATGAACCTAAACCAAATTGCGAATCGTTGGCAATGCGAATTGCATCATCTTCATCTTTTGCGCGATGAATCTGGGCCACTGGACCAAAAAGTTCTTCGCGGAAAATTTCATTATCCGTTGAAACTTCAGTAAGGACGCCAGCTGGGAAGAAGGCACCATTTCGGGAACCTGCACTTGCCAACTTTGCGCCTTGCTTTACTGCGCGATTAACCTGCTCCTCAAGAATTTCGGCAGCCCGCACTGAGCTCAGTGGGCTAGTAATTTCCGCTGACATCATTGCGGCAGTGAACTTTTCAACGAATTCCTCGTATAGACCATCAACGACTACCATGCGCTTTGCAGCGTTACACGCCTGACCAGTGTTATCAATGCGAGCGATAACTGCAGATTCAATAACTGCGTCCATATCCTTTGTGCTGAGCAGGATGAAAGCATCAGAGCCACCAAGTTCCAGAACACACTTCTTAAGGTGACGACCAGCAATTTCGGCAACTGCTGCGCCCGCACGTTCTGAACCAGTTAGTGAAACACCACGA
>DJBM01000006.1:0-1789 GCA_002430405.1 Actinobacteria bacterium UBA5976
GCAGTTGCCCCAACAAAGGGCGCAGCCAGTGCAATAACTGGCGTAACGATCATGGCAATCTGAACCGGTGACTGCAAAATGATTTGCAGTGCATAACTTTGTTGATCGCGGGATGCTAGTTGAATACCAGCGAAGCTTTCCACCGCGTTACTTGCCAATGCCACAATTATGAGCCCAGCAAATGCTTCGGAGATGCCAAGTGTTGCCATGGCAGTCGGTAGTTGATCAACAAACCATTTCGAAACAAAAACTGAACCAGCAATAGCGATTAAAAACATCAAGACTGCGATTTGAATTGGCCACTGACCATGCGGTTCAGCTTCCCTAGCAGCAGCCAGCGCCTCATTTGTACCAGAGACTGGAGATTCATGATTGGCATTGCGAATCGTCTCGGGCAAGGAAACTAAAAAAAGAACGATTAGAAGTAAAGAAATTATGAACGTCAATTCGTGTGCGAAATCTACCGCAGGAGTATTAAACGAGGCAGTCAAAGTTGGAATCGATAATACAAAGACAGAGAGTGCAAGTAGCATGCTAAGTTGTCGCGCTGCACCTTCGTTGAAGGTTTGTCGACCAAATTTTCGTCCACCAACAAAAAATGCAATTCCCATAACAAGAAGAATGTTGGCAATTATTGAGCCAACAATTGTGGCCTTAACAATTCCATATAGGCCAGCATTTAGCGCAAAGAGAATTACAAAAATTTCAGGTAAGTTTCCCAGTATTGATTGGAGTAATCCATTCATACCGCGCCCAATACGATTACTTACGGCTTCTACGCTTCGAACCAATAAGCGGGCAATTGCGCCAAGTGCAATAGCAGATATAAAAAATGAAACGACAGGATTACCTTGAGCGTTATTCAAAATGCCTGCCGCAGCGCAAACTCCAAGTACAAGGGAAAGCAGTCGGCGATCAGAGTGACTTAGTACTCCCAAGCCATGCGCTTTCTCTACAGTGATCGTGGCAACTGGCGCCCGGCGATTTGTGCGATTAGACCTGCGACCCGAATTCGCAATATTCCCCTGAGTTGGCTGCGGGTCTACTCTGCGTCTTGACATGCTTCAAATCTTAGCGTTTTTATAAAGAAATCAGTCATCCCTGAATATTTATAGGGGCCTTTGTTGACTCGATAACTGAAATCATTTTTTGGCGTAGCTCTTGGGCGCGACTGGCAAACTCGATTTGCTTGGACACAAAAATGTCTCTACCTTCTGGTGTTTCCACCTTGATTGGAATCACGCCAAGATCAGCCAAGTCATACGGGGCCACCTGCATGTCAACGCTTCGAATATCTTTTGCAAGCTGGAAGGCTTGGCGAACTAAATCTGAACCAAATATAGGTGCATATCTTTGCGCATGTTTGTACAAATCCATGTTGGCATGCAAGCAACCAGGTTGCTCGACATCTTTTTGATCGATCCGCGTTAGTTGCAGCGGATTTAATGGGGCAGCGACTGGAGTAAAAAAGCGAAATGCATCAAAGTGCGTGCAGCGAAGCCCCACTTCGTCAATGGTTTTTTGGATTTGCGTTTGGCTTAACCGCAATGGCCACTTTTCATGCCGAATTTCATTGGAGCCAAGAACCATGGCCCACTCATGTAATCCAAAGCAACCAGAACGCAGATTGCGGCTATGTGTGTTTGCTAAAAAATCCCTAAGCAAAAGTGACGAACTCTGATTTTTGGCAAGCCAGTCATTCGCTATTTCAATCACGCCTAACTCACCGTCATTTCCAGGCACGAAACGGTAGGTGTTTTCTGGAAAATAAGCTACGTCATCGGGATGG
>DJBM01000006.1:1902-4005 GCA_002430405.1 Actinobacteria bacterium UBA5976
CGTTGATTTAATCCAGGATGCCAAATCAAAAGTCGATTCGCACTAATTGGGTAATACTCAAATAAAAAATCATCTACTGGGTGTGACTCATGGCGCGAGCGACGCTCCAGGCGAGGTGTCACCCAAGGCAAAACAATTTCCCGATGTGCGGCGCGCAATGATTGCCACTCGAGACGTCCTAAGTTCTGCACACCATAATCTTTCGAATATCTTGACTGGTTAATCAGTGAAATCTTCCACTACTTTATTGGATCCAGTCAAACAAAAATCAACTACGCTTCGACCCAAAAGTGCACCAACAACATTTCCCGTTCCACTGTAGGCACCGATTGCCCAAACACCAGGATGCACCTGTTCAACAATTGGCAAGCCAGATTTGGTGTAACCAACAATGGCAGCCCAATGGTGTTCAATCTCAGCTGCTATTCCCAATGAGCGCAATTTGGCTGCGAGATAATCTCGGATTATTTGTGTTGGTTCTGCAACATCAGTTGCTTCCTGTTCTAATGCGATGTCGCGTCCACCACCAATTGCGATGCGTCCATCTGGAAGTTGTTGCCAATAATCCCAACCATGCCGCGAGTAAACTCCGTACTTTAACTTCAGAGAAACTTCGGGCACAGTCGAAACCATTTGCAGCCTGGTTGGTTGCACTCGGCTGGCTACCTCTGGAACAACATTTCCTAAATTTCCATCAACGGTCACCAATATGTGAGGCGCACTGACTGTGCCTTGATCAGTTGTAACTAATCCTTGAGAGATCTTTAGCGCAGGTGAATGTGTATAGATTTTTGCGCCAGCTTCAATAGCCAGTTGCGCAAGTAACACTGCCCGCTTGGCAGGATGAAATGTGCCATCAGTTGGAATCAGAATTCCATTGCCTTGCTCGCCTTCGTAATCTGAAACTGGAAACCCATCTGCTAGCAATGCATCACGATGTGCCCAGCAATCCACTAAATCTTGCTCATCAGCGCCAATTCGAAGCGCGCCAATTCGTGAAACTGCGCTGGGTGTAGTGGCCTGGATTTGATCTAGTTCGGTTAATGTATGCGCGTAGAGACGTGTCGCGCGCTCACGACCAAATGTATTGCGCGCATCGTGATGAAAATCAGCGATGCCAGCGAGCAGCAGCCCACCGTTTTGTCCAGCAGCTCCAGCAGCGATGCGATTCGCATCTATCCCAATTACTTTCAAACCCTTTTGTGCGCCATGCAGTAAAGCCGTTAATCCAGAACCTCCCAAGCCAACTACAACTAGGTCTGCGCTCAAGTTTGAAGTTAGTTTGGGAAAATCTGGGCGATCAATATCTAAATCCCAAACAATTGCCATGACGGACTCTTTTCAAAGAAATTCAATCGTTAATTAGAAACTACATTCATGATTTGGAAATTAACGCGTTAAGTAACAGCATAAGAGTATGAATTCCACACCTGGGGATGCCAGTGCTGAATTAGCGCAAGAATTGGATCAACTAGTTCAAAGCGCGAAACGTTTGCGTGCATTACTTGATGAGGTTGAGCTAACACCTGAACAAACCAGTGATGACGTAGCTCCAAGGGAAAGTCGGGACCATGAATTATTGGATGATGTCCCACCGCATCATGGAAATTCTTGATGACATCTGGCAGATGTTGCTAATTACTGCAAAATCGCAATCGTAAATCCGGCGCTATTCATATAGCCTGCGATGCTGGCAGCCGCGAAGGACTCGACTCCAATAATTATGCTGGTGCCTTGGGAATTTCCAGTGAACAACGAATCTTTTGAATTAATCGGCTTTGCCAAAATGATGGCGTGCGCTGCGACTAACGTCCCAACATTAAAGCCATCATTAGTAGCGCTATAAACATCAATTGAACTACCTAAAGACAGAAGCGCAGTATTGGTGCCGGCACTTAAAGGTAGCGAAACGGCAACATAGTTCTTTGGTAAGCCATCGAGTAAACCAGGACCAATCAAGTCAGTAGAACTAATTGGTTGGTTTAACGTTAAGTTATGCGCGAGTGTGCGCCCAATTAAATCTGCAGGTTCAGTTGCAGCGGTTTCCCAAAAGGAATCGTTATCAAGTTGACCAAACATAAAATCTTGCTGCGTTAAGACTGA
>DJBM01000011.1:0-2382 GCA_002430405.1 Actinobacteria bacterium UBA5976
GCAACAGCCCTTAGGAGTCAGGCTCTCCGCGCCTGCGAATTAGGGAAACGACCAGTAACACCAATCCGACCAGGACAATGATTGCGCCAAGCGGAAAAGAATAGAACATCAGCCACACTAAGCCGCCATAACCTTCTCCCTCGTCAAAAGCACTCTGCGAATCACCCGACAGCCCGCCCAAGATTAGAGCAAGAAGAATTGGTGAAAAAGCAAAAAGTGCACCTCCCAGCGTTAGCCAAACTGAGATTTTGACCATGGATTTCTTTCGTTTCGGAGCCACGTCGTCCCTTTCCGGACCCACTCCCGCACCTCGCAGGGTTCATGAGTTAACTATGTCGTGAGAGATCAAAACGTTAGGCTGACAGGATTTAAACCTGCAATCCGTTGATCCTCAATTACGAGCATAGAGCCATTGGCGTTCGTCTGTGTCGGGAAACACTAGGAGAAAAATCTGGCACATTGAGCGAGCTATAGTTCCGCCTTCGATACTTGCAGAAATCCAGTAAGTTCAGAACATGAAGCAGGCAAAACTTATTGAGCATTTTGGGGAGAGCCAATGAGAAAACTAGTTATTGCCTTACTAGTCACAATCGCAATCGTCATCCCTGCACTACCGACACCTGCATCTGCGCACACACCAGTGATTTTGCTGGAAAGTGATACGACTCCAGGTGCTGGACCCTTGCTAGTCGATGCCACAATCTCATTTGCTGTCCAAGCTTCATTTATGAAGTCAGGTCAGAAAAAAGCATTTCGCGCAGTTCTCAAAGAAGGACAAGAGTTAGTCGTGGAATATTTGATTGTTGATAAGAAACCAGAGAACGCCTTTCCAATTACAAAATTGCCTCTCTTAGTTATCACATCACCCTCTGGTCAGGTGCAAACAGTTGAATTAAATGAACGTACAGATTTTTATTACCCAGGTCTTAAAACTAATTTCATTTATCTTGCCCGTTACAAGACACCTACCGAAGCGGGAACTTACGAATTCGTAGTGACATCACGGGAACGATCTTCAATCGTTCTTGGGGTAGGAAAGAAAGAGATTCCAGGTGAAGTCCGGCGCGATCGAACGATACTGTGCTTTCGGATAAACCCAGTGAGTTGCTAGGTATTGCAACCATCGTTGGGCACGAGTCGAAGCAGTAGTAACTTAACTATGCAGATTATTAATCTAAATTAGAGCAACTCTCGGCGTACCAACGGCGATCTGTCTGACTTGCCAGGGTGCTGGTATCTGTCGATTCGCAAGCATTTCGTACTTGTTCTTCAGTAACACCAGATGGACCACTACTTGAAAAAAGCGAAGAACAAGCAGTTAATGTCAGGGTTGCTGCTAAAAGTGCACTTAGAGTTCTTTTTGGTCTCATGACACCAGAGTAGAGGCATCGAGAAGTGCGAGTGTGGAAGCTTTCAAGCCAAAAAATACTTAGTAATCAGGCGATTAAGTTAACGATTAGTCAATGTCGCGGCGCAGTGACGTTGCGGTAGCGATAGCTCCGAAAACTAAACCGTAGGCCAACAGAATTAAAACAGCATCCAGTGGCTGTAGTAGCGCACTGGTATCTAGCCCTAATTCAGGTGCATTCACATCAATGGAAAGCATTGCGGTGATTAATCCCGATGAGAGGTATTTTCCGGCCTCGGGAAGGAAAGCCAGTAAAAGTGGATCAATAATGAATAAGAAAACCAAAGCTCCAACAATTGCCAGCATCTGATTTCGAATTAATGCACCTATGGAAACGCCGATAATCCCAAGTATGGCACCACTAACTGTGGCAGCAATAAAAGTATTCAAAAAAATGTTTTCACTTGGATTAGCTGCATCGGGAAATGACAAAAGTGTTATGTATGCGGCAATAAACGCAATAACAGTTGATATCCACATCACAAGAATTCCACCAATTGCTGTGATCACGATTTTCGCGCCTAAAACGCTGGCTCGTTTTGGAGCTGTTAAGAAAGTTGCAACTGCGGTCCCATGTCGAAACTCACCTGCCATTAACATGATGCCCAAAATGATTACAAATATGTAACCTGAAATTGCGTTTGCGTATACCGAGTCAACCGCAGCTGTTTGATCCAGGCCAAATCCAAAAAGTTCACGGTCATTGTTAATAATGTAGGGAGTGATAACAACAGGAATCACCGAAATAAGGGTCGCTGCTAAAACCAAACCCCAATGGGCACGAACATAAATTAACTTTAACCATTCTGATTTAACTAGTCTCATTAGGAATTCACTCCCGTCAATCTCAGGAAAACTTCTTCCAATGAATCGCCACCAGTGACTTCATTAATGGACCCCTGAGCGATCAACTTGCCGTTGTTAATGATCAAAACTTGGTCGACAGTGTTCTGCATCTCAGCCAGCTGGTGAGA
>DJBM01000011.1:2453-2716 GCA_002430405.1 Actinobacteria bacterium UBA5976
TGCATCTCAGCCAGCTGGTGAGATGACACCAAGATAGTTTTGCCAGACGTAGCCATACTTTTAAGAAAATTTCGTAACCATGCAATTCCAGCAGGATCTAGACCATTAGCTGGTTCATCCAAAATTAGAATTTCTGGTTCCCCCAGAATTGCCCCAGCTAGGGCAAGACGCTGTTTCATTCCCAGTGAATACTTTTTCATTCGTTTGTCTTGAGTATCTGTGAGTTCAACAATTTGCAGAACTTCATCGACACGCTTGTCACT
>DJBM01000011.1:2883-3089 GCA_002430405.1 Actinobacteria bacterium UBA5976
ATGCCAGCCGCCGCTGCAACAATTTTTAGATTCTGCCGACCAGTTAGCGCAGAATGGAATCCACGACTATCTAAAACGGTTCCAACGCGCGCTAAGGGATTATCCAGCTCACGATATGGTTTTCCATCAATCAAAGTCGACCCAGATGTCGGTGATGCAAGTCCAACTAAGCAGCGCAACGCAGTAGATTTTCCAGCACCATTGGG
>DJBM01000011.1:3361-3501 GCA_002430405.1 Actinobacteria bacterium UBA5976
GTAGATTTTCCAGCACCATTGGGGCCAAGGAAACCTGTGATCTGTCCTGAATTAATGGAAGCAGTTAAGTTATCAACCGCAGATTGCTTCCCATATTTTTTCACTAGGCCATCAAAGGTAATTACTGCGGACAATTTGAT
>DJBM01000131.1:0-4073 GCA_002430405.1 Actinobacteria bacterium UBA5976
AGCATTTGGGTTGTCGATAGTAAACCCTTGCTTCTCAATTGTGTCTACAAAATCAATTACCGCGCCGCCAAGATAAGGAACGCTCATGCGATCCACAACAACGCCAACACCGTTTATTTCCTGACGAACATCGCCATCGAGACTGCGGTCGTCAAAGAACAATTGGTAGCGAAGTCCCGAGCAACCACCTGGCTGAACTGCAATACGAAGGTTTAAGTCATCGCGACCTTCTTGATCAAGAAGAGTCTTAACTTTTACGGCAGCAGTTTCAGTAATTACGACGCTGTTTGCTTCGATTGTTTCGGTAGTCATTTTTCTCCTTTATAGTGCCAGCCGGTGCTCGCACTTTCTCGACGCCTCGGTGTCACCGCCGCTAGTAATAGGTTACGTGAGAGTTGCTTAAATAGCGATATTTGCCAACCATTAATCGCTTTCAGCGAACCCCGGTCGGCGTCCCCAGCTCTGGGCTACCCGAGCCGAAACCTCGGTAAGGACCTGTGTTGGATTGGCAAGGGAGCGTTCAAGCCCTGCAAATTCAGTCATGGAATAAGCCGAATCAATTCCAGCATTAGCGCATTCACGTTTCCCAAGCCGCACTTCGCCAGCAATAACCACACAGGGCTTGCCTAATTGTGAGGCATGCTTAGCAACCCCAGCGATCACCTTGCCATGCAAACTCTGGTCATCTAACCGTCCTTCACCAGTAATGACCAGGTCTGCTTTATCAATTTCCAGATCTAAGTTGACGATTTCAAGAACTGTTTCTATGCCAGCAACACGAGTGGCTCCGATAAGTAAAAGTCCAAATCCGAGTCCACCAGCGGCCCCAGCACCAAGGGCCACGGCAGGATCCTTGCCATCAGTACGACGGCCACACAACTTACTGAAATGCTCGAGTGCACCTTCGAGTTCCATAACCGCAAAATCATCTGCACCTTTTTGTGGGCCAAAAACTGCGCTCGCGCCGCGCAGTCCTAAAAGTGGGTTATCGACATCACTTGCCACAATTAATTCGATTCCCGCTACTTTTGATAACGCTGGTGTTAAATCCAGGGTTGCAAGTTGCTTTAGTGCTGCGCCACCAGAATCAAGCCTGGCATCACTGATCGCACCCAGCGCAGCTAGCATTCCTGCGCCAGCATCATTCGTACCACTTCCACCGAGACCAACAACTATCTTGGTTGCGCCCCGATTGATCGCGTCTGCAATTAATTCACCCACGCCAAAGGTAGTTGTGATTCTGGGGTCGCGGTCAGCTGGGGCAATTAAATGCAATCCACATGCCTGAGCGGATTCAATCCAAGCTTGCTTGTCCCGCAGTAAATATTGTGCTGGAGTTTTCCCGCCAAATGGGTCACTAACAATTATTGAAATAAGTTCCCCACCGAGAACCTCATGCAAGCCCCCCACAAAACCCGGGCCACCATCAGAAAGAGGCGCAAGCACAACGTCATCTGCGGGATGGACTTGAAGCCAGCCCGCACGAATTGCAGTTGCGGCCTCAACCGCTGAAAGCGTCCCAGTAAAACAGTCAGGGCTCACGAGTACTCGCATCTTCGTAAGTTAGCATTACTACTTATGAGCCCCGACGAGACCACCAATTTGAGCAATGAGAAATCAAATAGCGAATTAGGTAAAGGTAAAGGAAAACCAACTCCTAAGCGCAAGGATGTTGAATCCGCCCGTAAGCAGGGAATTTCTGTTCCTAAGGATCCAAAGGCTGCCAAGCGCGCCGCGCGCGAACGTGATCGGGTTGCGCGGGCAACTTCACGCGCTGGGTTGATGGCTGGAGACCCTAACTATTTTCCTCGTCGAGATGCTGGCCCAGTCAAAGCAGCAGTGCGCGATTACATCGACCGCAGACGCACGGTTGGCGAATACTTTGTGCCATTTGCATTTATTGTTTTAACTCTGGGTTTAATCAACAATTCAACACTTCAAGTTGTCATCATTTATGTGTGGACTGCAATTTTGCTTCTCGTTGTTTTGGACACGTTACTGATTGGAATTTTGTTAAGTAAGTTCCTGCGAAATGAATTCCCAGAAAAATCGCAACGTAAAGGCGCAGTTTCCTATGGCGTACTTCGCGCACTTCAATTACGCAGGTTTCACATTCCACCACCACGCATCAGGCCAGGTGGCAAACCAGTGACTCCGAAAGTTAAGAAGTAACTAGATCTATCACTCCGGAAGGTGCTCAAAATGGCTTGGACTTGGATTTACCAAAATGAAGACGGCTCCCCAACTGTAGTGTTGCCACCAGAGGCGGTGCTGACTTCGTTTCCTACCAAAAGTGATGCCGAAAGCTTCATTGGCGAAACGTGGCAAGCACTTCTTGATGGTGGCGTCTCGGCAGTGACACTTTACGAAGATGATCACGAATCTTATGGTCCAATGTCGCTAAAGCCTGCTGAGTAAGAAAAAGTCTTCACTCTTTAATTAAAATCAATCGCTGACTGCAGCATGTTTTTTTAGTGTGCTAAAGTCAAGACACCGTATTACCAGCGAAGTCCAGTGAGATTCTGGCGCTGTCCCGCAACTGTGAAGTGGCTTAACTGCCACAAGTCAGGTCGCCTGGAAATGTGGTTTTCGAAACCAACTCTCGAGGAAGAGTTCGCTGAATCACACCTTGTGTGTGCTGAGTCGGATATTTCTTCGACCACACAAGGAGAATCATGTTTAGAAAAATCCATGTGGTCGTTGCAGCTAGCGCATTATTGCTGACTGCTTGTGGCCAAACAACTGCAACATCAACCGAGTCAACGTCGCCATCTGCTGCCGCAGCAAGCTTTCCGGTAACCATTGAAAACAATGGCACTTCGGTAACTATCACCGAGCAGCCAGATGCGATAATTTCACTCTCGCCTACTGCCACAGAAATATTGTTTGCCATTGGTGCGGGAAGCCAAGTTATCGCAGTGGATGACCAGTCCAACTTTCCAACTGAAGCTCCGATTTCAGATCTATCTGGCTTCACGCCAAATCTTGAATCAATTGTTGCGTTAGCACCAGACTTAGTTGTTGTGAGTTTTGATGTGGATGGAATAGTTGCTGCGCTGGCGGGAGCAAACATTCCAGTCATTGTGCAATATGCAGCCACATCATTGGAGGATACCTACTTTCAAATTGCCGAACTTGGAACCGTAACAGGAAATGCTGCTCAGTCTGAAGCACTGATTGGTGAGATGAAATCTGATATTGCTTCCGCGATCGCATTGCTTCCTGCCGAGTCAGCAGAGTTGACCTACTATCACGAGTTAGACAACACCCTATTTACCGTTACCTCAGCTACATTTATCGGTTCTGTTTACTCACTTGCGGGTTTAGCGAATATTGCTGACGTGGCAACTGGGGCCGAAAGTGGTTACCCGCAACTCTCCCCTGAATTTATAGTTTCTTCTGATCCGGCAATTGTATTTCTTGCTGATACGAAATGCTGTGGTCAGAATTCGCAAACATTTGCGCAGCGCCCAGGTTTCGCAAAGTTAACTGCTGTCACAATGGGAAGCATTATCGAACTTGATGACGATGTTGCATCTCGATGGGGTCCTCGCACAGTCGACTTTGTACAAGCAATTGTTGACGGTGTACTCGCCGTAACTAAGAAATAACTTTTAAAGAAAAGAATAAGAAATGAGAACTGCGACAGCAAGAGCCCTCCCACGCTGGGTATGGCTATTTAGTGCTGTCGCAGTTCTTGTAACGCTGACTCTTGGCGTATCTATTGGCGCAGTCAATGTTGCACCGTTAGCGATCTGGTCAGAAATTGCAAGCAAAGTTTTTGGGGGTTCCGCAAACCTAACCCCTGCTGAATCCACCATTATTTGGCAGCTCAGGTTGCCTAGAGTTTTGCTCGCTCTAGTAGTAGGGGCGATGCTTGCCAGTGCAGGTTGTGCATATCAAGGAACATTTAGAAACCCGCTTGCAGATCCTTACCTACTGGGTGTCTCCGCGGGTGCTGGGCTAGGCGCAACAATTGCAATTTTTTACAGCAACGGTCAACTTCGCTTTCTGCTGCCAATTGCCGCTTTTATCGGCGCCTTAACCGCGGTTTTTCTCACTTATTCACTCGG
>DJBM01000131.1:4164-5343 GCA_002430405.1 Actinobacteria bacterium UBA5976
CTTATTCACTCGGCAGATCTGCAATCGCAGGTAGGTCCTCAACAGCCCTGGTACTTGCCGGCGTTGCAGTTGCCAGCTTGCTAACTGCAATTCAAACATTGCTACAGCAACAAAACACTGACAAAATCCGAGAAGTTTATTCCTGGGTTCTTGGTCGCCTTTCCACTTCTGGCTGGGGTGATTTGTTGATAATTACTCCTTACGTAGCTATTTGTATCTTGGTATTACTGCGTTATCGCCGCGTGTTAGATGTCTTCGCCGTTGGTGATGAAGAAGCGTTAACGATGGGGTTGCCCGTAGGTCGGGCGCGCGGCGCAATAATCGTTGCTGCTTCACTAGGCACCGCTGCTGCAGTTTCAGTAACCGGATTAATCGGCTTTGTTGGCATTATCGTGCCACACATACTGCGTTTGCTTGTTGGTAATTCCTACCGAATCTTGCTGCCACTTTCCGTTGTTTATGGTGGCATTTTCTTGGTGCTTGCGGACATCTTTGCCCGAACCGCGCTGGCTCCTCAAGAAATCTCTATTGGCGTCGTTACTGCGCTTCTCGGCGCTCCCTTCTTTCTATTTGTACTTGGGTCAAGTAAAAATGGATCCATATCATGACACAACTAAATGTGCGTGGTCTGCGCGTCACCCTGGACCGCAAGGAGATCATTAAGGACATTGAACTTTCTGTCGCTCTTGGGGAATGGGTTTGCATAATTGGTCCCAATGGTGCTGGAAAATCTTCATTTTTAAAAGCTTTGGCAGGAATCGTCGATTCCTCAGGTGAGATCTTTATCGATCAAACAGACTTGCGCCAGCTTTCCGAACGAGATCGCGCTTGCTGGGTTGCTTATGTGGCTCAAGAGCCAATCATGCCCGTTGGAATGAAAGTTTTTGATTATGTACTGCTTGGTAGAACTGCGCATCTCAAGATGTTGGCAACTGAATCACCAAAAGATTTAGAAATTGCACACTTCGTAATTAATGAACTGGATTTAGCGGAATTTATTGATCGTGATGTGGCAACCCTGTCTGGTGGTGAGCGACAGCGAGTTGCCATTGCACGTGCGCTCACACAAGCAAGCCCGATTGTTTTGCTCGATGAGCCAACGACCGCGCTCGATGTGGGCTACCAGCAAGAAGTTCTTGAGTTAATTGATCGGCTCCGAATGGAAAAGAAAATTGCAGT
>DJBM01000131.1:5412-5971 GCA_002430405.1 Actinobacteria bacterium UBA5976
GGAAAAGAAAATTGCAGTTATTACAACGATGCATGACTTGACGATATCTGGTCTTTATCCAGACAGGTTGCTGCTTTTGGCACACGGCGAAATAGTTGAATCAGGAACTGCAGAGACCGTTCTTACTTCAGAAAATATCGCAAAGTATTACCAAGCAAACGTAAGTGTGGTTCTGCATGAATCAGGACCAGTAGTTATTCCAGATCGCAAAAGAAAAGTTTAACTACAACTTACTTTGGACTTGCCGTCACAAACGGTGGCTTTGTAACTACGACTTCTAAATCGCGGCCACGGACATCTACAAACAATGTGTCGCCAATTGAAACTGAAGGAGCAAGTAAAGCTAAGGCAATTCCCTTTTGCAAAGTTGGCGAAAACGTTCCACTGGTTGTCTCGCCAACTATCTCTCCAGCACTATTTTTTACGCTCATGTGACTACGCGGAATTCCTTTACCTACTGCCAGCAGTCCCCCAGCAAGACGCGCTGCACCGGCAGCTTTTTCAGCAAGTAGTGCGTCGCGGCCAGAAAAACTTGGCTTGTTCCAGCCGACTGCCCAAC
>DJBM01000041.1:0-4767 GCA_002430405.1 Actinobacteria bacterium UBA5976
CCCTGGTGCCTACCATCGCATTTCATTCCATAAACCAGATGGTGAGTCAATATTTATTGAAACTACTCGTCCAGAATTGCTTCCAGCTTGCGTTGCTTTAGTTGCTCACCCAGATGATGCTCGCTATCAGCCACTCTTTGGAACGAGTGTCACTTCTCCCATTTTTGGCGTTGAAGTTCCAGTAGTTGCTCACACTCTCGCGGATCCAGAAAAGGGATCCGGTATTGCGATGATTTGCACCTTTGGTGACACCATAGATGTGACTTGGTGGCGCGAACTTCAACTGCCGACTCGACCAATCATCGGCTGGGATGGTCGAATCATTTCCGAAGTTCCAGAATGGATTTCAACTGAACTTGGCCAAACTGCTTACTCTGCAATTGCTGGCCTGACTGCCCACTCTGCAAAAGAGAAGATGGCTGAGCTGCTTAAAGAATCTGGTGATCTCCATGGCGAAATTCGCGCAATCGTTCACCCCGTTAAATTCTTTGAAAAAGGCGATAAGCCACTTGAAATTGTGACAACGCGGCAGTGGTACATCCGAAACGGTGGACGGGATACGCAGTTGCGCAGCGAATTAGTCGATCGCGGTCGAAACATAAAGTGGCATCCCGATCACATGAAGGTTCGTTACTCGAATTGGGTTGAGGGACTTAATGGCGACTGGCTAATTTCGCGACAAAGATTTTTTGGTGTCCCAGTTCCTGTTTGGTACGGCCTAGCTGCCGATGGAAATCCAATGTGGGACAAAATCTTGGTTCCCGATGTTGCCGCTCTTCCCATTGACCCTTCAACGGATGTTCCCGTCGGATACACCGAAGCGCAACGTGGTGTGCCTGGCGGATTTATGGGTGACCCCGATGTCATGGATACTTGGGCAACGTCTTCACTGACACCACAAATTGCAGGTGGCTGGGGATTTGATGAAGACTTGTGGAGTCGAGTCTGGCCATTTGATGTGCGCCCACAAGCGCATGAAATTATCCGTACCTGGCTGTTTAGCACAGTTGTACGTGCGCACTTAGAGGAAAAAGTTTTACCTTGGAAGCATGCTCTGATTTCTGGCTGGATCTTGGACCCAGATCGCAAAAAGATGTCGAAATCTAAAGGCAATGTAGTTACTCCCCTTGATTTGTTGGATGAACACGGTAGCGATGGTGTGCGTTATTGGGCAGCCAGTGGTCGCCCTGGAACCGATACTGCTTTTGATGTAGGTCAGATGAAAATTGGTCGACGCTTAGCCACCAAAATTCTAAATGCAAGTAAATTTGTATTGACTCAAGGAAGCGCTGCACCCGAAGCAATCACTGAACCAATTGACAAGGCATTACTTGCTGCCCTGGCTGATGTTGTCGATGAAGCCACTAAGGCCTTTGAAGAATTTAATTACACCAAGGCTATGGAAGTTGCCGAGAAATTCTTCTGGGAATTCACTGATGACCATCTTGAGTTAGTTAAGGACCGCTCCTACGGATTAGCTGGCGAAGCTGGTGCGCAATCTGCGCGCGCCGCCCTGACTATTACGTTGGACACCTTGGTAAAACTCTTTGCGCCATTCCTTCCTTTTGTAACTGAGGAAGTTTGGTCGTGGACTCATGAGGAATCAGTGCATAAATCAGCTTGGCCAACTTCTGACGCCCTGCGGGCATTCAACGGAGATGCATCCTTACTTGGAGTTTCTGCCGAGATTTTGTCGCAACTACGAAAATCCAAGAGTGAAGCGAAAGTTTCGATGAAAGCGGAAATTGTAACGGCGACAATTAATGCACCGGCGCAGGCGATTGCTCAAGCAAAGCTAGTTGCTGCTGACTTACTAAGTGCCGGCCGAGTCCAGAGCCAATTTGTATATGCGCAAAGCGCGAGCCAAATCTCCTTGGAGATCGAACTCGCGCCAACAAGCGAAGGTTAAAACTAAGCGGTTTTTTCCTTTGGAATTCGTTTTGCAACGGGTGCCTCGCGTGGAATCAAAGTTGGGTTAACGTTTTTAGCAACAACTTCTCGGTTGATTACAACACGAGCAACGTCTTCGCGACTAGGAACGTCATACATAACCGTTAGCAAAACTTCTTCCATAATCGCGCGGAGCCCACGTGCGCCTGTGCCACGCAGAATTGCCTGTTCGGCAACCGCTTCGAGCGCATCTGGTGTGAACTCAAGTTCTACGCCATCTAGGTCAAATAGTTTTTGGTACTGGCGCACCAATGCGTTCTTTGGTTCAGTCAACACAGCAATCAGCGCTTCTTTGTCGAGCTGGGCCACGGAAGTAAATACTGGCAGACGGCCAATAAATTCTGGGATCATGCCAAACTTCAACATGTCTTCAGGCATAACCTGCGAGAAAATATCTTGCTCGTTGATTTCCTGTTGCTCGATATTTGCTGTGAAGCCCAGTGCCTTCTTGCCAATGCGCTGGCGAATAATATGATCTAAACCAGCAAATGCTCCGCCAACAATAAACAGCACGTTGCTGGTATCAATTTGAATAAATTCCTGATGCGGATGTTTGCGACCACCTTGAGGTGGGACTGAGGCAGTTGTGCCTTCTAGGATTTTCAAAAGTGCTTGCTGGACACCTTCACCCGAAACATCTCGAGTTATCGAAGGGTTTTCGCTCTTGCGCGCAACTTTATCAATTTCATCGATGTAAATAATTCCAGTTTCCGCTTTTTTCACATCGTAATCTGCGGCCTGAATTAGTTTCAGTAAAATGTTTTCCACATCTTCGCCAACATAACCAGCCTCAGTAAGTGCTGTGGCATCTGCAATTGCAAAAGGCACATTTAGCATGCGAGCTAGGGTTTGGGCCAGCAGTGTCTTACCCGAACCCGTTGGTCCAAGTAACAAAATGTTTGACTTAGCAAGTTCCACGCCTTCTTCACGCGTGGATTCATTCGCGCCAGCTTGAACTCGCTTGTAGTGGTTATAGACAGCAACAGAGAGAGATTTCTTTGCTACTTCTTGACCGATTACATATTGGTCAAGGAAAGCAAAGATCTCGCGTGGCTTAGGAAGTTCATCCCAGCCTAGGTTTACTGACTCGCCTAATTCTTCTTCAATGATTTCATTGCACAAGTCAATGCATTCGTCACAGATATATACAGCTGGGCCAGCGATCAATTTCTTGACCTGTTTCTGGCTTTTGCCACAAAACGAACACTTCAACAGGTCGCCACTTTCACCAATTCGAGCCATAGTGGTCACCTCCCGGGGGAATAAGTGTGGACAGATACTTCGAGCGTTCCTCCAAAGTATCTTGAATCATGCAATTTCTCTTGGCGTACACGCCAAAGGAAGACTATTTATTCAGCGGAACCCTTGAAGTAAGTACCTGGTCGATGATTCCATATTCCTTTGCCTGTGGGGCGGTAAGGATCTTGTCACGATCCATATCTAGGCGAATCTCTTCAACAGAGCGACCGGTGTGATGGGAGAAAATACCTTCCATCTCATCGCGCATCCGCAAGATTTCATTAGCTTGAATCTCAATGTCGGAACCTTGGCCGCCACCCTCGGTGTATGGCTGATGGATCAAAATCCGCGCATGCGGTAACGCAAAGCGTTTTCCTGGGGCGCCGGCAGCAAGAATTACCGAAGCAGCCGATGCCGCTTGACCAAGACATACTGTTTGCACGTTGCACTTAACGAATTGCATGGTGTCGTAAATTGCAGTCATCGCAGTGTAAGAACCACCCGGTGAATTGATGTACATCTGAATGTCGCGATCTGGGTCTAGAGATTCCAAGACCAATAGTTGCGCCATAACATCGTCTGCAGATGCATCGTCAATTTGCACACCTAAGAAAATAATTCGCTCTTCGAATAACTTGCCGTAAGGGTTGTATTCCCTGATTCCTTGCGGTGTGCGCTCAATATAGTTAGGCAGAATGTAACGCGATTGTGGTGAGTAATCCATGAAAGTCTCCCTTATGCCGTTCCGCCTTCGCCGGCCACATCGCGCGCACTGCGCACAACGTGATCGACGAAACCATAATCTTTTGCTTCTTCTGCAGTGAACCAGCGGTCACGATCAGAATCATCAGTAACTGTTTGCATTGATTGGCCGGTGTGTTCGGCGATAAGTTCTGCCATCTTTGCCTTGGTAAATTTCATTTGCTCAGCTTGGATTTTGATGTCAGCTGCAGTTCCACCGATACCACCGGAAGGTTGGTGCATCATGATGCGTGCATGCGGCAGGGAATAACGCTTTCCAGGTGCACCCGCACACAACAGGAACTGACCCATGGATGCAGCTAGTCCCATAGCAACTGTTGCTACATCATTTTTTACAAATTGCATGGTGTCGTAAATTGCCATTCCAGCACTTATTGAACCACCAGGGGAATTGATGTAAAGGAAAATATCTTTTTCTGGATCATCGGCTGCCAAAAGTAAGATCTGAGCACAAATGGCGTTGGCCATATCGTCAGCAACTTGAGTGCCTAGGAAAATAATGCGATCTTGCAATAGGCGCTGGTAAACCGAATCTCCAAATTGCTGTCCAGTTGGGGACGGGGTGCGTGCTTCCGGGACATTGAACCCCAGGACCTCGAGACCGCTCACAATTACTCCTAAATGTTTTTTTGGTAACTACTAAACACTAAGGGGTTAGCCTGACATTGGCATTGGCGACCTAGCTTTGTTCGCTCCTAGCGTGCTGGAAATACCAACAAGTGCGACTATTCGTCGGCCTCGTAGTACCTACTTGCTTTTCGACCGACTATTCGTCAGCCTCGCAGTACCTACTTGCTTTTCGACCGACTATTCGTC
>DJBM01000041.1:4970-6539 GCA_002430405.1 Actinobacteria bacterium UBA5976
TCATCGCCACGAAGTACTGACTCTAAATCGACAGCGTTACCTGACTTATCAACAACTGAGACACTCTCGAGCACGGTTGCAAGCGCCTTTGCCCGGCGAACTTCAGAGACTGCGCCTTGAACCTGGCCAGAAGAAACAAGCTGATCAGCAAACTGATCTGGCGCCATGTTGTAACGTTGCGCTTCTTGGATTAGCCATTGGGAAAGCTCAGCATCATTAACTTGGAGATCTTGGGTCTGCGCAATCTTGTCTAAAATCAATCTCGACTTAAGGCCACTTCGAGTTGTGGTCTCGTATTCAGCGCGATGCGCCTCATCACCATGTCCATCTTCAAAGTGAGCTGCGATGTCATCTTGAATAGTGCGATCTGGTAACTCAAGCTTCACTGCCTCCATTAGCGCATCATGAGTTAAATCGCGTGCTTGGTAAGCCTGTTCAATTAGTCGTACCCGACCTAAGCGCGTGCGAATGTCTTCGCGGAGTTCACCAATAGTGTCGAACTCACTCGCAAGTTGTGCAAATTCATCATCGGCGGCTGGAAGCTCGCGCTCGCGCACGCCCAAGACTTTAACTTCGACCGTTATTCCTTTACCACTCCACTGGCCGGCCGTAGGAGTGAATAAGAAGTGACGGACTTCATCAGCATTTGCACCGCGAACCGCATCATCGAATCCAGGAACCATATCGTCAGATCCGAGTTCATAACTAAATGCATTTGCTGAAAGTTCTTCTACATCCTGACCATCATGGTCGCCGCGCAGATCAACCAACAAAACGTCGCCATCTTTCGCAGCGCGCTTTACATCTTTTAGGGCGCCGAATCGGCCGCGAAGCGCAGTTAGCTGCTCTTCCACTTGGTCAGTAGTAACTTCTGCGTTATCTACAACTACTTTAAGATCGCTAAATTTTGGAAGTTCAAATTCTGGGCTGATATCCAGTTCGGCTGTGAAGATTAAGCCCACTTCTTCGTCAAGTGTCGTTACATCAACTTCAGGGCGACCAAGTTGAACAATTTCATTTTCGATTAAAGCCTGGGCTAGGCCAGATGGGATTGCATCGTTAACAGCTTCTTCTAAAACTGCAGCTCGACCAACGCGCTGATCAATTATGCGAGTTGGGATTTTTCCCTTACGAAAGCCCGGAATACTTACTTGCGCTCCAATGCGCTGATAAGCCGAATCCAAATTTGACTGCAGTTCAGAAAATGGCATCTCTACGGTGATCTTCACCCGAGATGGGGAAATGTTTTCTACGGCGCTCTTCACGGCTCTCCTACTTATAAGGCGTTAGATGTGTAGAGCCCGCCCTAAGAAAAATAAGGCGGACTCCGCAACTACGAGTCGGGGCGGAGAGACTCGAACTCTCGGTCTCCTGCTCCCAAAGCAGGCGCGCTAGCCACTACGCTACGCCCCGATCTTGCTGTTCGATTGTAGTAGAAATGATGCGATAGTCTAAATTCGCGCCCAATCGCAAAAAGATTGGCTCGCGGGTGTAGCTCAATGGTAGAGCCCCAGCCTTCCAAGCTGGCCATGCCGGTTCGATCCCGGTCACCCGCTCCATTCGTTCCGC
>DJBM01000041.1:6827-9397 GCA_002430405.1 Actinobacteria bacterium UBA5976
GAAAAATTACCAGTGCACCGTCCTTGCAGTTTGAATAGGCTATTCGGATGGCCACCTTGTTTGCTCATCCACTCGATCCGTTATCAAAAGTTGAACTCGAAAGTGTCATGCAACATGCTCGGAATCTTTGGGGCATTGACTCGACTTACTTTCTGCTTACCTGCCAACTAGCTGAGCCAACCAAGGCGGCAGTCCTTGACTGGAAACCAAAATCTGAGTTTGTAAGAACAGTGCGCATGTCCTTCTTACACAGGCCAACTTCGCAGGTTTTTGAAGGAGTGCTTACTACAACTGGCTCCGCAATTAGTTGGAAGTTGATAGATGGCGCCAAAGCGCCTGTTGTCTTAACTGAGTCTGCGTTAGCAGTAAAAGCAGTTCTGAAAGATACTCGCGTTCGTGACGCCCTGAAGTTGCGAGGCATCACCGACCCAGACACGCAGGTCTATGTGGAGACTTGGCCAATTGGCGCCCAAATTCCAAAGCATCTCGACAATGGCAAACGGCTAGTTTGGACACCAATGTGGTTTCGTCCAACACCAGAATCAAATGTGTATGCGCACCCCATCAATGGGCTTTACGCAATTGTTGATTTGGAAGCTGAAGAAGTGGTTGCAATTGAAGACAGTGGGGTCACGCCAATTCCCATGACACCTGGTGACTACCGAGCATCACAAACGGGCGCGAATTTAAAGCTAAAAGATTTACAGATCATCCAAAAGGATGGTGCTTCCAGTGAGGTGCAGGGCTGGAAAATCAATTGGGAGCGTTGGAACTTTCGAGTTGGTTGGGATCATCGTGAGGGTTTAGTTATTCACGATGTTCGATTTGATGACAACGGGATTGAACGAAGAATCGGTTACCGAATGTCTATTGCCGAACTGGTAATTCCCTATGGTGATCCAAGTCAAGGAACCTACCGTAAGAACGCTTTTGACACGGGAGAATTCGGACTTGGTAGTTACACCAATTCTTTAACACTTGGCTGCGACTGCCTTGGAGAAATTATTTATAAGGATGTTCACCTGCTAACTCCTGAGGGAGATGTTCGGGAAATTAAAAATGCAATTTGCATGCACGAAGAAGACCATGGAATTTTATGGAAGCATGTCGATATTGATGGGCATGTGGAAGTGCGAAGAGGTCGACGCTTTGTTGTTTCGTCAATCGTGACCATTAATAATTACGAATATGGATATTTCTGGTACTTCTATCAGGATGGGTCAATTGAATTTGAAGCTAAGTTAACAGGAATTGTCTTAACGCTTGCAGACACTCCTGGAGTTGATCATCCTTCAGCCACCGAAATGGAACCTGGGCTGTGGGCTCCATATCATCAACATACTTTTTGTGCGCGCCTGGACTTAGATGTTGACGGTGAAAAGAACACCGTAATTGAAGTTGACTCAGTTGCGAAAACAATGGGACCAGAAAATATTCATGGTGGTGCTTATGTAACTCAAGAGACTCCAATTGAAACTGAAAATATGTCAGGGCGAATGCTGAACTTGATGACCAGTCGCTATTGGAAGATTGTTAATCCAAATAAAAAGAATCACATGAATAAATCTGTCGGTTTCAAATTAGTTCCCGAGGGAAACACTTTTCCGCTCGCCTCTCCTGATTCTGTTATTGGTAAGAGGGCGGGCTTTATGTTCCAGCATCTCTGGGTTACCCCTAACCGTCGCCAGGAAAGATACCCTGCGGGTGAATATCCATTTCAACATGAAGGTGGGGATGGTCTTCCAAAGTGGACTAAGCAGAATCGAAATCTTGTTAATGAAGATGTTGTTATGTGGTACGTGTTTGGTGTTAATCACATTCCAAGACTTGAAGACTGGCCAGTTATGCCAGTTGAGCGAATTGGTTTCATGCTGAAACCTTCAGGATTTTTTAAGCGCAGCCCAGCAATGGATGTTGCGCCTTCGATGCCTGTTTGCTTGCGATGCAATGGTGATTCAACTAAACCGTGTACTTGTAATCACTAACTATTTTCGAAGTCTGCAATCTGACCAATGCGACGCACATGGCGCGGCGCATCACTAAATGGGGTTTCTAAAAAGGCGTCAATAATTTCAAAGGCTTCAGTTTGAGTGTGTTGCCGGGCACCTATCCCAACGACGTTCGCATTGTTATGTTCTTTCGCTAGCTGCGCAGTTGCTATGTTCCAAGCCAGCGCGGCGCGCACTCCCTTTACTTTGTTAGCTGCAATTTGTTCACCATTACCAGAGCCACCAAAAACTATTCCCAATGATCCTGGCTCAGCTGCGACTGCCTGCGCGGCGGCAATGCAAAATGCAGGGTAATCATCTTCCGCGTCATATTCATATGCACCATGGTCTACTACTTCGTAACCATTGCCAGCTAGATGTTTAGTCAAAGCATCTTTGAATTCCAAGCCGGCATGATCTGTAGCTAAATGAACGCGCATGATTTTATCTTTCCAGTTCAGAGGTAAAAATCTGCGACTAATCGAAAATAGGATCGCGGGTACGAGTTCGTTTTAACTCAAAGAAACCATCAGTTGCTGAAACTAGCAAAACGCCGTCCCACAATTTTCCAGCCGCCTCGCC
>DJBM01000041.1:9452-9787 GCA_002430405.1 Actinobacteria bacterium UBA5976
ACATCCATGCCAACCGGATCCATTCCTGCATGATGGCTAACCTTTAAAGCTTCATCAAAATCGGTGGAATTTGCTGCTGAAATTAAATCTGCATCAAGGCCACACTCTGCTAACGACTCCGCAATCACAGGTAAGTAGTCATCACCGCGACCTTGATTATGAATTCGCGTACCCATTGCGGTGTAGAGCGGACCTGTGACATCCAAACCATGTCGTTGTTGCGCAGCGATGACAACACGAACCGGTGCCCAGGCGCGCTTCATTAAGTCGATGTACTTCTCAGGTAATTCGCGGCCCTCGTTTAGCACCGCAAGTGACATAACGTGCCAGTTTGT
>DJBM01000041.1:10088-12840 GCA_002430405.1 Actinobacteria bacterium UBA5976
TGCCAGTTTGTAGTTACTGGTCGTACTTGTTCAACCTCAAGCATCCAGCGCGAGGAAATCCAAGCCCACGGACAAATCGGATCAAACCAGAAATCAGCAGAAGTTTTCGTTTGTGTCATGCCTTCAGAATAGACCCACATGTTGCCGGCCAGCTTTTAAGTGTCAAACTAGACGCATCCACCGTTTTGAATCACTAGGAGTACGCCTGTGTCAGGTACGAACATCACAAGACTTGAAGCGAGCGAGCGTTCCGCTGTCGTCCAAGCGCAAACTTACAAAATTGAGTTAGACCTATCCACTCGTGATGACACTTTCTCAAGTAAGACCACGGTGCACTTCACTGCAAGAGAAGACAATTCGACTTGGATCGATTTCATTGCACCAAAAGTTCAAAGTATTGAACTAAACGGTGAGGCCCTCGATACCGGAACCCACGATGGCTTTCGAATTCCGCTGCATAACTTAAAGACTCACAACGTTTTAATTGTTGAGGCAGAAGCTGCCTACATGAATACTGGCGAAGGTCTGCATAGATTCATTGATCCAGTTGACGATGAGGTCTACCTTTACACACAATTTGAAATTGCGGATGCGCGTCGGGTATTTGCTTGTTTTGATCAGCCCGACATTAAGGCAACATTTGCTTTCACCATCACGGCGCCTGATCACTGGAAAGTGACCAGCAACTCAGCAACACCAGTTCCTGAGTCAGTTCGAGATGGCATCGAACGTTGGACATTTGCGCCAAGTGCCAAAATGTCAACCTACATAACCGCAATTGTGGCCGGTCCATATCACGAAGTGCGAGATGAATATAAAGGCAAGTTTGGCACCTACCCACTCGGCTTATTTTGCCGCAACTCCTTGGCTGAGTATCTAGATCCAGAAGATTTGTTCACCGTTACTAAACAAGGTTTCAAGTACTTCGAAGATGCCTTTGATTTTGGATACCCGTTCGAAAAGTATGACCAACTTTTCGTCCCAGAATTTAATGCTGGAGCGATGGAGAATGCGGCCTGCGTAACCCATCATGAAAGTTACGTGTTTCGCAGCAAGGTAACGCGCGCTACTTACGAACAGCGGGCCAACACTGTGTTGCACGAGATGGCTCATATGTGGTTTGGCGACCTTGTCACTATGAAGTGGTGGGATGACCTGTGGCTAAATGAAAGTTTCGCCGAGTGGGCTGCCCATCATGCGTCAGTTGAGGCAACGCAGTACACCGAAGCGTGGGTTAACTTCGTTAATCAACGCAAGTCTTGGGGTTATCGTCAAGACCAGTTACCAACTACTCACCCAATAGTTGCAGACATGTTTGACCTAGACGCAGTTGAAGTTAATTTCGATGGCATTACTTATGCAAAGGGCGCATCCGCACTTCGTCAGCTAGTTGCCTGGGTCGGTGAGGATGCATTCTTTACTGGAATCCGCGCTTACTTCAAGAAACATGCTTGGGGTAATACCGAATTGCAAGATTTACTCGTGGAACTTGAGCAAGCATGTGGGCGTTCACTTACGGACTGGACGCAACGTTGGTTGCAAACTGCTGGCGTAAATACCCTTCGCCCGGAAATTGTGGTGCAGGACGGTAAATACAAATCAGTAACAATTTTGCAAGAACCACCAGTTGCTCCCGATGGTGTAGATCAATTACTTCGTCCACATCACATTGGCATCGGACTTTACAGCCGAGTTGGTACCCAAATAAAGCGCGACAACCGGATTGAAATTGATGTCGACGGTGCTCGTACTGATGTGCCAGAACTTGTCGGGCAACCAGTTGCAGACTTAATGCTTTTAAATGACGGTGACTATACCTTTGTAAAAATCCGCCTGGATGAAAACTCAGCCAAAACCTCCGCAACGGGATTGCGCGACATCGAAGATGGCGTGGCTCGCGCGCTCATCTGGGGCGCTTCTTGGGATATGACACGTGACGCTGAAATGAGCGCAAGTGACTATTTAAGTATGGTTATAAACACTGATTTAGGTGAGATTGAGATTGGCGTTGCCCAGCAACTATTGCTGCAGGCACGTTCGGCAATTGAGCAATTTGCAAATCCAGCAAACCGCGCAGCAAACCGCGACGCCCTGCTTGCCTCACTTTTGAAAGCCCTAGCAAAAGCAGATGCTGGCGGCGATCATCAACTTGCGTTCGTAAAGAACATTGCAGGCTTGGCTCGGACGCCACAGCATGTAGAGATTTTAGCTGGCTGGCTGGACGGTTCAAAGGTTCCAGCTGGACTAGAAGTTGATACCGATCTTCGTTGGTCATTAGTAGCCCGACTTGTAGCACTCGGTGGTTTACCAGCAACTGCTATCGAAGACGAACTAGTGCGTGACAACACCGCAGGTGGCCAGCGCCAAGCAGCTTCGGCAAAGGCAGGAATTCCAACTGCAGCCGCGAAGCTCGAAGCGTGGAAAGCAGTTGTTGAAAATGATGGATTAGCAAATGCGTTACTTGAAGCAACTGTTGGCGGGTTCTCACAACCCGATCAACGTGAGCTGTTAGTTCCATTCGTTGATAAATACTTCGATTCCTTAGCGGACATTTGGGAAACTAGAACGAACGAAATTTCACAAACCTTAACGCTGGGACTTTTCCCATCACTCCTTGGCTCCCCCGAGATCATGGCAAAGGCAGATGCATTTATTGCCAGTTCAACTGATGTTGGCGCGATTCGGTTAGTGCGGGAGTTAAGGGACAATGTGGATCGGTCACTGCGCTGTCAGGCACGTGACGGCGCAAAGT
>DJBM01000041.1:12950-17654 GCA_002430405.1 Actinobacteria bacterium UBA5976
GCTCAGGCACGTGACGGCGCAAATTTAACTAATAAGTAATTTGCGAACGTTCACTCGGTGGAATTTGCTTTTCGCTAAGTGTTGGATCGTCTAAGTAACCATCACGCGTTGAGTTTCGAGCTGCGCTAGTCCAACTTGGGCCAAGTGTAAGCAAAGTGATAATCCCAGTAATGGCTAGTGGCAGGACTACAAACCAAAGGATTGCGTTAAGCGTTCCCATTGGCACACCTGGTTCATCACCATCATCACGCTTGGTTGACTCGGCTAGGACGGGATAAATAGCGGTCACACTCAGAATTGCTGTTGCTGTTGCAGTTGCCCAGATGCGGCGAGTAGCAGTAATCACCCCTTTACTTTACGACAAGTCATATTCATTTTCCCTACGCATCCGTGGAATCCACCGTGGCATAGGACACAATGAACAAATGGATTCAAAAGAAGTTTTGGCTTGGTTTTTAGGTCAACCTGTAAAAATAGCCATTGTTATTGTTTTCGCCTTAATAACAAGAGCCATCCTGTCACGAGCTGTAAACCGGCTCACCAAACACGCTATTAGTTCAAGTTCCAGGTCTGATCAACGGGCCGCCACAGTAAGTCGGTTACTTCATGGCGCAATCAGCGGAACTGTTTGGATCATTGCCTTAATTACGATATTGGCAATTGCCGGCGTCAATGTTGGACCCTTGCTTGCTTCCGCTGGAATTTTGGGCGTTGCCTTAGGTTTTGGTGCACAAACACTAGTCAAGGATTATATTTCGGGAATTTTCTTGATTCTGGAAGATCAATTTGGTTTAGGTGATGAGGTGGAAATTGGCGCGATTCGGGGCACGGTAATCGACGTTGCACTTCGCGTGACCCAAGTCCGAGACAGTGATGGCCGTCTTTGGTACATCCGAAATGGCGAAATTTTGAACGTGGCCAACCACAATCGTAAGAATTAATCAGCCAACCAGCCAGACCCAGCCTGCACAAGGCATTGAAATAAGTAACAATTAGGTATGACTCAACGTTGCCTGGTTACGGGTGCTACTGGTTACATCGGCGGACGCTTAATCCCAAGATTGCTCGAAGAAGGCGTAACTGTCCGAGTTTTAGTCCGGCACCCCGAGCGCATAGCCCAACACCCTTGGTATGACCAAGTTGAAATTGTTTCGGGCGATGCCGATGACCCCGCCACATGTGTCGAAGCTCTAAAAGATGTTGATGTCGCTTATTACTTAATTCATGCCATTGGCAGCGCCGGCAATCTTGAGGAGAACGAACGTCACACCGCAACTGTGTTTGCGCAAGCAGCAAAAAGTAACAATGTCGGGCGAATCATTTATCTTGGTGGCCTGCAAAATGATTTCAAGCTTTCCCCACACTTGCAATCGCGCGCTGAAGTGGGAAACATTCTCTTAAACTCGGGTGTCCCAACAATCGCATACGGGGCTGCAGTGATTATTGGTTCTGGCAGCCTATCTTTTGAAATGCTCAGGTACTTGACTGAAATTTTACCCGCAATGATCACGCCTCGTTGGGTGCGAACAAAGATCCAACCGATCGCGATTCGAGACGTCCTTCGCTATCTCGTGGAGGCCCGAAACCTGCCGGCTGGAATTAATAGAACTTTTGACATTGGTGGCCCAGACATCATGACGTATCAAAAAATGATGCATGGATATGCAAAAGTTGCCGGATTGCGTAAGCGCATTATTTTGCCGATCAACATACTTTCACCTGGTCTTTCTGCGCGTTGGATTGGGCTCGTCACACCAGTTCCAAAAAAGATTGCTCGACCACTTGTTGATAGCTTGAAGACTGAAGTTATTTGCGCCGAACATGACATTAAGCAATACATCCCCGATCCGCCCGAGGGCTTGCTGGGATTTGAGGATTCGGTCGCCATTGCCCTCACTAGAATTCGGCAAGCAAACGTCACATCGCGCTGGTCTTCCGCATCAATGGTTGGCGAGCCAAGCGAGCCACTTCCAACAGATCCAGAGTGGGCTGGTGGCTCGCTATACACAGACAATCGCAGCGTTCCCTCCAACTCAACACCCGAATCACTTTGGAAAATTATTGAAGGAATCGGTGGCGAAAACGGTTGGTATTCCTTCCCGTTGGCGTGGGAAACTCGCGGAGTAATTGATCGATTTTTCGGTGGTCCCGGAATACGACGCGGCCGTCGCGATCCAAATAAATTACTAGCAGGCGAGATTGTTGATTTTTGGCGAGTAGAAGAATGTATTCCAGGTGAGTTACTGAGGTTGCGAGCAGAAATGCACATGCCAGGACTTGCTTGGTTAGAATTACGAGTTGAAAAAAATGATGCAGGCGAAACTATTTACGGCCAAAACGCCATCTACCACCCCAAGGGATTGGCAGGCCATGCATATTGGTGGTCAGTTTGGCCATTCCATGGATTCGTGTTTGGTTCAATGACTCGAAACATTACCAAAGCAGCGGCGCGATTAGATGCTGAAAAGCTACTTGTTAATTAGGGCAAACTAGACAAGTGGAAAGCACTTTATTTGAAGCCGTTGGCGGCGAGGAATTCTTCGTAAAGCTTGTTGATGGATTTTACCAAGGTATTGAAACTGATGAAGTTCTAAGCCTCATGTATCAAGGTCATGATTTAGTCCAAGCTCGTCGCCATCTCACTTTGTTTTTACAACAATATTGGGGTGGCCCAACGACTTATCAAAGCGAGCGTGGTCATCCCCGACTGCGAATGCGCCACATGCCTTTCGTGATCGATCCTGATGCGCGCGATCGCTGGTTGGACCACATGCAGGCATCTCTTGAGCAACTTGAAATGCCACTAACTGCGCGTGAGGAATTGTGGAATTATTTGGTAGCAGCTGCTAACAGTCTGGTAAATAGCGAGTAGTTAAGTAAGCGTTATCCAATACCGATAGTGTGCGGGTATGGCCTCAGTACTGTCTCGAATGCATCGCGCTTGGTGGATAGTCGCAATTACATTTCTGACTCTTGTCTCAGCGGCCGCATTTCGCTCAACTACTGGCGTGATGCTGTTGCCACTTGAGACTGAGTTTGGTTGGTCTCGAAGTTTGACTTCCGGTGCTGCTGCCCTAAATCTTCTGGTTTATGGATTCACAGCGCCCTTTGCTGCCACTTTAATTGAACGCTTTTCTATGCGTCGAGTGGTTTCCGCTGCCCTAGCTTTAGTTGCAACAGGGCTATACCTAACTACTTTGATGACCCAAAGTTGGCAACTGGTTTTACTCTGGGGAATATTTGTGGGATTTGGTACTGGTTGCCTAGCACTAGTTTTTGGAGCAGCGGTTGCGAACCGGTGGTTTGTTAAGCGTCGTGGATTGGTCACCGGGTTGTTTTCAGCAGGTTACGCAACAGGTTCCATGATATTTCTGCCACTTCTCAGTTTTATGATTGCGGGCTCAGGTTGGCGAAGTGCCTCACTGATCATCGCTGCATGTAGCGCAGTGCTTGCTCCAGTGGTATTTATCTTTTTGCGAGATCGGCCCTCTGACATAGGACTCTTGCCTTACGGCGCTGCGCAAGAAGTTGACCTTGGGCCAGCCGCCCCAGCAACTGCGCGCGGCGCTATCGAGGTCTTACTTACCGCAATGCGTCACCCGGCGTTTTTGGTATTAGCATTTACGTTCTTTGTGTGTGGCTGGTCAACTAACGGCCTTATCGGGACCCATTTCATTCCCGCCGCGCATGATCACGGCATGCCAGTCAGCACGGCTGCATCCCTTCTTGCCATAGTGGGAATTTTTGACTTGATCGGAACTATTGGTTCGGGATATTTAACTGACAAAGTAAGTTCTGTTTGGTTACTTGTTTTCTTTTATGGGATGCGCGGCTTAGCTTTATTGACTATCCCTGTGGTGCTCGGACCTGATGTAAATCCACCCCTAATTTTCTTCATAGTTTTTTATGGTCTTGATTGGATCGCAACTGTTCCACCTACCGTTCAGTTGTGCCGGGAGTATTTTGGCTTGGCCCGCTCTGGAGTGGTTTATGGGTGGTTATTTGCATTTCACATGTTGGGCGCTGCCATCGCCGCTACCTTTGCCGGGTGGATTCGCGAAACTAATGGTGACTACGAAGTAGCTTGGTACGTTGCCGCAGTCCTGTGTTTTATTGCCATGGCCTCACTCTTCTTGCTTAGAAAGATTCCAACACTTGCCCAGAGCGAGCAAACAAGATTAGTCGCGCATTAACTTTTCATAAGTTTGCTTAAGTTGCAGTGGAATGCGGCAAGGAAGACCGCTTTGCATGCTCATGCAGACCAGCGTAGTTTTTGCCCGCATGTATTCGGCGTTTTCATCCAGCAAGCAATACCCAATTACATATGAACTTTTTGCGATCGACTCAATCCAGACTTGCATCTGCATAGGTTCTGCCCTAAAAGTAAGTGGTTTCAAATACTCAATTTCATGGCGGACAACAAACTGTCTAATGCCATCGAGTTCTGGGGCAAAGCCCGCATTTGCTAATAATGAAACTCGTGCATCTTCAAGATATCCAACGTAAGCAACATTATTTATGTGCTCAAAAACATCCATGTCACCCCAGCGCAAATGGACTGGAACGTTAAGAATTCCCACGACAGTACTTTCCTTAACCGCGCGTTAGTTTCCGATAGGTAGCTCGATGTGGGCGCGCCGCATCGGCGCCTAAGCGATCAATCTTGTTCTTTTCATATGACTCGAAGTTTCCTTCAAACCAGAA
>DJBM01000100.1 GCA_002430405.1 Actinobacteria bacterium UBA5976
GGCACCATGTCAGCAATGAAATCAACTGCGGCTGTTATGCCGGCCAGCAATTCATATGGCAGCGTGCCAAGCTCAAATCGCTCGGGCACTTTCTCGGTGGAAGGTAGCAATTTGTCTGGGTGCAGAGTTTCCAAAAGTGCAGGCGAGGCAGTCATCACACCAATGTGAGGCCCAAAGAATTTGTAAGGGGAGCAGCCATAAAAATCTGCGCCCATTGCGGCAAAATCTACAACCGCGTGAGGTGTGTTGTGAACGCCATCAACATAAAGTAAACCGCCGACTGCATGCACCGCTTTACTTATGGCAGGAATGTCTGGGCGAGTTCCAATTAAATTTGAAGCAGCAGTTATTGCAACGAGCTTAGTTCGCTCATTGATAACGGACTCCACATCGGAAATATCAAGGTTTCCAGTTGTGGGATCGAATTCAATCCACCGAAGTGTGGCGCCACTTTGTTCGGCGTAACGCACCCAAGGTCGCACGTTTGCATCGTGGTCCAAACGGGAGGCAACAATTTCATCCCCTGGTCCCCAATTTTGGGCAAGAGTTCGAGCAATATCAAAAGTAATTTGCGTCATACTGCGACCAAAGAAAATGCCCTCTGGTGAGGAACCGAGTAAGTCGGCCATTGCGCTTCTGGCGTTATCAACTGCTGCTTCCGCGTTGCGCTCAGCTTGGGTTAAAGTGCCTTGATTTGCCAGTGGACCCGTCATGGTTTTGCAGATTGCTTGCCCAACTGACAGTGGTGTCTGAGTGCCACCAGGGCCATCAAAGTGGGCCACCCCAGATTCTAGGGATGGGAAGTGAGAGCGAACGCGGGCAACATCAAAAGTCATGCCATAAGTGTATTTGTAAGTCAGTTAGCTGTTTTGCTTGAACCAAGTATTTGGCTTTAGGTGATCGGCATGAGGAGCTTCCCAGCCTCGCCAAATCGCCATACCTCGAAGCAGTACGCACATCGCAATTGAACTAATTTCAGCAAACTTAACAAAATCTTGTTCAAACCAAATTATGAACCAACAGGCGCTAACCAAAGCCATTGATGCACTCCATGGACCCCGAGACATCACGTCGGGCTTCACTCCTGTTAGCAAGTCCGCAATGATGCCGCCGCCAATTGCAGTCAAGGTTCCGATGAAAAGGGCAGAACTAATTGGCATTCCAAACAGCAGTGCTTTTTCAGTTCCAATTACGGCAAAGAGTCCCATGACAGTCGCGTCCAACAAAGTAAACAACCACATCGGCTTCAGTAACAGATCTCCCAGGAGCGCGCCAATTATTGAGGCAATCACTGCGGTAGTTATGTATCGACCATGTACCAACGCGTTTATGTCAGTGTTTAGCAAAATGTCGCGAATCATTGATCCGCCGAAGCCGAGCAAAATACCAACTAGCAAAACCCCCAGCAAAGGAGCTTGCCGCGAATTCGCTAATGTCGCGCCAAATACGGCGCCCAGGGCTACAGCGCCGATGTCCAGCCAAAGCGGCAGGACACCCGGAGAAATTATGGTTGGTTCAAGAATCATTCTTATTACTTAATTTTGCCAGGATCTATCTGACCCAGGTCGCCCTTACTCTCTAAAAGTGCGATGTGCCTGGACAACAGAGTTATTCGACGATCCATGTCACCAAATTTTAGATAGACGCTCAGCGAGAAAAATAGAAAGCCAATTGAAACTAAGTAAATAACAAAGTCGACTCCACGACCAATTCCAAAAGTATTTGCTATGTCTGTCACTACATATGGAAACAAAATAGCAAGCACCGTTAAAAGTGTTAGACCAAGAAATGCGACTCGGCGAAATGCCCGCGCTTCAGTGGAGGAACGGTGATGCAAGGAAAACCAAAGTAGGCCAAGGATGATGGCCATTAAGAACAGTTGAGCAATAAGCATAGTTACCTCAATATCAAGTCAAATAAAATGTTAACGGAGTTCCATAGGCTTTGTCCCTTTGCCCTTGAGTAGTCGGTGTAAACGACATGAACTGGGTTTTCACAATATCGAAAACCACCTTTACCTATTTGATTCACGATTTCCGTAGCATGAGCCATTCCATCCTGCTGGAGCTTGATCGTCTGTGCCACGTTTCGGTTAAACGCGCGCAATCCATTATGGGCATCAGTTAATTTAAGGCCGGTTAACCAGTTGGTATAGGTAATGGCCATTTTTAAAACTACCCGTTTTGCAAAAGTTAACTCAGTTCGTTCGTCCAAGAATCGCGAACCGAATACCACATCAAATTCATCATCGCGCAGGATTCGTACCATCTCGAGTGCATCGATGGGCGAGTGTTGACCGTCGCCATCAAAAGTAACAAAATACTTAATCTCCGTATTTTCGATTCCGGCTTCGATGCCAGTTTGCAGCGCAGCGCCTTGGCCCAGATTTATTGGATGCCAAATTACTTGTGCCCCTGCTTGTAATGCGATCACACCAGAGGAATCAGGGCTGCCATCATCGATACAGCAGATGTTTGGGAAATACTGCGCCAATTCAGTGACGACATCAGCAATCACTGAAGACTCGGCAAAGACCGGAACCACAATGAGAGTGTCAGAGTTTTCCTGCAAAAGCGCCGAATTGTCTGGGTTTCCCATTACCCCAGTCTAGGAACACCAGCCACACCATTCACAACCACCTAGAAATGTCGTGTGTGTTTACTCACAACCCTCAATTTTCAGGCTTTTTTGCCAGATTAAGTTA